>NZ_JAQQPT010000019.1:0-166582 GCF_036688725.1 Pseudomonas lactucae | reverse complement strand
GAAGGGGTTTCTTTTTGGTTGGCATACATGCACCTCTTACTCATGTTATGCCCGAACACAAAATTTCTGACACCCCCAGGTACGCACGTATCTTCCCAGCATCCATATGCCAACAGAAATACCCGCCGTCACAATGCAAACAATCCAGGTTCCCAACACCTGCCCAAAGCTGTAAGGGGTCAAATAAACTGAAAATACGAGTACCGTAGATTCGATGACCGTTTTTACGACGTAGGCCCATAACAAAATGGATATCGCATAGAAGGGTATTGAGGCAAAAAAGCGTAGTGAATAAATTACTTTATTCATCAGCGTTTACTTCCCTGATGGCTGATTGGAACATCTATGTTAAGGGCTTCTCGCTCCATGTCCAGCACCGCGACACCTATACACAAGCCACCTGGCCGCTGATCCGGGCAAAAAAAATCCGATGCCAGAGGTCTGGCATCGGATATTCGGACAAGCCCAGCAAAAACAGTTCTCGCTGGGTTGCGATCCGCCTGTTACCAGCGATAGTTGACCGATCCGATCACTGTGCGTTCGTCGCCATAGCGGCACGAGGTATTGCAGAACAGGTATTTTTCATTGGTCAGGTTTTGCGCCTTCATGGCCACGGTCCAGTTCTTGTCGACTTCGTAGCTGACTTTGGCGTCGAACAGGGTGTAGGCGTCAACCTTCTCGTTGTTGTCCGAGCTGGAAGTACGGCTGGTGCCCATGTAGCGGGCACCACCGCCGATCACGACCTTGGACAGGCCCAGGGCGCTCAAGCGATAGTCTGCCCACAGGTTGGCCATGTGGTAAGGCACGCCGTCGATGCGCGTGCCCACGCGGCTGGCGACGGCGTCATCGGTGATTTTCGCGTCGGTGTAGGTATACGATGCGGTGGCGGTGAGGTTGGCGGTGACCTCTGCCTTTGCCTCCAACTCGACGCCCCGCGAGCGGGTTTCACCGAACTGCACGGTGTTGCCGGTGAGGTCGGTGCTCAGCGAGTTTTTCTGTTTGAGGTCATAGACGGCGGCGGTCAACAGGGCATTGGTGCCTGGTGGTGTATAGCGCACGCCCACTTCGTATTGTTCACCCTCGGTCGGTTCGAACGAGGTGTTGGCATTGGCGTTGAAGACGTTGGCCGGCAGGAACGACTGGCTCCAACTGATGTAGGGGGCCAGGCCATTGTCCGCCTGATACACCAGGCCTACACGGCCAGTGGCTTTCTTGTCGTCGCGTGGGGTGCGCGCGCCGGTAGCGTTGACGTAGGTGCGGCTTTCCGCCCAATCCTGACGTCCGCCCAGGAGCAGGATCCACTTATCGTCGAACTTGATCTGATCCTGTACGTAAACGCCCGCCTGGGCGCTGTGCAGGTCCGAGCCGGTGTCGGCCGACGTGATGCGTGTAGGCGCGCCGTACACCGGGTTGGCCGGGTTGAAGAGGGAGTTGGCGCCGGAGAAACGGTGTGAGTCGTAGGTCTTGTGGTAGTAGTCCACGCCGGCCAGCAGGGTGTGCTGCCAGCGGCCGCTGTTGAGGGTCCATTCCACGTTGTTGTCGCTGGTCCAGCCTTCGGAGCGCTCGCGGCGAATGCTCGCCCGGCGCGCCAGCAGACCCTGGTTGCGTAAGGCGGCGCTGCCGGTATCGGCGACTTGCATGTAGTCCCAGCTCAGGTCGGCGTCGAAGTGGCGCAGCGCGTGGCGGACTTTCAGGTCAGGCGTGAAGTTATGTTCAAACAGGTAGCCGACCGTGGTCGAGTAGTTGTTGTAGTGATCGAAGCCACGCTCGCCCGTGAACAGATCGCGGTCGACCTTGGGGTAACGGGCGCTGGACGAGGTCGTCAGGTCGTAGTCCAGGGGCGGTGCGAAACCGGTACGGGTTTCCTGATAGCTGGCCAGGAGGGTCAGCGAGGTGTCTTCGTTTGGACGCCAGGTGAAGGCCGGCGCGATGTAGCGGCGGTCGTCGTCGGCATCGGTGGTCTGGGTGTCGCTGTCGCGCCACAGTCCTGTGAGGCGATAAGAGAACTTGCCTTCGTCATCGATCGGGCCGCCCAGGTCGAAGCTGTACTGCTTGCGTGCATGGCTGCCATATTCAACGTTGATTTCATGCAGGGGCGTGTCGGTCGGTCGCTTGGTGATGGTGTTGATCAGGCCACCCGGCGACAGTTGGCCGTACAGCACCGAAGAGGCGCCCTTGACCACTTCCACGCGCTCCAGGCCGTAGGGTTCGATGCCGCCGTCATACACGCTGCCTTGCAGTTTCATGCCATCGCGCAGGATGCCGCCGGTGCCCGAGCCCACGTTGAAGCCACGGATCACGAAGTCATCCCCCACACGACTGAAACCGCCCGGCTGTGAAATCACGCCTGGCGTGTAGCTCAAGGCTTCAGCCAGGGTGTCGCTCTTGCGGTTGTCCATTTCATCGCGAGTGACGACCGAAATCGACTGCGGAATCTCCTTGATCGCCGAGTTGGTCTTGCTCGCGCTCGTGCTGCGCGTCGCGACCGGGCCGGTGAGCTGGCCTGTTGGGTTCTCGACCGCCTTCGCATTGACGTTGGTTTCCTGCAGCACCAGCGCGGTACCGGGGGCAGCGGTATCGGTGCTGTCGGCGGCGTGGACTGCGCTCAATGGCAGGCCACTGAGAAACAAGGCCAGCGCCAACGGATGGTAGTGGAAGACGTTCTTTGCGTGCATGGAGGCTCCTAAGTGTGACGTAGTTTTTTTAAGTGGGTGGGTATCAGGCCGCCCGTTGCTTGATCCCCATCAAGCAGCGGGCAGCCAACGGATAACGGTCAGGGGTAGTACTCGTCGAAGAACGTCTCGCGTTCCAGGCGCAGCAGGGCGGCTTTCTTGTGCGGCAAGGTAATGGTCTTGAGGCGGCCGTAGCCCTGGGATTCAAGGAAGCCGATCTGTCGGGTGTGGTCGATCCGCGGTTCGCCGAGGATGCGCTGGGTGCGAGGCTCGTCGATGAACATGTAATGCATGAGTGAGCGGAACCAGCCCTTGAGCTTGCCGGCGCTTTGATGCTTGCTCTCGCCAACCACGACGTGCCAGCCACGGTCGTGGTCCTGCACGTCGTAATAGGGGGCGATGCGATCTTCCTTGCACCAGTAGACCTCGAAGTAGGCGAAGGGCTCATCGTCGTAGCTGCCTATCAACGGCAACACCCGCGGGTCGTCGAGCATCTGCTGCAGGTAGGCAGCATGTTCGTCCAGGCTGCCGGTCTGCTCCCAGAAAAACGCGACTTGCTCCAGGTTCATCCAGCGGTTGAAACGCTCCAGGTCGAGCCCGAGGTCTACGGTGCGCAGGCTGAAGGTGGTGTTCAGGCCGGGCAGCTCGCGGCGATAGACTTCGCCGTGCGGGATCGGCGGGCGCTGGGGGTGACGTTTTTCGCCGCTGAAGGTGTAGCGCAGCGGCATGCCCGCGGCAGAACGGGTGGTCAGCCAGGGCAGGGGGTGTTGCCAGAAACTGCTGCGTGCGCAGGCCAGGCGGGCCGTATGGCCGTCATGGCCCAGCAGGGTGTCGAATACGCCTTCGCGTACCGCGTCGCGCGCGCGGTCGAGGGTGAGCGGGGCACTGATTTCCAGCATTGGGACACGGGACGAGTTGCAGAAAACTTGGCCAAGCAGCGCCAGCAGGCCAAGCACGGGGAATACGTCGGGCATGTTTTCCAGGCGCACGTAGCCGTCTTGCCGACGGAAATGCACGGCGTCGATGCCTTCGATGACCAGGCTGCCGTTGCCATCGTCCGCCACTTGGGCGATCACACTGCGGCCGTCAGCCAGATGTAGGGTGAAGTTCGGCGTGGTCATGATGATTCTCCGTTAGTGGTTTCTCACGTATGCCGACCCGCAGAAACCTCGCGGGCCTTGACCTGCTGAGTTCGTCCAGGGCATAGCTTAAGTAAGTCTGTAACGAATGGGAATCACAACTATTTAGAATTTGTTTAAAAAACCTGCATTCACGCTCCGTCAGCGCTTACGCGCCAACAACCACATGAAATAAGGACCGCCGATAAAGGTCGCGAACATCCCGGCCGGGATTTGCCACGGGAACACCAGGTTGCGTCCCAGCCAGTCCGCCAGCACCAGGAGCGTGCCGCCCAGCAGTGCCGAGAGCAGCAATTGCGCGATAGGCCGTTGCGCGCCGAGCAGCCGCGCCATGTGCGGTGCGATCAGACCGATGAAACTCAGCGGGCCTACTACCAGGGTCGCGGCGGCGGTCATCACGGCGGTGAGCAGCAGCAAGACCAGGCGGCTGCCGCCCAGGGAAATACCCAGCGATCGAGTGTATTCAGCGCCCAGCGGCATGATCGCCAGCCAACGGTTGCACAGCGGCGTGACCAGCAGGAACACCGCCGCAAGGGCACTGATGACCACTGCCTGGCTGGCATCGATACGATAGGTCGAACCGGTCATCCAGCTGAGCATGAGCAGCACGCGGGAGTCGCCGCTGACCATGAACAGCGCGGCGAAAGCATTGAGCAGAGTGCTCAGCGCGACGCCAATCAGCAGCATGCGATCCGGCGCGAAGGCGCTACGCCAGCTCAGCGCGACAATGGCCAGCAGGGCCAGCAGGGCGCCGAACGTGGCCGCCAGCAGCAGTATCAGCGGGTTGAAACCGGGTACGAACAGCAAGGCAAGAATGCCGCCCAGCGCGGCACCCGAACTGACCCCGAGCATTTCCGGGCTGGCCATGGGGTTGCCTGTCATGCGTTGCATCAGGGTGCCGGCCAGAGCCAGCAGGATGCCCGCGGCGAACGCGGCGGCCACCCGTGGCGCACGCCATGGCAGCAAGGCGTCGAACTCTGCGCCGCCGCTGAAATACCAGCCATCCGGGCCGCGTCCCCAGGTCAGCGCCAGGAACACGGAGGCTGCCAGCACCGCAAGCAGTATCCATGCAGTGCGTTTAAGTGGGGTGACGTGAGCGGCGGCGCGTTGGGTGGGTGCGGCGATCCGGGTTTCATGCAGGCGGGTCAGCAACACCAGCAGCAGCGGTGCGCCGAGGAACGCAGTGAAGATGCCGGTGGGCATTTCTGCGCCCAGCAGGGCCGCCGACGCCTGCACTACCTGGTCAGCGAGTAGCAGCAGCAAGGCCCCGAACAACGGGGCCCAGGCCAGCCGTTGGCGCAGGGTACGGGCACCGGCCAGGCGGGCCAGGGCGGGGGCGGCCAGGCCGACGAAGCCGATCACGCCGACGCTGGCGATGGTGCTGGCGCTCAAGACCACCGCCACCGCCAGGGCCAACAGGCGCAGGCGATTGGGCGACAACCCGAGGCTACCCGCCGCCGCATCGTTGAGGCCGAGCAATTCCAGAGGGCGAGCGAGCAGGACGGCGAGCGCGGCCGCCACCGCCAGGCGCGGTGCCAGGTGATACACATCCTGCCAGCTGTTCTGGTTCAGCGAACCCGATTGCCAGATGAACAGGTTGCTCAGGACCTCGTGGTTGGCCAGCACCAGCAAGGTGCTCAGGGTCCCGCAATACAGGTTGATGATAAGCCCGGAAAGAATCAGCGCTACCGGCGACAGGCGCCGGCTCCAGGCCAGGCCCAGCACTGCCAGCATGCCCAGGGCGGCACCGGCCAGGGCTACGCCTTCCTGCCCGCCGTCGAGCAGGCTCGGCGCATAGATTGCACAGGCGGCCAGGGCCAGGTAGGCGCCGGAAGCGACGCCCAGGGTGGTTGGCTCGGCGATGGGATTGCGCAGGACTTGCTGGAAGATCACCCCGGCCAGGGCCAGGGCCGCGCCCACCAGCAGGCTGATGACCAGGCGTGGCAGATAGCTGTAGCGCACCAGCAACGCGGGCAGATCGCTGGTTGACGCTGAGCCGATGGCATTGCTCCAGGAGTGGCCGGCCAGCAGTGAGTTGCCTTGGTAAGCGCTCAGGGCCAGGGCGATGAATAACAGGCCGAGGGCCAGCCATATCGGTTGGCGGCGCAGGCGTGAGGTGCTGTCAGGCATGCTTGGTTTCCATGGCGAGCAGTTGCTCGGTGATCGACAGGGCCAGGCGTTGCGCAGTCAGCAAGCCGCCGCTTGGGTAGAAGCGGGGCAGTGCCTGGATACGGCCTTCGCGAATCATCGGTAAGGCGCCCCAGATAGGGCTGTTATTCAGTCGGCGTTGCGCGGCCACGGCTTCGCGGGGGTTGGTGTAATACAGCAACGAGGCGTCCGGATGTTCCAGCAGCGTCTCGATGCCCACCGCGGGGCTGCCGCCCCATGCATTGGTGCGGCCCTGGTAGGCGTTGCGCAAGCCCAGTCTTTCGAGGACGGCCTGGTACATGCCCTTGGCGCCGAACAGCAGCAGGTGGCGGCCGTCTGGATTGAGGCGTGCGATATAGACCGGACGGTCGCTGATCGGCGTGAGCCTGGCGCGTAAGTTTTCGAGCAGGTCGTCCGTCTGTTGCAGCAAGGCGCGCGCTTCGTCGCGTCGATCCACCAGGGCGCCGAGGTCCAGCATCACCTGGCCGGCATTGCGGTAGGGCTGGGCATTCGAGGTATAGATGTCGAAGGTGCGCAACGGTGCGATGCGGCGCAGTAAGGTGCCTTCCAACTGCCAGGACGTGCCGATGATCAGGCCAGGCTTCAGGCGTTGCAGATACTCCAGATTCGGCTCGATACTCGGGCCCAGGTCCAGGATGTCGTCGGGCATTTCCGGCTGGACGACGAACTCGCGATAATAACTGGCGTTGACCACGGCCATGGGGGCTACACCCAGGCCTAGCAGGCTTTCGGTGAGGGCGGGCTCGAAACTGACGATATCGACTTTCGGCATTGTAGGGCCAGCGGCGCGGGCCAGCGGCGAGCCGCACAGCGCGAGCGGCAGCAGCGCGAGGCCGGTCAAGGCTCGACGGCGGGTAATGAGCATTGCAACAGACTCCGGAGCAGGCAGGTCGCCTTTTGGCGAGGATAGGAGTCTATAGCAACAGCATCTGATTCCCAATACCTGTAATAATGCCGCCGACGCGGCTTAAAGAATCTGCCGCAGGCTTCGTTTACTCCAGTGACCCCACTCTATCGACGGCGACGGCGTGACGGCCCGCGCCGGCCGACCCCAAGGAGACACCATGTCATTGTTCGGTATGCTGGTCCGCGCTTCGCGCACTCGGTTGGCCGTGGCCATTGGCGCAAGCCTGGTCTGCGGGCTGGCCAACGTGTTGCTGGTGGCGCTGATTAACCAGGCCCTGAACGCACCGCTGGACGGCTTGGCCGGCTACGCGCTGCCTTTCGTACTGGTGATAGCGCTGGTGATGGGCAGCCAAGTGCTGTCCCGCACGCTATTCGCCCATCTCAGCCAGCAAGGCCTGGCCACCCTGCGCCTGCACATCTCGCGGCATGTGGTTGCCGCGCCTTTGCGCGGTCTGGAGACCACCGGTCGCGGGCGCATCCAGGCGGCCCTGGCCGACGACACCACCACCTTGTCGAACTTCTTCACCGGTTTCCCGATGCTGGTGACCAGTGCCGTGGTGGTGCTTGGCTGCCTCGGCTATCTGGCGTACCTGTCGTGGGCGATTTTCCTGGTCTCGGTGCTGGCCATCGGTCTTGGCTCGCTGGGCTACCACCTGTGCCATTCGCACATGCTCCAGTACTTTCGCAAGGCGGGCTCCAGCCAGGACGAACTCTTCAGTCACTTCGACGCCATGGTGTCAGGTGCCAAGGAACTCAAGCTCAACCGGTCCAAGGCAAGGCGCTTTCTCGATGAGGTGCTCGTCAATGCTATCGAACAAGTGCGTCACAACCGTGCCAAGGGCCTGATGCTGTTCGCCATCACTGGCGGCTGGGGTCGCTTGCTGTTCCTGGTGTTGATCGGCGTGGTGCTGTTCCTGCGCTTGTGGATTCCTTCCGACACGGCGGTGATCACCGGCTACGTGATGGTGTTCCTGTACATGATGGGACCGCTGGAAGGGGTGCTGCTGAACCTGCCGCAGATGAGCCAGGCGCGCGTCGCCAGTGCGCGCATCGAAACCACGCTCGAACAGTTGAAGGCTGAAGCTCAACTGCAAAGCCCGATTCCCGGCGTACAGCCCAAGGGCGTGACATTGGAGCTGGATGGCCTGACCCATGGTTATTTCAGTGAGCGAGAAGACGAGGTATTCACCCTCGGTCCGGTGATGCTGACCCTCAACCCTGGCGAGATTACCTTCCTGGTGGGGGGGAACGGCAGTGGCAAGACCACCCTGGCCAAGCTGATCGCCGGCCTGTACCGGCCGGAAAGTGGTGAAGTGCGCGTCGATGGCCGGCCGGTGGCGGCGGATGAATGGGACGATTATCGCCAGCTGTTCTCGGCGGTGTTCTCCGACTTCCACCTGTTCGATACCCTGCTCGAGGCGCCTGACTCCAGTCTGGATACCCAGGCGAGCGAATGGCTGGCCAAACTGCACCTGGACCACAAAGTCAGCGTCAGCGACGGTTCGTTCTCCACCCGTGAACTGTCCCAGGGCCAGCGCAAGCGTCTGGCGTTGATCGTTGCTTGCCTGGAGGGGCGGCCAGTGATCATCTTCGACGAATGGGCCGCCGATCAAGACCCCGCGTTCCGCGAGGTGTTCTACTGTGAGCTGCTGCCCGAGCTGCGCGCCCAGGGCAAGACGCTGTTGGTCATCTCCCATGACGACCGCTACTTCCACCTGGCCGACCAGTTGATCAAGCTCGAACGCGGCCAGATCGTCCAGCGCCAGGCGCCCGCCGTGGCCTCGGGTTTGCAGCCGGTGGTCTGAAGATCGATGAAGAGGGGAGGCGCACCCCGCGCGCCTCCCCCCGTCCAATCCGCCTCCCCGCAAATAACAATATTTATCAAAGACACTTAATTCCTCGCGCATTTCTTTCGTCCTTATTAGCAGTGTTCCAGGCAAGGCCGGTCCGGCTTGTCGATTGCTTCCAAGGAGATTCGCCGTGTCTGTCGCCCCTGATCGCATCCGCCTGTTCTGCTTCGCTTGTTCTGGTGCGAGCGCCATGGCGTTCGCACCATGGCGTGCTGCCTTGCCGGCCTGGCTCGATGTTCAGCCAGTCGAGCTGCCCGGCCATGGTCGCCGCGCCGATGAGCCACTGCAGGTGGACATGCCTGGCCTCGCGGCAAGCCTGGCGAGCGAGTTGGCGCCGCTGATCGACGGTCCTTACCTGATGCTCGGTCATAGCGTCGGCGGTGTCATTGCCCTGGAAGTGGCGCATGCGCTGGTTGCCCTGGGTATTGACCCGCCCAGCGCCTTGATCGCCGTGGCCAGCACCGCGCCCAGCCAGCGCGGCGGCAATCCCGATGCGCAACCCATGAACGATGCCGAGCTGATTGCCGAGTTGCGCCGCCTCGACGGTACGCCCCAGGCGGTACTCGATGACCCCGAGTTGCTGGCCATGGTGCTGCCCGTGCTGCGCGCCGACTTCCTGCTTGGCGACCGCTATCAACCACCCGGCCGCGCGCCGTTGCCATGCGCGCTGCATGTCTTCGGTGGGCGTGACGACAGCGTCGCGATCAGTGCCCTGGCGGCCTGGGAAGTTGAATGCAGTGGGCCGTTCCAGCTGGAGATGTGCGCCGGCGGCCATTTCTTCCTGCACCGCCAACGCGATGATTTCTTGCTGCGCCTGGTGGCGCTGGTCCAGGCACAACGTCCCTCACTCCCTTCCTTGCGCGCCCTGGGCTGACCCATGCCGCACCGTCTTCCTCGTTTCGCGGAGTCTTCCATGCTTGATTCACGCTTCGACATCCGGCCCCTGCGCCATGCCAGTACCCCGTTGCCCCTGCTGATCGAGGCCCGTGAGCCTGGCCTTGATCTGTCGGCTTGCCTGTCCGATCTGCGAGGTTTGATCGATGAGCAATTGCTCAGTGCCGGTGGCGTGCTGCTACGTGGCTTTGATGTGCAGACCGCCGAGCGTTTTCGCCGTTTCGCCGTGGGCTTCGGTGCGGACCTGCTCACCTACGAATTCGGCTCCACGCCGCGCAGCAACGTCGCCGCCGGGATCTACACCTCCACCGAATACCCGCCGCACCAGCATATTCCGCTGCACAACGAGCAGGCCTACACCCGGGACTGGCCGATGAAAATCTGGTTCTTCTGCCAGCAGGCATCACCGGTGGGGGGCGCGACGCCAATTGGTGACAGCCGGGCGATCTACCGGCGGGTTGGCGAGCAGATTCGCGAGCGCTTCGCCGCCAAAGGCCTGATGTACACGCGCAACTACGGTAACGGCCTGGACGTGTCCTGGGAGCAGGTGTTCAACACCGAGGACCGCAGCGTCGTGCACGCCTACTGCGAGGCCCATGGCATCCGCCTGGAATGGAAGGAGGACGGTGGCCTGCGCACGCGTCAGGTCTGCCAGGCGGTGGCCACTCATCCACGCACCGGCGACGCGGTGTGGTTCAACCAGGCGCACCTGTTTCATGTTTCCAATCTGCCCGAGGAAGTCCGCGAGACGCTGCTCGATCTGGTCGAGGAAGAGGACCTGCCGCGTAACGTCTATTACGGCGACGGCAGCCCGCTGGAAGAAACCCTGCTCGAAGACATCCGTGGCGTGATGCGGCAGGAGCAGGTCGAGTTCGCCTGGCAGGACAACGACGTGCTGATGCTCGACAACATGCTCACCGCCCACGGCCGTGCGCCCTTTGAGGGGCCGCGCAAGGTGGTGGTCGCCATGGCCGAGCCCCATGGCGCCGACAGACGCTGAGCCGCCCTCGACTTTTACTGAATTTTTTTGCGATTGCAGGAGGACGCCCCATGGCCATCCCACATCAGCCTCAACCCCAATCCCTCATCGAGATGCTGGCGCAGCGCGCCGAACAACAAGGCGAGCAACTGGCCCTGCGTTTTCTCGGTGACGGCAACGAAACCACCGAGCTGTACACCTATGCCCAGCTCGACGCCCGGGTCCGTCACCTGGCCGCCTGCCTTGAGCAACGCGCCGAGGAGGGTGATCGCGTACTCCTGCTGCTGACCAACGGCCCTGACTACATCGTGGCGTTTTTCGCCTGCCTCTACGCGGGGCTCATCGCGGTGCCGGCCTATCCGCCGGAGCGCAATCGCCAGTTCCATGCCGAGCGCCTGCAAGGCATGGCCATGGATGCCGAACCGTCGCTGATTATCTGCGAGCAGGGCGCGCTGGAAGCCTCCCTGCTCTTGCGTGACGGCCTGACCCTGGCGAACCGGCCGGTCGTGGCAAGCGTCCAGGACCTGGAGGCCCAACCGGCCCAGGCCTGGCAGGCACGCGAAGTGCCGGGCGACACCATCGCCATGCTGCAATACACCTCGGGTTCCACCTCCGAACCCAAGGGTGTCGAAGTCACTCACACCAACCTGCTGGACAACCAGCGCCTGCTGCAAATGGGCTTCGGCACCCGGCCGGGCGATGTATTTGTCAGCTGGCTGCCGCTGTACCACGACATGGGCCTGATCGGCGGCATGCTGCAACCGATCTACGCCGGCGTGCCGCTGGTATTGCTGACCACCCAGCACTTCCTCGCCCGGCCGGCGCGCTGGCTGGAAGCGATCCACCGCTATGACGGCACCTTGAGCGGCGGTCCGGACTTTGCCTTCCGCCTGTGTACCGAAAGCGTGCGCGACAACCTGCTCGCCGAGCTCGATTTGAGCCGCTGGCGTGTGGCGTTCTGCGGCTCCGAGCCGGTGCGTGCCGATACCCTGGCCGATTTCGTTGAGCGCTTCTCGCCGGCGGGGCTGTCGGCAACCACGCTGCACCCATGCTATGGCCTGGCCGAAGCGACCTTGATGGTTACCAGTAATATCCGGGGCGGTCCCTACTACACGCTGCATGTCGACCACGAAGAACTGGCCCATGGCCGAGTGGTGCCCGATCCGTCCGGCACCGAAGTGGTCAGCAGCGGCGGGTTGCTGTTCGACGATCAGGTACGCCTGATGGACCCGCACACGCTGCAGCCCGTCGCGCAAGACACGGTCGGCGAAATCTGGGTGCGCGGCCCCAGCGTCGCGCGTGGTTACTGGCGCAATCCCGAGGCCACCGCCAAGACGTTCCTCGACTTGCCCGATGGGCGTTGGCTGCGCAGCGGTGATCTGGCGTTTCTGCACAACGGGGGTTTGTTCATCACCTCGCGGGCCAAGGACGTGATCATCATTCGCGGCCAGAACCGTTACCCACAAGACATCGAAAAAGCCGTGGAGCAGGGCGTCGAAGCGGTACGCAAAGGCCGCGTCGCCGCGTTCCCGGTACAAGTCGACGGCCGGGAATGCATCGGCATCGCCGCCGAGATCGGCCGCAGCGTGCAAAAGAAATTCGATCCGCAGACGTTGATCGATGCCATCGACCGGGTGGTCAGTGAAACCCAGCAGGAACCCGCCAGTGTCATCGCCTTGCTGGAGCCGGCGGCCTTGCCCAAGACCACCAGCGGCAAACTGCAACGCTCGGCCTGCCGCCTGCGCCTGGAAACCGGCGAACTGGGTGCCTATTACGTTTACCACCGTCCGGTCGCGGGCCTGGTCACCGCCGGCCAGGGCGATGCCCCTCAAGGTGATACCGAGCAGCGCCTGGCGACCATCTGGTCCGACGTGCTCGAGGGCGCAGAGGTCAGCCGTGACGATGTATTTCTCGCCAAGGGCGGTCATTCCCTGGCCGCCGTGCAGGTGGTGGCGCGAGTGCGGGCCGAGTTCAATGTCGAGTTGCCGCTGAGCGCGCTATTTGCCGCCAAACCCCTTGCCCAGTTGGCTGCCATGGTTGACGCCGCGCCGCGTCTGGCCGACGGCGTGCCATTGCGCCGCGAACAGGCCAGCGGGCCGCAGGCCATGTCGCCGGTGCAGCGCAGCCTGTGGTTGGCACAACAGTTGGGCGGCGAACAGGGCAGGGCAGCCTATAACATGGTCGCCCGATTACGCCTGCGCGGCGACCTTCGGGTGGACGCCCTGCAGGCCGCGTTGGGCGATCTGATCCAGCGCCAGGCGAGCCTGCGCAGTGCCTTCGTGCCGGGGCCCGATGGCGTGGCGCTGGTGCACTGCGCCAGCCAGGTTGAACTGGCGTTGCCGCTGCTTGACCTGAGCGGCCTGCATGACGCAGAACAGGCCACCGCGCTGGCCGTGGCCGAAGCCGAAGCCGCCGGGCAGCCGTTCGATCTGCAACGGCCGCCGTTGCTGCGCGCTACGCTGCTGCGACTGAACCACCAAGAGCACTGCCTGCAACTGAGCATGCATCACCTGATCGGTGACGGCTGGTCATTCGGCGTACTGGTCCAGGAACTGGGCGCGCTTTACCAGGCACAAATGGCCGACAGCGAACCGTCGCTTGCGCCCTTGAACATCCAGTACAGCGATTACGCGGCGTGGCAGAACGCCAAGGCCGGCAGTGCCGAGCGCCAACGTGAACAGGACTTCTGGCGCGATTACCTGCGCGGCGCAGCGCAGCAACTGGCCTTGCCCACTGATCGCCCACGCCCGGCGACGCCACAGACCGCCGGCGCAAGCGTGACCTTCCAGCTCAGTGCCGAGCAGGTCGCACGTCTTGAAACGCTCGGTCGCGCCCACGGCGCCAGCCTGTTCATGGTCCTGCGCGGGGCCTTTGACTGGCTGTTGCATCGCATCACCGGCCAGGATGATCTGGTCTACGGGACGGATATCGCCGGTCGGCCACGTGCCGAGCTGGAAAAACTCATCGGCTTTTTCGTCAACATCGTTCCGCTGCGCGCCCATGTCCGTGAGGAGCAGTCGTTCAGCCAATGGCTGGCCCATATCAGCGCGGATTCCCTGGCGGTTTTCGAGCAGGCGGACTTGCCCTTCGAGCAGATCCTCGACGCCAGTGGCGTGGCCCGCGAGCGCCAACGCAACCCGCTGGTACAGGCGCTGTTTGTGCTGCACAGCATGCCGCGCGGGCAGTTCGCCGTGCCGGGGCTGCACGCCGAGTTGCTTGCCGCGCCGGCGCAAACCTCGAAGTTCGACATGGCCCTGTTTCTGACCCCCAACGCCCAGGGCCTGGGTGGCGAATGGGTATTTGCCACCGCGATCCTCGACGAGGCGCGGGTACGCTGCTGGGCGAATGCCTGGGTCGACCTGCTCGAACAGATTCTCGCCGCGCCCGACCAGCCTCTCGCCGCACTGACCCTCGGTGCCCTGCAACCCGCGCCTGTCGCCCCAGCCAGCGGTCGCTCGCGGCTGGAGGCCAAGCGCGACAAGCTCAAGTCCTTCACCCGCCAGGCTGCGCCGTCCGCTGGCGCATCCGCGGTGCGTTGCACTCCGCTGAATGCCGACAGTCAGTTCCCCCTGGTGATCGAGCCGGTCAGTGCCGACCTCGACCCGTGCGTCTGGGCCAGCGAGCATCGCGAGTTCATCGAAACCCAGCTGCGCCGTCATGCCGGCTTGCTGTTCCGAGGCTTCGGCTTGAGTACCGCCCAGGATTTCGAGGCCTTCGCCGAGGCCATCCAGCCGGGTTTGTATGGCGCCTATGGCGATTTGCCGAAGAAAGAGGGCGGGCGCAACACCTACCGTTCCACGCCTTACCCCGAGCAGCAAATGATCCTGTTCCACAACGAAAGCGCTCACCTGCGCCGCTGGCCGCGCAAGCAGTGGTTCTTCTGCGAGCTGCCATCGCCGGTCGGCGGCGCCACGCCCATCGTCGACTGCCGGGCCATGTATCGCGCCTTGCCGGCCGAGCTGGCCGAGACCTTCGAGCGCAAGGGTTTGTTGTATGTGCGCACCTTTACCCCGGGTTTCGACGTGGACTGGCGCGACTTCTACAAGACCGACGAGCGTGCGGTAGTCGAGGCGGCGTGCCGCGAGCAGGACGTGGCGTTCGAGTGGTTGGCCAACGGTGGCCTGCAGACCCGCACGCCGTGCCCGGCGGTGATCCGTCATCCGTACACCGGGGAAAAGTCATTCTTCAATCAGGTCCAGTTGCACCACGACTATTGCCTGCAAGCCGACGTGCGCCGCGACCTGCTTGGCATCGTCGGTGCCGGGCACATGCCGCGCCAAGTGTATTTCGGTGACGGCACGCCCATCGATGACGCAGTGATGGAACAACTGGGCCAACTCTATGAAGCCTGCGCAGTGCGCTTCGACTGGCAACGCGGCGATGTAGTGATGCTCGACAACATGCTTGTCGCGCATGCCCGCGACCCGTTTGAAGGCCCGCGGCGGATCGTCGTGGCCATGGGCGAAATGACCGACCGCAGCGTGTTTGACAACGCCGCCGAAGGCACCGTCGAACGCACTGGCCTCCCTGTTTAAGGACATCCCCGATGAACGATCTGAGCCTTGATTTGACCGTGCAACACACCCTGGCCTTGAGCCCCGAGCAGCGCGCCTGTCTGCTCGGCCACGACCCTGCGTGCCCCGATGCGGGCAGCCACCGTCTGCGCCTCGCGATGACGGCGGCCGATGCGGCGGCGGACCTCCCCACGGCGCTGCAACGCTACGCGGCAAGCCAGCCGATCCTCGCCGCGCGCTGGCTGCAAGTTGCCGGTTTCCGGGGCTGGCGCCAGGCCTTGCCGAATCAGGGCGGCGCGGTGCGTTGGGTGGACCTGGACAGCACGGCGCCCGCCATAACGCTGGGCGAAGACGAAGTGCTGGCGGTCAGCCGCCGAACGCTTGTGGACGGCGCGGTCGAAGTGGAATTCGTGGCTGCCGCACTGGCCCTGGACCCACCGAGCCTGGAACGCCTGGCCGCCGATGTGCTGGCCTTGGCACGCGGTGACACGCCGCTGTCCAGCGAAGTGGGCTATGAACACTACGTGCAATGGCGTCAGGACATGGCTGCCGACGAAGATGCCGCCCAAGGCCGTGCCTATTGGCAACACGCCCAGGTCGACCCCGCCCAGGGCGCCGCCTTGCAGCTGGGCCTGCGCGGCAGCCCGGCGACGGCTCAGGCCGAGCGCCTGAACGTGCGGCGCCAACTGTCGGGGTCACAGCTGCGCGGCGCCCAGGCCTTGGCGGATGGCCTCGGCCAACCCCTGGATTTCGTACTGCAAGGTCTGTGGTGGGCGCTGTTGGGGCGCGTGAGCGACCAACCGAGTTTCGTTGGCGGTTGGCTGCACGATTGCCGTGGCGACTATGACCACTTCGAACACACCTTGGGCGTGTTCGAGAAAATCCTGCCATTGCGCGTCGATCTGGACCCGGCGTGCCGTTTCGCCGACTGGTTGCAACAGGCCGAAGGTCGCCTGGGCGATCATCTCGGCTGGCAGGAATACTGCCCCATCGAGGCGCCGACCAGCACCGCGCCGCTGCTGGCGGGGTTCGTCTTTGAACAGGCACGCCTCGCGCCGGGTCAGGTGCTTGCCTACCCCAACCGACCGGCCTTTGAATTGCTGCTGCACGTGCGTGCGTGGGGCGAAACCCTGCACCTGAACCTTGAAGCCAAGGGCGCTGCCTACAGCGCCGTGGGCCTTGAGGTGCTGCTCGAACAATTGTGCACGCTGGTGGTAACCCTGCCGGCCGACGGCCATATTGCCCTGGCCGACCTGGAGCCGATTGGCGCAGGCGAGCGCGAACGCTTGTTGGCGCTGGCCCCAACTCATCCGCTGTCCAACGGTGAGTGGCTGCCGCAACTGCTGGCCCGGCATGCCCGGCAGACACCTCATGCCATGGCCCTCAGTGATGGTCGACAGCGCCTTGATTACACCACGCTGCAGCAGAAGGTCACTCGCATGGCCGGTTGGTTGCAGGGCCAGGGTGTCGGCGCTGGGCAGTGCGTGGCCATCGAGAGCGAGCGCTCGCTGCAAGGCGTGCTGCAGATTCTCGCTGTCCTCAGCGCCGGCGCTTATTACTTGCCGCTGGAGCCGGCCTGGCCGGAGGAACGTCGTCATGACCTGTTGACCCGCGCCGCGCCCGCCCTGGTGCTGTGCGACCCAGCCTCGAGCAGCGCCCAAGGTCCATGGCCGAGCGCCAGCCTGGAGCAAGCGCAAAACGATGCCGAACTGCCGTTCGTGCCGCCGACGCTCAGCGACCATCAGCTGGCCTATCTGTTGTATACCTCCGGCTCCACCGGCGTGCCCAAAGGCGTGCTCATCGAGCATGGCGCACTACGCAACTATGCGCATGCGGCCTGCACGGCGCTGGGCCTGGAGCCTGGCATGCGCCTGGCCCTGACCAGTCCGCTGACCGTCGATCTGGGCCACACCTTGCTGTTCGGCGCCTGGCAGGTTGGCGCCGAACTGGTGATCGCCGCCCAGGACGATCTCGCCGATGGTGCGGCGTTCAGGCGTTTCCTGCTCCGGGAGCGTCCGGATGTGGCGAAGTTCGTACCGTCGCACCTGGCGGCTTTGCTCGAAGGCGACGCGCCCCTGTTGCCCGGCACCCTCATTCTCGGCGGCGAAGCCACGCCGCGCCGGCTGGTTGAGCAACTGTTCGCCCAGGCGCCGACGTTGCGCCTGTTCAACCACTACGGCCCCACCGAAACGACCGTCGGCGTGCTGTTTCATCAGCTACGCGCCGACGCGCCGGACCGCGACGACCGAGTGCCGCTGAGCCGCGTCCTCGCCGGCAACCGCGTGTACCTGCTCGACGAGCACCTGCGCCTGGTGCCCACCGGCGCCTTGGGCGAGTTGTACATCGGCGGCGCGCAGCTGTGCCGTGGCTACTTGGGTGAGTCCAACGCCGAGCGCTTCGTAGACGACCCCTTCATGCCGGGCCAGCGCCTTTATCGCTCCGGCGATCTGGGCCGGTACCGCGCCGAGGGTGGCCTGCAATTGGTCGGCCGCCAGGACCATCAGGTCAAGTTGCGCGGTCAGCGCATCGAGCTGGGTGAAGTGGAGGCGGCCTTGTTGACCTTGCCTGGGGTTGACCAGGCTGTGGCGCGGCTGTGGGCACCCAGTGAAGGGGCGGCGAGCCTGATCGCCTACGTGGTCCTCACCCAAGGCGTTGCCGACGACGCCTTGCCACCGTTGTCGACGGCCCTGGCCGAGCGCCTGCCCGACGCGTCGTGCCCGACACGTCTGCTGGTCTTGCCGAGTCTGCCGCGTCTGTCCAATGGCAAGGTCGATCGCCATGCCTTGCCCGATCCGGGTCAGCTGGCGCGTCGTCAACCCGCGCGTGCACCGACCAGTGAGCTGGAAGCCAGCCTGCGTGATGCGATGGCCGAACTGCTGGGCTGTCCGCCGACCGCCTTGGGCGTGGATGACGATTTCTTTGATGCCGGTGGCCACTCGCTGCTGGTGATCAAGCTGTTGGCGCGCTTGCGCACGATGTTCAAGCTCGAAGTCCCGCCGGGCGTGGTCTTTGACCACCCCAGCGCGGCCGCGCTGGCTGTGGCGCTTGGCGAACTGGCCGACCCGGCGCGCCTGGAAAAGGTCGCCCGCCTGCGCCGCGAGCTGGACAGCCTCAGCGATCAGGAGCGCGCCGAGTTGCTCGCCAAGGCCCGCGCCGCCAAGGGCCTGGCGGCCCACTGACAATGGGCCGGCGGATGCCGGCCCCCTTTATTCCGGATTGGATTGACCATGACCGATATCGACCGCGATGAACTGCTTGCCCTGCTACTTGATGATGAAGCGCCAGCCGCACCCACCGGGCCGGGCCGACGCACCGAGAATGGGCCGGCGCCGCTGTCGTTCGCCCAGCGTCGCTTGTGGTTTCTTCAACAATACGAAGTGGACAGCCCGGCCTATAACTCGGCACGGGCGCTACGCATTCATGGCCGGCCGGATGTCGCCGCATTGCAGGCCGCCTTGTGTCGGCTGATCGAACGCCACGCCAGCCTGCGCACGCGCTTCGTGCTGGTCGATGACCGGCCGATGCAGGTGATCGAACCTCGTGTGGATTTCCACCTCGAATGCGTGAACCTGCCCGCCGACGCCAACCTGGAAGCCGAACTGCGCCATCGCGTCGCCGTGCCGTTCGACCTCGGCCAGGCGCCGCTGCTGCGCGCCAGCCTGTTGTGCGACGAAGACGGGGCGGTGTTGCTGCTGTGCCTGCACCATATCGTCGCCGACGCCTGGTCCAACCCGCTGCTGATCGCGGACCTGGGCCAGGCCTATGCCGCCGCATTGGGCGGCAACGACCGCGCCTTGCCGAGCCTGCCCCTGGATTACGCCGACTACGCGACCTGGCAGCAGCAACGCTTTGCCGGTGAGGGGGCCTCCGAAGGCCAGGCGTATTGGCGCGAATATCTGGGCCAGGACGTGCCGGTGCTGGAACTGCCCACCGATCGCCCACGCAGCGCCGTGCCACGTCTGGACGCCGCACGCCACGATATTCGTGTGCCGGCTGCCACTGCCCAGGCCGTGCGTGAATTCTGCCGCCAGCAGCATTGCTCGCCCTTTGTGTTGTTGCTGGGCGCCTGGCAAGTGTTGCTGGCGCGCTACAGCGGTCAACTCGACTTCGCCGTCGGCGTGCCCAACGCTGCACGCAGTCATACCCAGGTGCAGGACATCGTCGGTTTCTTCGTCAACACCCAGGTGTACCGCGCCCGACTCGAGCGACAGCTGACCACCCGACACCTGTGTGCCCGCCTGCGCGATGAAAGCCGCATCGCACTCGAACAGGCAGAGTTTCCGTTCGAGTGCGTGCTGGACGGCTTGAACCTGACCCGCGACCTGCATCACACCGCGCTGTTCCAGGTGCTGTTCAATTTCCGCCATTCCCGCGACGCCCAGGCCTTGCATCTGCCGGGGTTGAACGTGCAGGTTCTGGACATCGAACTGGAAAGCGCGCGCTTCGACCTGAGCCTGGACGTCATCGCCAGCCCCGACGGTATTGATTGCCGGTTGGAGTACGTCACCGCGCTGTATGACGCCGCGACGATCGACCGACTGGGTCAGCACCTGTGCCAGTTATTGCAGGGCATGGTCGCCGCGCCCGACAGTGCAGTGTTCAGCCTGCCGCTGATGGGCGTGGCCGAGCGGCAACAAGTGAGCGCCTGGAACGCCACCGAAACCCGCTATGCGCAGTACCCGAGCCTGCCTGCATTGATCGCAGAACAGGTACGTGCCACGCCTGACGCTTTGGCGCTTGTGTACGGCGACACACGCCTGAGCTATGCCGAACTGGACGCGCGCGCCAATCAGCTCGCGCATTGGCTGCAAGGCCAGGGCGTGGGCCCGGATGTGCCGGTGGCGGTTTCGGCCGAGCGTTCGGTGGAACTGGTGGTGGCGTTGCTGGGTGTGATCAAGGCCGGTGGTGCGTATTTGCCGCTGGACCCGGAGCATCCGCGTGAGCGTTTGCAAGGCATGCTCGCCGACAGTGGCAGCCCGTTGCTGTTGACGCAAACCCACCTGCTGGACAAGTGGGCGGGCGATGCCGGCGTGCCGGTGCATGCCCTCGAAAGCTTGCCGCTGGCGACCCAGTTGCAGACGGCGCCGAGGGTCGATATCGGCCCGGAAAACCTGGTGTACTGCCTGTACACCTCCGGTTCCACCGGCAAGCCCAAAGCCGTGGGTAACCGTCACGCCGGCTTGCTCAATCGTCTGCAATGGATGCAGGCCGAATATGGCCTGACGGCCAGCGACCGCGTGCTGCAAAAGACTCCGTACAGCTTCGACGTGTCGGTGTGGGAATTCTTCTGGCCGCTGCTCAGTGGCGCGGCGCTGGTCATGGCGCCACCCGGTGCGCACCGGGATCCGCAGCTGCTGCGCGAGTTGATCGTCGAGCACGGCATTACCACGCTGCACTTCGTGCCGTCGATGCTCCAGGCCTTTGTCTCGGCCGGCGAGTTGCCCGTTTGCACCTCGCTCAAACGCATCATTTGCAGCGGCGAAGCCTTGCCTGCGGAGTTGCAGCGCCAGGTGCTGGCGCAGACGGCCAGCGAGTTGCACAACCTCTACGGCCCGACCGAAGCGGCCATCGACGTCACGTCCTGGGCCTGCCGCGAGGATGGCAGCAGCGTGCCGATTGGTCGTCCTATCGCCAACACGCAAATCCATATTCTCGACGCCGACCTCAACCCCGTCCCGGTGGGCGTGGCGGGTGAGTTGTACATCGCCGGGGTCAACCTGGCGCGCGGTTATCAGGCGCGTCCGTCGCTCACCGCCGAACGCTTTGTCGCTAATCCGTACGGTGCGCCGGGTGCGCGCATGTACCGCAGTGGTGACCTGGCGCGCTGGCGTGCCGATGGTGCGATTGACTACCTCGGACGCCTGGATCACCAGGTCAAATTGCGCGGCCTGCGTATCGAGCTGGGCGAGATCGAAGCGGTGCTGCTCGCCCATGCCAACGTGCAGGAAAGCGTAGTGATTGCCCGCGACGACAAGCTGATCGGCTACTGGGTTGGCGACGCGACCGAAGAGGACGTACTCAAGGCGCACCTGGCGTTGCATGTCCCCGAATACATGGTGCCGTGGCGCCTGGTGCGGCTCGATGGCATGCCGCTTTCGGCCAACGGCAAGCTCGATCGCAAGCAGTTGCCGCAGCCTGAAGGGCAGGCCGCTGCCGAAGGTTACGTGGCGCCGCGCAGTGAGGTCGAGCAGGCCCTGGCGGCTATCTGGGCCGAGGTGCTGGGCCTGGAGCAAGTCGGTATTACCGACAACTTCTTTGAGCTGGGAGGGGACTCGATCCTGTCCTTGCAGGTGATCAGCCGGGCACGTCAGGCTGGTTGGCAGTTGAGTCCGCGCGACCTGTTCCTGCACCCGACGCTGGCAGCCCTGGCCCATGCGGCGCGCAATGCCCGCCAGGGTGCCGAACAGCAGCCGGGCGTGACCGTCGGGCCTGCTCCGCTGACGCCGATTCAGCATTACTTTTTCAGTCAGGAGATTGCACAGCGTCAACACTGGAACCAGTCAGCCTTGCTGCGTCCGCTACAGGCTCTGCAAGCCGAACCCCTGCGCGCCAGCCTTGCCGCCCTGACTGAACACCACGCCAGCCTGCGTCTGCGTTATCAGCAGGACGCCCATGGCACCTGGCAACAGGGCTACACCGAGGTTTCCGATGACAACCTGCTGGTGGAGATCGACGCCTCGGACGCCGAGACCTTTCTTCACGAGGCCGAGCGCCTGCAAACCAGCCTCGATCTGCATAACGGTCCCTTGTTGCGCGCCGCCTTGCTGGCTTTGAGCGATGGCAGCCAACGGCTGTTGATCGTGGTCCATCACCTGGTGGTGGACGGCGTGTCCTGGCGAATCCTGGTGGAAGACCTGCAGCAAGCCTATCGACAGCAGAGCGCAGGCCAGGCGGTGACGCTGGCGCCGGTGGGTGCCAGCTTCGCCCAGTGGGGCGAGCGCTTGCAGGCATTTGCACAAAGCCCGGTGCTGCTTGATGAGCTCGATTACTGGCGCGCGCAGACGCTTGGGCAACCGGCACAAGACCTGGGGTGTGAGGGCCAGGCGGTAGAGCGCCGATTGCGCCTGCCGGCCGAACTGACCCGGCGCCTGCACAAGGAAGCGCCAGGTGCCTATCGCACGCGTCTGGATGAGCTGCTGCTCGTCGCCTTGGCCCGCGTGCTCTGCCGCCAAAGCGGGCAGGCGTCGCTCAGCGTTGCCCTGGAAGGTCATGGACGCGACGCGTTGCCTGCGCCTTACCACGAAGGCTTGAATATCGAGCGCAGCGTCGGCTGGTTTACCAGCCTGTACCCCGTGCGCCTGAGCCCCGGCCTTGGCGACCTGGGGTCGGCGATCAAGGCGGTCAAGGAGCAACTGCGCCAGGTGCCGAACAAGGGCATCGGCTACGGTGCGTTGCGCTACCTCGGCCCGACGTCCGCCCAGGCATTGCTCGCCGAGCAGGCCCCGCCGCAAGTGATGTTCAACTACCTGGGGCAATACGACGCCAGCCTCGATGGCCAGCGTCTGTTTGGCCTTGCCAGTGAACCGCAAGGCCGTCAGCGCGACGATGCCGCGCCCCTTAGCCATGCGTTGACGGTCAATGCGCGCCTGGTTGAAGGCCAGTTGCAATTCGAGGGCCGCGCCGATCCTGGACATTACAGCCCCTCGCAGCTGGAGTGCCTGTTGGACGACCTGCGCGCCGAACTGAGCCTTGTCGCCGCCCATTGCCTGCTCCCCGAAAACGCCGCGCTGACGCCTTCCGACGTGCCACTGGCCGGGCTGACTCAGGCCCGGCTGGATGCCTTGCCTTTGGCCGCGCGCGACGTGGAAGACCTGTATCCGCTGTCGCCCCTGCAACAGGGGCTGCTGTTCCATTCCCTGCAAGGCGATGCCGAATCGGCCTACGTCAATCAGATCGACGTGGTGCTTGAAGGACTCGACCCGCAACGCTTCCTGCAGGCCTGGGAAACCACCGTGCAACAGCACGCCACATTGCGCAGCGTGTTTCTCTGGCAGGCTGAACTCAGCGTGCCGCTGCAAGCGGTGCTGCGCCGTGGCCCGGCCGTGGCGCAACTGCATGACGCCCGCGGGCTCAGCCAGCAGGCGCTGGACGAGTGGGCCAACGCCGAACGCGTGCAAGGTTTCGACCTGGCGCGCTTGCCGCTGCAACGGGTGCAACTGTTACGCCTGGATGCCAACCGCTGCCGCATGATCTGGACCTTCCACCACATTCTTCTCGATGGCTGGAGCAGTGCGCGGCTGATCGGCGAGGTGCTGCAACATTACGCGGGCGAACGCCCATTGGCGCCGCGCAGTCAGTATCGCGACTACATCGCCTGGCTGGGTGCCCAGGATGGACTGGCGGCCCAAACCTACTGGCAAGCGCGCCTGGCGACGATGGAGGGCCCGACCCTGCTCGCCGAAAGCCTGCCAGGCCGGGATACCCAAGGGCTTGGCGACGCGATCGGGCATGGCGTGATCCGCAGCGGCCTGTCGGTTGCGGACAGCCAGCGCCTGCGCCAGTTCGCCCGCCGCCAACGCGTGACGCTCAACACCCTGGTGCAAGGTGCCTGGGTCCTGCTGCTGCAAACCTATACCGGGCAATCATCGGTAGCCTTTGGCGCGACAGTCGCGGGGCGCCCCAGCGCGCTGGACGACGCCGAAGCCGTGGTGGGCCTGTTCATCAACACCGTGCCGGTGATCGCCACTGGCGACGCGGGCCAGGTGGTGGGCGACTGGTTGCGTGAACTGCAAACCCAAAGCGCCGAGGCGGGTGAATTCGAACACACGCCGCTGGCCGATATCCAGCGGTGGGCGGGGGTGAGTGGACAAAGCCTGTTCGACAGCCTGCTGGTGTTCGAGAACTATCCGGTCGATCACGCCATGCGCCAGCGCAGCGGCGTACGTATCGAAGCGTCGAGCACGTTGGAAGCGACTCACTACCCGCTGTCGCTGGCAATCTTCGCCGGTGAAACGTTGGACATTACGTTCGGTTACCGCCGAGATGCGTTCGCCACCGCCCGCGTCGAGGCCCTGGCCGGGCATCTCAACAGTCTGTTGCTTGGCCTGATCGCCGATGCTCACCAGCCGTTGGCCGCGCTCAGTCTGCCGACTGCTACCGAACACACTCAACTCATGGCCTGGAGCGCGTCGGACTACGTGCCGCCGGCGTTCGCCAGCGTGCAGCAGCGTATTGCCGCCCACGCGGCGGCAGACCCGCAGCGCGTGGCCCTGATCTGTGCCGGCCAGACCCTCACCCGTGGCGAGCTGGAGCAACAGGCCAACCGCCTGGCCCACCTGTTGATTGCCCGTGGCGTCTGCGCCGAAACGCGCGTCGGCGTGGCCTTGCAACGTTCCAACCGGCTGTTGGTGGCGCTGCTGGCGGTGGCCAAGGCCGGTGCGGCATTCGTGCCATTGGCGTTGGACTACCCCCGCGAACGCCTCGGCTATGTGCTGCAAGACAGCGGCATGCGCCTGCTGATCACCGAGCAGATGGCCCTGGAGCGCCTGCCCGAAGCGCCGGGCCTGGCGTTGCTCGATCTCGACACGCTGGACCTGGACCGCTACAGCGACCAGGCCCCCGACGTCGAGGTGCACGCGCAAAACCTCGCGTACCTGATCTACACCTCAGGCTCCAGCGGCACCCCCAAAGGGGTGGCCGTGGCCCACGGCCCACTGGCCATGCATTGCGACGCCACCGCGCCGTTGTATGACATGAGCGAGGAATCCCGTGAGTTCCACTTCATTTCCTTTGCCTTCGATGGTGCCCATGAGCGTTGGCTGACGGCGTTGACGTGCGGCGCCAGCCTGGTGCTGCGTGACGAAGAGCTGTGGTCCGCGGGGCGTACCTTGCAGGCATTGGCGGACCATCAGGTCACCAACGCGGGCTTCCCACCGGTCTACCTTGGCCAACTGGCTGTCGAGGCCCAGGCCCAAGGCAGTGCGCCGGCCTTGGATCTGTATTCCTTTGGCGGCGAAGCCATGCCGCAGGCCAGCTTCGAGCGCATCCGCCAGACCCTGGCGCCGCGTACCCTGATCAATGGCTACGGGCCGACTGAAACCGTGGTCACTCCACTGGTATGGAAAGTGCCGGCCAGCCAGGCCTGCCTGTCGGCTTATGCGCCAATCGGCCGTCCTGTTGGCGACCGCCGCGCCTACATACTCGACGCACGCCTGCAGCCGGTGCCGGCCGGGGTGAGCGGTGAGCTGTACCTGGGCGGCACGGGCCTGGCTCGTGAGTACCATGGCCGACCGGGGATGAGTGCCGAGCGTTTTGTGCCCGACCCCTACGGCGTGCCCGGTGCGCGCATGTACCGCACCGGCGACCGTGTGTTGTGGGGCAGCGAAGGGGTCATCGAATACGTCGGTCGCATCGATCAGCAGATCAAGATTCGCGGCTATCGCATCGAGCCCGGTGAGATCGAGGCGCGCATCCAGCAGCACCCTGAAGTCGAGACCTGCGTGGTGCTGGCCTTGCCGTCGCCGACCGGTCCGCGGCTGGTCGCCTATGCGGTGGCGACCCTCTCGGCGGATGAGCCGAGCCTGGAGTCGCGGGTCAAGCAGGCGCTGGCCGGGCAGTTGCCGGACTACATGATTCCGGCGCGACTGGTGTGGTTGCCACGCTTGCCGGTCACCCCGAACGGCAAGCTCGACCGGGCCGCGCTGCCGACCCCGGACTGGCAGGTCCAGGACGGCGAGTTCATTGCGCCCAGCGGCAAGGTGGAAACCCTGCTGGCCGACCTCTGGCAACAGTTGCTGGGGCATTCGCAGGTCGGCGCGACCGACAACTTCTTCGAGCTGGGCGGCGACTCCATCGTCTCCCTGCAATTGGTGGGGCGTGCGCGTCAGGCCGGCGTGATGCTGACGCCCAAGGATGTATTCGAACAGCAGACGATCCGGGGGCTGGCCCAGGTGGCCAAGGTTCAGGAACATGTCGAGCAGGCACAAGGCCCGGTCACGGGGGCTGCGGCATTGACGCCGATCCAGGCCTGGTTCTTTGAAAGCCCGATCCATGCGCGTCAGCACTGGAACCAGTCGGTACTGTTGCAACCGCGAGAAGCCTTGGATGCGACGCTGCTGAGTCGTGCATTGCAGGCGTTGGTGGAGCATCACGACGCCTTGCGCCTGCGCTTTACCCAGGACGCCGACGGCCGCTGGCAGCAACACCACGTCGAGACGGCGTCGGTGCCGCTGGATCAGGTGCAGGTGACGGACGCGGCACAATTGACCAGTGCCTGTAGCCGCATTCAAGCCGGGCTGAACCTCAGTGAGGGGCCGTTGCTGCGTGGTCTGCTGCTCGAGAGTGCGCAGGGGCCGCGTTTGTTGCTGGCCGCGCATCACCTGGTGGTGGACGGTGTGTCCTGGCGCATTCTGCTGGAAGACCTGCAACGCGCCTATCGCCAGCTGCAGGCGGGCCAGCCACTGGATTTGGGTCACAAAACCACTGCGTTCCAGCGTTGGGGCGAAGTGCTCCAGGCGCAGGCTCCCGCGCGTGAGGTGGAGCTGGACTTCTGGCGTGCCACTCAGGCAATCGGCGTGACCAGCCTGCCCTTGATGGATGAACTGGGCAGCCGTCGCCGCGACCAGGTGCGTGAATGCCAGGTGCGCCTGGACGAGCCACTGACGCGCCAATTGCTGACCCAGGCGCCACAGGCCTATCGCAGCAGAGTCGATGAGTTGCTGCTCACCGCGCTGGCCCGTGTGGTCCTGCGTGCCACCGGTGGCGAAAGCCTGCTGGTCGGCCTGGAGGGCCATGGCCGTGAAGCCCCGGCCGACTTCAGCGATGTTGACCTCAGCCGCAGCGTGGGCTGGTTCACCAGCCTTTACCCGGTGCGCCTGCAAGCCGACCCGTCCGCGCCGGCCGGCGCGGCGATTCGGGGCATCAAGGAGCAACTGCGCCAGGTGCCGGATCAAGGTATGGGGTATGGGATCCTGCGCTACTTCGGTGAACCGCAGGTGCGTGCCGAACTGGCTGCGGGCGCGCAACCGTCGATCACGTTCAACTACCTTGGCCAGACCGACCGTGGCCTGGATGCACAGGGGTTGTTCGGCATCGCACCTGAGCGGGGCGGTGATGACCAGGCGGCCGATGCGCCGCTGGGCAACGAGCTGATCATCAATGCCCAGGTGCGCCAGGGCGAGCTGCACATGAACTGGCAGTACAGCGGCGCGCGGCTGGCGTCGGCCTGGGTCGAACAGTTGGCGCAGGCATGCCGTGCCGAGCTGCAAGGCTTGATCGAACATTGCCTGAGCCCGGACGCGCAACGCTTCACGCCCTCGGACTTTCCGTTGGCAGGGGTGGACCAAGGCACGCTGGAAGGCCTGCTGTTGCCCGCCGACACCGAGTTGCTTTATCCGCTGTCGCCGTTGCAGCAGGGCATGTTGTTCCACGCCTTGCAGGCCCCGGACGAAAGCCACTACCTCAACCAGTTGAGCCTGGCCATCGACGGCCTCGATGCTCTGCGTTTCAAGCAGGCGTGGGACACTACCGTGGCGCGGCATGACGTGCTGCGCACCCGCTTCCTTTGGGAAGGGCTGAGCCAGCCGCTGCAAGCCGTGCTTCGCAGCGTGCCGTCGCCGGTGCGCCTGCTCGACTGGCGCGAGCGCGCGGACCGCGAAATCGCCGTCCAGACGCTGGCGGAGCAGGAGCGTAACGAGGGCTTCGACCTAGGCACCGCGCCCTTGCTTCGGGTGCTGTTGGTACGTCTGGGCGAGCAACGCTATCAGCTGATTTTGACCAGCCATCACCTGTTGCTCGACGGCTGGAGCTCGTCGCGACTGATCGCCGAGGTGTTGCAGCACTACCGGGGCACGCCGCCTGCCGAGGTGGCAGGGCGTTTCGTCGATTATGTGCAATGGCTGCAACAGCGTGATCTGGCGCAGCGTCAGGCGTTCTGGCGCGAGCGCCTGGTCGATCTGGATGAACCGACCTTGCTGGTCAACACCGTGACCGGTGAGGGCGAGGGGGTTGGTCACCGCCAGCACCATTGGCAATGCGATACGGCAATGACCGCGCGGCTGAGCGCCATCGCCCGCCGCGAGCGCGTGACCCTGAACACCTTGGTGCAAGGCGCCTGGAGCCTGTTGTTGCAGCGCTACAGCGGGCAGGCCACGGTGGCCTTCGGCGCTACGGTGGCGGGCCGTCCGGCACAGTTGCCGGACTCCGAACGCACGCTGGGGCTGTTCATCAACACGTTGCCGGTGATTCAGACGCCACCCGCTCAGCAGCCGTTGGGCGAATGGCTGCGTCAGTTGCAAGCGTTCAACAGTACGCTGCGCGAACATGAACATACGCCGTTGTTCGAGATCCAGGGCTGGGCCGGGCAGGGGGGCCAAGCGCTGTTCGACACCTTGCTGGTCTTCGAAAACTACCCGGTGGAGCAGGCCCTTGGTGAAGCCAGTGGCTTGCGTTTCTGGCCCGTGCAGCGCCACGAAACCACGCACTACCCATTGACCCTGGTGATTCATGCCGGCGCGCAGTTGCAGATCGAATTCAGCTACCGCCAGGATGCCTTCGCCGCAGCCGATATAGCCCGTTTCAGCGAACACCTGGCTGGTTTGCTGGAGCAGTTCGAAGACAGCAGTCGTCCGTTGGCGAGTCTGACCTTGTTGAGCCCTATCGAGGTGCGTCAGATCGATGCCTGGAACGCCACCGAAACCCGCTATGCGCAGTACCCGAGCCTGCCTGCGTTGATCGCCGAACAGGTATGTGCCACACCTGACGCTTTGGCGCTGGTGTACGGCGACACACGCCTGAGCTACGCCGAACTGGACGCCCGCGCCAACCAACTCGCGCATTGGCTGCAAGGCCAGGGCGTGGGGCCGGATGTGCCGGTGGCGGTTTCGGCCGAGCGTTCGGTGGAACTGGTGGTGGCGTTGCTGGGTGTGATCAAGGCCGGTGGCGCGTATTTGCCGCTGGACCCGGAGCATCCGCGTGAGCGTTTGCAAGGCATGCTTGTCGACAGTGGCAGCCCGTTGCTGTTGACGCAAACCCACCTGCTGGACAAGTGGGCGGGCGATGCCGGCGTGCCGGTGCATGCCCTCGAAAGCTTGCCGCTGGCGACCCAGTTACGGACGGCGCCGAGGGTCGATATCGGCCCTGAAAACCTGGTGTACTGCCTGTACACCTCCGGTTCCACCGGCAAGCCCAAAGCCGTGGGTAACCGCCATGCCGGCCTGCTCAATCGCCTGCAATGGATGCAGGCCGAATATGGCCTGACGGCCAGCGACCGCGTGCTGCAAAAGACTCCGTACAGCTTTGACGTGTCGGTGTGGGAATTCTTCTGGCCGCTGCTCAGTGGCGCGGCGCTGGTCATGGCGCCACCCGGTGCGCACCGGGATCCGCAGCTGCTGCGCGAGTTGATCGTCGAGCACGGCATCACCACGCTGCACTTCGTGCCGTCGATGCTCCAGGCCTTTGTCTCGGCCGGTGAATTGCCGGTTTGCACCTCGCTCAAACGCATCATTTGCAGCGGCGAAGCCTTGCCCGCCGAGTTGCAGCGCCAGGTCCTGGCGCAGACGGCCAGCGAGTTGCACAACCTGTACGGCCCGACCGAGGCGGCCATCGACGTCACGTCCTGGGCCTGCCGCGAGGATGGCAGCAGCGTGCCGATTGGTCGTCCTATCGCCAACACGCAAATCCATATTCTCGACGCCGACCTCAACCCCGTCCCGGTGGGCGTGGCGGGTGAGTTGTACATCGCCGGGGTCAACCTGGCGCGCGGTTATCAGTCGCGTCCGTCGCTGACCGCCGAACGCTTTGTCGCCAGCCCGTACGGTGCGCCGGGTGCGCGCATGTACCGCAGCGGCGACCTGGCGCGCTGGCGTGCCGATGGTGCGATTGACTACCTCGGGCGCCTGGATCACCAGGTCAAGTTGCGTGGCCTGCGTATCGAGCTGGGCGAGATCGAAACCGTACTGGTGAACCATGAGGCGGTTCGCGAAGCGGTCGTGGTTGCCCAGGGCGACAAGCTGATCGGTTACTGGGTCGGTGAGGCCTGTGATGAAGCAGCGCTTAAATTTCACCTCGGCCAGCACGTTCCTGACTATATGGTGCCGTGGCGATTGATGCGGTTGCCGGCGATGCCGCTCTCGGCCAATGGCAAGCTTGATCGCAAGCAACTGCCGCAACCCGAGGGGCAGGGCGCGCCGAGTGGGCATGTGCCACCGAGCAGCGAGGCTGAACGGGCCCTGGCGGCTATCTGGGCCGAAGTGTTGGGCCTGGATCAGGTTGGGGTCACCGACAGCTTCTTCGAGCTGGGTGGGCACTCGCTGAGCGTCATGCAAGTACGCGCCCAATTGCAGCAACGTCACGGCTGTCACCTGCCGATCAACGCCTTCTTCGATCACGTCACCGTGCAGAAGCTGGCCCAGCAACTGCCGAGCGATTTGTTCGCCGCGGCGGTCGAGCATCGTGAGCGCCTGGATGACATGGCGCGCTGGCTGGATGAATTCGAGGTTTGAGATGAGTATCGATCCGCACCAAATCGCTCGGCGTTTCGCCGAGCTGACACCTGAGCGGCGCCAGGCCTTCCTCGCCAAACTCGAGGAAAACGGTATCCGCTTCACCGATCTGCCCATGGTCGCGTTGCCGCGACCGGACGTTTCGCCGTTGTCCGCCGCCCAGCGCGGCCTGTGGATCGCCTGGCAGCGCGAGCCCGACAGCCCGGCCTACAACCTGGCGGGCGTGCTGCGCCTCGGTGGTGTGTTGGACGTCGACGCCCTGGAGCAGGCTTGCAATGATTTGCTCGCCCGCCACGAAGCGCTGCGCACCTCGTTTATTCAGGACGCCGACGGCGAGCCTCAGCAATACATCAATCCCGTGCGGTTTCAGGCACTGGCGTGCCTCGAACCGGACGAGCAGGCCTCGCAGCAGCGAGCCCGGACGCTGACCTGCGAGCCATTCGACCTGCTGGCCGGACCGGCAGTGCGCCTGGAGTTGCATCGCCTGGGCGCGCAGCAGCATCGGCTGGTTATCGTCCTGCACCACATCCTCGCCGATGGCTGGTCCATCGGCCTGATCATCGAAGACCTGGCCGCGGCCTACGCCGCGCGCTGCCAGGGGCAGGCGGTGCAATGGTCGCCGCTGGCCGTGCAATACGCCGATTACGCCGGTTGGCAGCAACGCTGGCTGGATGCTGGAGAGCAGGCCCGGCAACTCGATTATTGGCGAAAGCAACTCGGCGACGATCACACCCCCCTGGCGCTGCCGCTGGACCGCCCGCGCAGCGCGGTTCGCGACCCGCGTGGGGCGAGCGTGCGCGTGCAATTGTCGGTGGACACCAGCGAGCGCTTGCGCAACCTGGCCAAGGCCAACGGTGCGACCACCTTTATGGCCATGCTGGCGCTGCTCAACCTGTTGCTCGCTCGCCAGAGTGGTGCCGACAGGGTCTGCATCGGCTCGCCGCTGGCCAACCGCACCCGCGCCGAAACCCAGCGCGTGGTGGGCTATTTCACCACCCTGAGCGTGTTGAGCAACCGCATCGACGAGTCAGGCAGTTTTATCGAGCTGCTGAATCAGGTGCGCGGCACCTTGCTCGAGGCTCAGGAACATTCCCAACTGCCGTTCGACCAACTGGTGCAGGCCCTGGCGCCACCCCGTGAGGCGGGTACGCATCCGCTGTTTCAGGTCAAATGCACGGAGCAATCGGCCAGCCGCCCGCAGCGTTTCGCCGACCTGTCCATGAGCCTCGACGGGCTGGCGGCGGGCGAAGTGCATTTCGATCTGAGCGTGGATTTCACTGACCGTGCCGATGGCATCGAAGCACTGATCGCTTACGCCTGTGATCTGTTCGACGACGAGCGCATCGAGGGCCTGGCCGAGCGTCTGTGCGCACTGGCGGATACCGTCAGCCGGGCGCCGGGCCGACCGTTGCTGGAACTGGCCGTCGCACCCATAGACCGCGACGATGCCCCGGCAATCGCCGCCGAAGATGTGCTTGACGCCTGGCAACGCCAGCAGCGTCTCAACCCTGACGCCGCGGCCTTGACCTGCAACGGCGCGACCTTCACTCGCGCACACATCGACCACGCCGCCGATGCCCTTGGCCAACATCTGCTGGCCCGTGGCGTCGGTCCCGGTGCCAGAGTGGCGCTGCTGACCGGACGCACGCCGGAACTGGTGGTCGGCATCCTGGCGGTGCTCAAGTGTGGCGCTGCCTATGTGCCCATCGATTTGCGCTGGCCGGCCGAACGTCGTGCGGCGGTGTTGGCCGACAGCGGTGTGTGCCTGGCCCTGGGTGACAACCCCCAGGTGCCCGGCCTGGACTGGCTGGCGCTGGACCTGAACCTGCCGACGCCTTCGCTGCTGACGGCCTGGCCGGTGCAGGTGCCACAGTTGCCGGCCTATTTGATCTACACCTCGGGTTCCAGCGGCACGCCCAAGGCGGTGGTCGCCAGTCGCGGCAACCTGGCCGCGTATATCGCAGGGCTGGGCCAGCGTCTGCAATTGCCGGCGAACTGCAGTTTTGCCATGGTCTCGACGGTGGCCGCCGACCTCGGTCATACGGTGCTGTTCGCCGCCCTGAGCCAGGGTGGTGTGCTGCACCTGGCCGCCGATGAGCAGGCTTTCGACCCCGACGCCTTTGCCCAGTGGCAAGGCGAGCAGGGCGCCGATGTACTGAAGATCACTCCCAGTCATTTGCAGGCCTTGCTTAACGCCCGCGAACCGGCTCGAGTCCTGCCACGGCACACCTTGATCCTCGGCGGCGAAGCCACTGCCTGGCGGCTGCTTGATGAAATTCGCCAGCTTGCTCCGCACTTGCGCGTGTTCAACCACTACGGCCCCACCGAGACCACGGTGGGCGCGCTGTGCCAGGACGCCGCCAAGGTAGATCGCCTGCGCGCTCGCACGTTGCCCATCGGCACTGCGCTGGCGGGCGGCCAGGCCCGGGTCCTGGATGCTTATCTGAATCCGGCGGACCGCGGCGTAATGGGCGAGTTGTACCTGGGCGGCCCTGGTGTCACCCAAGGGTATTCGGGCCGACCGGGCTTGACCGCCGAACGCTACGTGCCGGACCCGTATGGCGCGCCCGGTGCGCGCCTGTATCGCAGCGGCGATCGCGTGCGCCGCCTCGACGATGGCAGCCTGGAGTATCTGGGCCGCAGCGATGATCAGGTGAAAATTCGTGGCTACCGGGTCGAGCCGGGTGAAGTCAGCACCGCGATTCGCCATCTGGCCGGGGTGCGCGACGCGGCGGTGATCGCCGTGCCCGGTGAAGACGGTGGCGACCAGTTGCAGGCTTATCTGGTGCTCGCGGCCGGGACTACGCTGGACACCGTGCGACAGTCCTTGGCGACCCAATTGCCGGACGCCTTGGTACCGTCCCACTGGACCGTGTTGGAGCAACTGCCCCTGACGGCCAATGGCAAGCTTGACCGTCGCGCCTTGCCGACGACGCCGACCCCCCAGCCTGTGAGGGAGGGCCCGCGCGGTCCGGTGGAACAGGCGCTGGCGCAGTTATGGAGCGACCTGCTGGGGCGTAGCGATATCGCGCGCGACGCATCGTTCGGCGAACTGGGCGGTGACTCGCTGCTCAGCCTCAAACTGCTCGCGCGCATCCGCAAGCAGGGCCTGCAAGGAGAGCGCAAGCTGACCCTCGCCGACTTGCTCAATGCGCCGAGCCTCGCCGCGTTGGCCGAACGCTTGGCTCCGCCGCCGGTGGCCGACCCGGAGGTGGTGTTTTTGTCGCGTTCGGGCGCCGGCGTGCCGCTGTTCTGCCTGCCGGGGCTGATCGTCAACAGCAGCGAATTCAAGCCGCTGGTGGACGCCCTGGGCGGCGAACGGCCGGTGTATGGCTTTGTCAGCCATGTCTATACCGAGCAACGCTGGCGTGGCTATGACTTACCCGCGCTGGCCGGTGAGTACGCTGACTACATTGCCCGCACCGTCAAGGGTGGACGCTGCGCCTTGCTCGGCTGGTCATCCGGAGGCGAGTTGGCCCTGGAGACCGCGCGCTTGCTGCAAGGGCGCGCCCATGTCGATTTCCTTGGCTTGGTGGATGTGTTCGAGTCGGTGCCATTCCATCCACAGCAACCGCTCGACAAGGCCGCGCGCGCCCAGGCGCAGCCGCTGCTGGAAAGCTGGTTGGCCCGCTCGGCCATGGCCACTCAATGGCGGGGGTTGTTCGCGCTGATGGACGACGCTGAGCGCGATGCCCTGGCCGGATATGTGCTGGCGTGCGACGGGCAATTGCCCTGCGACGGGCCGGATTTACTGTCTCGGGAGTTCGAGCAGTGGGCGTTGCTCGACAAGCGATTGAAAGCTGCCCGACAGGTGCATGCGCCACTGGCCATCGATGCGCATGTCTGGCAGGCCGACGACTCCCTGACCCGCAGCGAACGCCTGCGCGACTGGAGTGCCTTGGTCAACGTCGTCGAGCAGCGCTGCGTGGCGAACGCGCACCACCTGGACATTATCCGCCACCCGCAATTCATGGCAGAGCTGGCGCGGGCCTTGGCGGCCCTCGAAGCCGGCAAGCGAGTGGAGGGCGCTGGATTCGCCAAGGCCGCGAGCGTTTTCTGAAAACACCTTATCCGGCGGCCGGTCCTGATGTTCCGGCCCGCTCTCCCACCCTCTCTGGAAGGAATCGGTCACATGACCCAGCACCTCACCCCGACGGCTCCCCACGACCTGATTGGCATTGGCTTCGGCCCTTCCAACCTGGCCCTGGCCATTGCCTTGCAAGAGCGCGCGGAGCAGGGCGGCAAGGCCTTCGATGCGCTCTTCCTGGAGCGCCAGAGCGACTATAACTGGCACGGCAACACCCTGGTCGCCCAAAGCGAACTGCAGATTTCCTTCCTCAAGGACTTGGTGACCCTGCGCAATCCGTCCAGCCGTTTCTCGTTCGTCAATTACCTCAAGGTCCATGGTCGGTTGGTGGACTTCATTAACCTGGGCACGTTCTACCCGTGTCGCATGGAGTACAACGACTACCTGCGTTGGGTCGCTACGCAATTCGCCGAGCAGAGCCGTTATGGCGAGCAAGTGCTGCGCGTCGAGCCCGTGGTCGAAGTGAGCGGTCGGGTGCGGCACCTGAATGTCATCAGCCGGAACCTGCAAGGTCACGAAGTCAGCCGCCAGACCCGCTCGGTGATCGTCAGTACCGGTGGCACACCGAAGGTTCCCCAGGCGTTCGCCGGCTTCAAGGACGACCCACGGGTGTTCCACCATGGCCGTTACTTATCGGCCATGGCCACCCAACCGTGCACCCGTGGCGAGCCGATGCGTATCGCCGTGGTCGGTGCCGGCCAGAGCGCCGCCGAGGCGTTCATCGACCTCAATGACAGCTACCCGAACTTGCAGGTCGATATGATCCTGCGCGCCGGTGTGCTCAAGCCTGCTGACGACAGCCCGTTCGTCAACGAAATCTTTGGCCCCGATTACACCGATCTGGTGTTCAACCAGCCGGAAACCGAGCGCGAGCGGCTGATCCGCGAGTATCACAACACCAACTACTCGGTGGTGGACCTGAACCTGATCCAGCGCATCTACGGCATTCTCTATCGGCAGAAAGTCTCCGGCATCGATCGCCACGGTTTCCTCTGCCGGCGGACCATCGACAGCGCCAGTGAAGTGGATGGTCGCGTGCAATTGCAACTGCGCGAGCTGGACACTGGCGGCACCGAGACGCGGCGCTACGACGCGGTGATCCTGGCTACCGGCTACGAACGTCGTTCGCATCGCGAATTGCTTGCCCCACTCCACGACTATCTGGAAGATTTCCGGGTCGATCGCGATTATCAACTGCTGGCGCGCCCTGCACTGGAAGCACCGGTCTTTATCCAGGGGTTCAGCCAGCAGTCCCACGGCCTGAGCGACACGCTGTTGTCTGTCCTGCCGGCGCGCTCCGGGGAGATCGCCGCTGCCCTGGAAAAGCGACTGGAGGGCATTCAAGCGCCCCAATCGGCCCCTGAAACGCGCCGCGCGGTCGGTCGAAGCGTCTCGGCCTGATGGGCTGAATATTCACAGCCGATCGGGTATGCTGGGTAAATGATGTTGTTTCTCGTTTGTCAATTTCTATGAACAAGGGTGCCAGGGGCTGATGATCGACGTGCTTGCACCATTGTTTCGTGGTGATTTCGAGTCCTACCGTGACGTGTTGGTGCTGGCCGACGATCCTCGTCCGGCCATCCCTTACCAAAGGCTGTTGGCGCCCGACGCTTTTGACGACTTGCAAGGCCGCTTCGGCCAGCGCTACGACGGCAGCGACCGCCGTGCCTTGGTGTCGTTGTGGGCCAAGCACTACATCGTCAAACTGCTGCCACCCGTGATGGGGGCCACGTTGTTGTTGCGCTGGCGTCTGCCGCTGTCCCTGGCCGACACCGCCCTGATGCTGAATGAAGAGTTCCTGCCCCAGGCGTTTCGCCTGATAGGCAAAGGCGAGCCGTTCGCGGCCGAGGTAAGTGATCCGTTCGAGCTGTTCTCGGGCTTGCTGGACGATCACTTGCAGCCGCTGTTCCAGGCCATGGCCAGCCAGGTGAAGCTTTCGCCCAAGGTGCTGTGGAGCAATGCCGGCAACTATTTCGAAAACCTGCTCAACCTGATGGCCAAGGCCGGCATGCCCGCCGAACGCTTGGCGCCAGGCCGCCTTTTGCTGGAAACCAAGACCCGCCCCGACGGGCGCCGGAATCCGCTTTTCCAGCCTGTGCAGTATCTGCCCATCATCGATGAACAGGGTCAAGCCAGCCTGCGCCGCGAGCGCAAGGTCTGCTGCGTGCGCTATCTGTTGCCTGAGCTTGAGCTATGCGGCAACTGTCCCCTTAAGGTCAAACCATCCGGCAAGCTGGCTTGTGTCTGAGGGCTAAAAAGGCCGGACAAGCCGCGATCGGGTCGAATCGTCAGTAGTGAAAACTGATCGCCGAGCCATCGCGCGGGTGCGGCATGACGCCCATGCTGATGCCATAGATGGACTCCAGCACTTCACTGTTCATCAAGTCCGCCGGTGGACCCTGGATCAGTAACCGGCCGCTGTGCAACGCCACCAGGTGGTCGCAGTAACGTGCAGCCATGTTGATCTCGTGCAGTACCACGACCACGCCCAGGTCCAGCTTGTGGCTCAGCTCGCGGATCAATCCCAGTACCTCGACCTGATGCGCAATGTCCAACGCCGAGGTGGGCTCGTCGAGCAGCAGATAGCGGCTGTTCTGTGCCAGCAGCATGGCCAGCCAGACCCGCTGGCGTTCGCCACCGGAGAGGTTGTCCACCAGGCGGTCGGCATAGGCGGTGGTGTGAGTCAGTTCCAGAGCCTGTTCGACCTGCGCGTGATCCTCCTCGCTCAAACGCCCCAGGGCGCCATGCCACGGGTAGCGGCCAAAGCGCACCAGTTCGCGCACAGTGAGGCTGTCGGCGGCGGGCAGTTGTTGCGGCAAGTAGGCCACCTGCCGTGCGAAGTCGCGGTTTTTCCAGGCCGACAACGGCACGCCATCGAGCGTTACCGTTCCCCGGCTCGCGGCTTGCTGGCGGGCAAGCAACTTGAGGAGGGTCGATTTCCCGGAGCCGTTATGCCCGATCAAGCCGATGATCTGACCATGGGGCAGGGTCAGGTCCAGCGGGTGCAGGAGGGTGCGCTCGGGGATTTCGAAAGAGAGAGCCTGCAACTCGAACATTGGAAGTCCTAGGGTAAAAAGACACTAATCTAGATCAAACAAGAAGCATTATCAAAGATTGTGTGGCGCGCGTGGGAGCGGATGGTGTGTCACACCAACCGACCTTTGCCCGTGCAGCGGTTTATGCGTGGGGCCAACGGGTGATATTCGGCAGTCGCCGGTTCGCTGGGCGACACCTGCCCCTGCCACCTGCGCAGCTGACTTGCAACGCACCGACCCTCTCAGTCAGCAAAAAAGCTGAGCCACCGAAAGCAGGCAAATCACCTGGGCAAACAGCTGTGCTCGAATTGGATGTTTCATCGACGTGACCTCATTGACAACTGCTGGCTTCAGTGCCTTAGCCAATCTACCTACACGCGCCAGGCCACTCAAAAATTGAGGTGCCGTCCTGGCTCGCCAACAACACACGCAGTTGTTCTAGACAGTATAGGCGCTCAAGTGCATTCGTCATGGATCGCTCTGGCAAGCGCTTCTCAGAGCATCTGTCGACGCTTGCCGCACTTTTTTGCATTTTTTCGCTCTATTTCTGTCCCAGCCCCGCCAATTTCCTGTGTGGGCGCAAGCACAAGATCGGGTGCCGATGGATTGCACGTTTACTGTTTCAAAAAGTCGTCGAGGGCACCGGCCGTTATTGCTGGCTGCGGTGTTCGTGCTCTGCGCCAGCGGCTGCAGCCAGCAGCAGGGCCGGGATATCGCCAAGCAGTTCAGTAACGGCAAACCCGATGAATTCTTTCAGACCAGCGTCGATCGCATGGCGACCCTGGGCATGCGCGATAATCTGCAAAGCCTGTATATGCTGATGAGCAAGCTCTATCTGCGTAACCCTAGCCAATGGCGGCAGTCCGGTTACCCGGACGCGGTGAGTGCCGAGCGCGAAATTCGCCAGGCCATCGAGCAGCGCCGAGCGCTGCCGGCCCTTGGCGACCGTCGCGACCTGGCGGCCTTGAGTTACTCCTTGAGCCCGGAGTTCAAGGGCGATCGGGTCGGTGCCTTTATCTACGCGATCGGCAGCATGTTGGTGACTGCCCATGGTGGGCGCACTGAGTTCTACATCACCGACTCGATCAACCCGCAGTTCGTCAGCAACGCTGCACGCAATATCGAGAAGGCCACCTGGCTGCTCGGCAAACGCCAGGACGCCAACGGTGTGCTGCTGTTGTTTTCCAATGAAATATCGGAGGAGGGCAGTAACCTCAGCTTTGCGGTGGAGTTCGGCAAGATTGTCGCGCGGCTCGACCTGTTGACGCAGATGCTCGATGAGCGCTATCGGCGTATCGGTCTCAACTATGCGCAGAGTTTGTTGTTGATGAATTTTTTGCCGGTGCAGTGAGTGTGGTGTGATCGGTGCGGTGTTTCCCTTTTCATTGTAGGAAGCGGCCTATGTTGCATTCCGATGCTTGAAACACTCCTGCGTCAGCAATAGCCTCGGACTTTTCCGAAAAGATGAGGCCCGACTTTGGGAAAGCGAAAAACGGTGTGGCCGACGGATCGCGAAATACGCCTGCGCTTTATCCTCTTCGCGGTGATTGACGCCGCAAGTGCCGAAGGCGTTCCTGCCGAATTGTTATTGCCTGCGCAGAAGCTGCTGCGTGATGCGCCAACCCAGGCGCAGTTGCTCGATACCCTTGGGACGATCCTGGCGACCGACGAAATGTACGGTTTCAGGTTCCCGCCGGGATCGGAAGCTGAAGAGCTGATGCAGACGCTGGAGCTGCCTGCCTGCAAAAATAGCTGAGGGTTGCGTGACTGTTCGTCGTCTTGTGCTTAAGTTGAAGGCAGTACGGTCGATGCAGTCAACATAACTCCCAGGGATGCGCATATGTTTAATCGACGCTTGAAGAAGGATCTACAGGATCAGGACGACGAACTCTTCCTGTTGCGTCAACTCGTTGCGCAGTGCGATCGCGGCAAGCTGTCGATCTGCCTGGATGCCGATTTTCGGATCACCACGATTAACGAGGCGTTCGCCCGGGTATTGGGGTATTCCCGCGAGCAACTGCAGGGTCGGCTGCTGGGCGAGGTCGTTCCGCCCTACGTCAAGGATTTGCCCTGCTTTCGCAATTTCAACGCGGCGGTCGCCCGGTTCGAGCCGGTGACCGACGACTACCGCTACCTGCGCAGCGACGCCAGCCTCGCCTGGATCAACCTGACCTGGTACCCGATCAAGGGCCGTAATGGCCAGCTCTCGCACCTCCAGGGCTACGGCACCGAAGTCACTCACTCCATCGAAAAATCCAAGGAAAACGAGGCGTTCATCAACGCCTTGTTACGTTCAACGGCCGTCATTCAATTCAAACTGGACGGCACGGTGGTCAACGCCAATACCCAGTTTCTCAATGCCATGGGCTATACCCTCGAGCAGATCGTCGGTAAAAAACACAGTATGTTTTGCACCCCCCAGGATGTTGCGTCGCCCGCGTATGCCAGTTTCTGGCAAACCCTCAATCGCGGTGAGTTTGTTGCCAGTCGCTTCAAGCGGGTGGACAGCCGCGGCAATGAGGTCTGGCTCGAAGCGACCTACAACCCGGTGCATGACGCCGAAGGCAATCTGTGCAAGGTGGTCAAGTTTGCCAGCGTTGTCACTGACCAGGTACTGCGCGAATCCGAAGTCAAGGAGGCCGCCGGGGTGGCGTACGAGGTGTCGCTGCAAACGGATGTCACCGCCGAACGCGGTGCAACGGTTGTGCAGAATACTGTGCAGACCATGCAGAATATTGCCGCGCAGATGCAGTCGGCCACCTCCAGCATCGAGGCGCTGGGCAAACAGTCGTTGTTGATCAGCGCCATCGTGCAGACCATCGGCGGCATTGCCGCGCAAACCAACCTGTTGGCCCTCAACGCGGCCATCGAGGCGGCGCGCGCGGGTGAACAGGGGCGCGGCTTTGCGGTGGTGGCCGATGAGGTCAGGCAACTGGCCAGTCGTACCAGTGCGGCGACCGAAGAGATCGTCAGCGTGGTTCAGCAAAACCAACGCCTTGCCGACGAAGCCATTACCGAGATGTTCAGCAGTCGCGAGCAGGCCGAGCAGGGGCTGACACTGGCCAACCAAGCCGGCGCGGTGATCACCGAGATTCAAGGGGGGGCCAAGCAGGTGGTGAGTGCGGTCGGGCGTTTTGCGAACGAGTTGTCATAGGCCTGGCGCTACGCGGCCCGACGTCACCTGCGCAGAGGTGACGTTTGCATCGGACGATGGGGCATCTATTTCGCTTTCGTCCTGAAAGCGATCGCACTTATTCGATTTCGCGCGCTTTAAATAATCCGTTTCCGACACTGTTGTGGGAAGGGGCTGGTCCGTTAATAAGGCGTGACCTGGAGGGCATGCAGGTCTTCCCATGACTGTCAGCGTGAAGGGCCTGGCCTTTCATGCCCCCCGATTCCAAGGACCTGCACCATGTTGTCGCGTCAACCTCCACTGTTTTTCGCTGCCTTGACCCTCAGCTCGCTTGCCAACGCCGACGAACTGCAATTGGCTCCGGTGCAAATCACCACCTCGCAGGCGAGCGCCGCTGAAGTGGCCCAGGCCGAGCTGCGCAGCGTGCCGGGCGCCACCAACTACATCGACATGAATACCGTGCAGCAAGGGCGCGTCAGCACTAACGAAGAGGTGTTCAAGTACCAGCCCGGGGTTTATGCCAAGGCGGCGAACAACGAAGGCGTCAAGTTATCCATCCGCGGTTCGGGGCTTAATCGTGGCCCGGGCGCCCATGCCTCCGGGCTCTACGAAATGTTCGACGGCTTGCCGTTGACCGGTCCGGGTGGTACGCCCTATGAACTCAAGGACCCCTTGTGGCAAAGCCGCGTCGAGGTGCTGCGCGGCGCCAACGGGTTTGATCAGGGGGCGTTGGCGCTGGGCGGCGCGGTCAACTACGTGACCCGCACCGGCTACGACGCGCCCAAGTTGCAAGTGCGCTACGAAGCGGGCAGTCGTGGTTATGCCCAGCGCGAGATCAGCTCGGGGCAGGTGCTGGGGGACGCTGATTACTACCTTAGCCTCACCGACTCCGAATCCGACGGCTATCAGCATCAAAGCGCGGCCAGCGCCAAGGGCGTGGCGGCCAACTTCGGTTATCGCTTCAGCCCGGAGCTGGAAACCCGCTTCTACTTGCGTTACCGCGAAACGGCCAACGACACCCCCGGCAGGCTTACCCGCTACCAGATCAGTCACGACCCGCGCGCCGCCAGCAGCCTCAACGTCGCCCGCGATTCCAAGCGCCTGCAGCCGGGGTCGACCTGGCTCGCCAACAAGACGACCTTGCAGCTCGATGACAGCTCCCGTATCGAGATGGGGCTGGCGTACCACGATTACCCCATGGACCTGCGCGAAGGCAACAACCGCCTGAAAGTCGCCTACACCGACATCAGCAGCACCTTCAATTACATTCGCCAGGACAGCCTGTTCGGTCACGCCAGCAAAACCACGCTCGGCCTGCGCACCACCCAGGCGATGCCCAACAACGGCACCTCGGAATACGTACGCACGCCGGCCGGCAATACCGCCGGCTACGCCCCCGGCACCAAGACCCGCGACTACAGCTACCTGGGCTCCGACACCGTGCTGCATGTCGGCAATGACCTGGAGCTGATGCCCGACCTGTGGCTGACCACCGGCCTCGCCGCGATCTACACCCGCCGCGAAACCCAGGTCACCTACCCCGAAGGCCAGGCGCCGCTCAGCCAGCATGATTGGGACTACGCGCCGCGCATCGGCCTGCGCTATGACTTCAACCCGCAACTGCAGGTGTACGGCAACCTGAGCCGCTCGGTCGAGCCACCGCATGCGTGGTCGATGATCTGGGGATCCAACAAGTACTTCACCAGCGGGGCCGCCACCGGGTTGGCGCGTGAAGGCGTGAGCCTGAAAAACCAGACCGCGACCACCCTGGAAATCGGCGGGCGCGGTGACGCATGGCTTGGCCAATGGGACCTGGCGCTGTACCGCTCCGAAGTGCGCCACGAACTGCTCAGCGTGGAAACCCAGGCCCAGACTGCAACCACCAGTGCGGTCATTGCCGAATCCAACGCCAGCCCCACCGTGCACCAGGGCGTGGAGCTGGGCCTGCTCAGCCCACTGTGGGACGGCGGCGGCACCGGCAGGCTCGACCTGCGCCAGGCCTACACCTTCAGCGACTTCCACTACCGCGACGACGAGCGTTTCGGCGGCAACACCTTGCCAGGCATCCCCAAGCACTACTACCAGGCGCAACTGCGCTACAGCCACCCGACCGGTTTCTACAGCAGCTTCAACACCGAGTATTCCTCACGGGTGGCGGTGGACTACGCCAATTCCTACTATGCCGCGGCCTACACCCTGTTTGGCGCGACCTTCGGTTACGACGCCCCCAATCAGGACTGGCAAGCCTGGGTCGACCTGCGCAACCTCGGCAATCGCCGCTACGCCAACACCGTCACTGCGGGTTACGACGACAAGGGCCTGGATGTCGCGCGCTCCACGCCCGCAGAGGGGCGGGGTATCTACACCGGCGTGTCGTGGAGCTGGCGCTGATCTGCCGATTCAGCCGTGACCTTGCCGCAACCGCTTGTACAAGGTGTTGCGGCTCACCCCCAGCTCCCGCGCCAGGTGGGAAATATTCCCGCCGGCGGCCTTCAAGCGCTGCGTCAGGTCGATGCTGTCGTCCCATTCCTCAGTGGCAGGCGGTGGCGCGGCCACGTTGAGGTCCACAAAAAAATCATCCGGCAGATGCTCGGCGCGAATAGGCTGCTCCTCGGCCATCGCCAGCGCTACCTGCAACACGCTGCTCACCTGCCGCAAATTTCCCGGCCACGGGTGCTGCTCGAACAATGCCAGCACTTCGGCGCTCAGGCCGGCCCATTGAGTCGGTTCGCGGTGTTGCTGCCACAGCTGCTGAAACAGTGCCCGTTTGTCGGTACGCTCGCGCAGTGGCGGCAACTCCAGGGTCAGGCCGCCGATGCGGTAGTACAAGTCTTCACGAAAACGCCCGGCCTGGACCAGCTCGCGTAACGCGCGGTTGGTCGCCGAGATAATGCGCAAATCCACCGCGAACAACTCGCTGCTGCCCACCGGTTGCACGCAACGTTCCTGCAATACGCGCAGCAGGCGCGCCTGGGTCGGCAACGGCATATCGCCGATCTCGTCGAGAAACAGTGTGCCCTTGTCGGCCTTGCGGATCAGGCCGATGCTGCCTTTCTGATTGGCACCGGTGAACGCGCCTTTTTCGTAGCCGAACAGTTCCGATTCCACCAGCTCCGCGGGAATCGCCGCACAGTTCACCGCGATAAACGCCTTCTGGCTGCGGGAGCTGGCTTGGTGCAAGGCTTTGACGAACACTTCCTTGCCTACGCCGGTTTCGCCGTGGATCAGCAGCGGGATGTCTTTTTCCAGCAGGCGCTCGGCCTGACGCACGGCTTTTTCCACGCGAGCATCGCCGAAATGCAGAGTCTTGAGGCCAATCGACACCGGCTTCGGCGCAACAGGCTCACTGAACACACGCGCCTGTACCGGCATCTGTCTGGGACGTTTCAGCAAACACTGGAAGCGGTTGCGTCCTGCCGCCTGCAACGAAAACGGCAAACCTTCCGGTTGGTTGAGCAGCTCCAGCAACGAGACTTTGAACAAACTGTCGATCATCACCCGCGACAGACTGATGCCCAGCAGGTTGTCGGCGCGCCGGTTGGCCGACAACACCTGGCCGCTTTCATCAAAGATCAACAGACCGGCCCACTGGCTGTCGAGGTTGCTCAAGCCGGTGTTGAAGGTCAGTTGGAAATGCTCGCCGCGAAACAGGTTGAGGATCAGCCGGTTTTCCACGGTCTGGCTCATCATCTTGACCATGCCCAGGGTGTGGGAGGGCGGCAGGTAGCTGTCGCTGGACACATCCAGCACCGCGATGATTTCGCGCTGGGCATCAAAGATCGGCGCCGCCGAGCCGGTCATGAAGCGGTTGGCCTTGAGAAAGTGTTCGTCATGTTCGATATGCACCGCCTGGGCACAGGCGAGCGCGGTGCCGATGGCATTGGTGCCGCTGCAGCGCTCCATCCAACTGGCACCGGCGTTGAAACCCCGCGCCAGTTTCGGCTCGATAAAACGTTGGGTGCCCCACGACGTCAGCACCTGGCCCTGGTTGTCGGCCAGCATGATCAGGCAATTGGAATTGCTGAGGATGTTCTCGTAATAGGGCAGGACCTCCTGGTGGGTGGTCTGCACCAGGGAATGCTGGCTTTCCAGCAATTGGCTGATGCCCTCGGCCGGCAGCTGGTCGAAGCTGGGCGTGCTTTGGTGGTCCAGGCCGAACGCGCGGCAACGGCGCCAGGAGTCCTGGATGATGGTGTCGTGGGGCAAGGGTTCGGCCATGCTGACCTTCTTTTTATTGTTATGGGGCTTGCACTATTTATCTGATGCGACGGGGACAAAAACTGTGGGAGGGGCAATCCCCTCCCACAGTTGTTCTCCAGTGCCCATAAAGTGTTGTTCAGAACTGTTCATTGTCAACCCCCAACCTGTTCAGTTGTTCAGTCAGATTGTTCACTCCCGAACATCCCCTTTACCCCATTTCCTTGTGAATCAAACACCTGCCGCTCTTGGCACGAAATTCGCTCTGACGACTGGCCAGATTCATTCCAATAATAAAAAAGGTCGTGTCATGTCATTGACCCTGGAACATGTCTCCCGCGTTGTCGAAGGCCAGACCTGGATCGACGACGCCACCCTGCGTTTCGAGCCCGGCTCCTTCAACGTATTGCTTGGCCGCACCCTGTCCGGCAAGACCAGCCTCATGCGCCTGATGGCCGGGCTGGACAAGCCCGACAGCGGCCGCATCCTGATGAACGGCGTCGATGTCACCCACAAACCGGTGCGCCTGCGCAATGTGTCGATGGTGTATCAACAGTTCATCAATTACCCGACCATGACCGTGTTCGAAAACATCGCCTCGCCGTTGCGCCAGGCCGGTGTGTCCAACGAGATCATCCAGAGCAAGGTGCTGGAAACCGCCAGGATGCTGCGCATCGAGAAGTTCCTCCAGCGCCACCCGCTGGAGTTGTCCGGTGGTCAGCAGCAACGCACGGCCATGGCTCGCGCGCTGGTCAAGGATGCCGAACTGATCCTGTTCGACGAGCCGCTGGTGAACCTGGACTACAAACTGCGCGAAGAGCTGCGTCAGGAAATGCGTGAGCTCTTCCAGGCCCGCCACACCATCGCCGTCTACGCCACTACCGAGCCCAACGAGGCCTTGGCGCTGGGTGGCACCACCACCATCCTTCACGAAGGCCGGGTGATCCAGAGCGGCAAGGCCGCCGAGGTGTACCACCAGCCGCAGACGGTGCTGGCCGCCGAGCTGTTTTCCGAGCCGCCGATCAACCTGATGCCGGGGCGCATCAGTGGCAATGAGGTGAGCTTCGCCAACTTCGTGCACTTCCCGCTGAACGTCGACCTGCGCCCCATCGGCGAAGGCGAGTTCCGCTTTGGCGTGCGCCCCAGCCATATCAGCCTGGTGCCGAGCAACGATGATGACCTGGAGCTGGCGGTGACTGTCGAAGTCGCCGAGATCAGCGGTTCGGAAACCTTCCTGCATGTGCGCAGCGAGCACTTCCTGCTGGTGCTGCACTTGCCCGGGGTGCATGAGTACGACGTCGACGCGCCGATCCGCGTGTATATCCCCACCCATAAACTGTTTGTGTTCGATGGTCAGGGCCGTTTGGTCCAGGCCCCCGGACGCCGTGTCGCGAGGGTTGCCTGATGGCCGAGATCCATTTGCAGAACCTGGCGCACAGCTACAGCCCGACGCCGAATGGGCCGGAGGACTACGCCATTCGGGAAATGAACCATGTGTGGGAGCAGGGCGGGGCCTACGCCTTGCTCGGCCCGTCCGGCTGCGGTAAGTCGACCCTGCTCAACATCATCTCCGGCCTGCTCAGCCCGTCCGAGGGCCAGGTGCTGTTTGACACCCAAGTGGTCAACGACCTCACGCCGGAGAAACGCAACATCGCCCAGGTGTTCCAGTTCCCGGTGGTGTACGACACCATGACGGTGTTCGACAACCTGGCCTTCCCGTTGCGTAACCAGGGCATGGCCGAGGCGAAAATCCACAGCAAGGTGCAGGAAATCGCCGAGGTCCTCGACCTGCAAAACCTGCTGACCAAAAAAGCCCGTAACCTCACCGCCGATGAAAAACAAAAAGTCTCCATGGGCCGTGGCCTGGTGCGCGACGACGTCTCGGCGATCCTGTTTGACGAACCGCTGACGGTGATCGACCCGCACCTGAAGTGGAAACTGCGGCGCAAGCTCAAGCAGATTCACGAGCAGTTCAATATCACCATGGTCTACGTCACCCACGACCAGCTTGAGGCCTCCACCTTCGCCGACAAGATCGCGGTGATGTACGGCGGGCAGATCGTGCAGTTCGGCACGCCACGGGAACTGTTCGAGCGACCCAGCCACACCTTTGTCGGCTATTTCATCGGCAGCCCTGGGATGAATCTGATCGAGGTGCAGGCCGAGGCGGGCGGGGTGCGGTTTGCCGGCACCCATCTGCCATTGCCCGAGGCGTTGCAGCAACGTATTGAAGCGACGGACTACACGAAACTGCAGGTGGGCATTCGCCCGGAGTTTATCCACGTGTGGGACGAGCATAACCCCGATGCCATGCAGGCCGATGTCACGCATCTGGAAGACCTCGGCACCTACAAGATCATGACCCTCGACCTCGACGGCGCGCGGCTCAAAGTGCGCCTGGCCGAAGACAAACCGGTGCCCGAAGGTCGTGCCTCCATCAGCTTTCCCGCGCAGTGGCTGATGGTGTACGCCGACGACTATCTGCTGGAGGTGCAGCCATGAACAAGGTGCAGAACAACAAGGCCTGGTGGCTTGTGTTGCCGGTGTTCCTGCTGGTGGCGTTCAGTGCGGTGATCCCGATGATGACCGTGGTCAACTACTCGGTGCAGGACATCTTCGACCAGTCCAGCCGCTACTTCGTCGGGGCCGACTGGTACAAGCAGGTGCTGCTCGACCCGCGCCTGCATGACTCGCTGCTGCGCCAGTTCATCTATTCGGCCTGCGTGCTGCTGATCGAAATCCCGCTGGGCATCGCCATCGCACTGACCATGCCCACCAAGGGTCGCTGGTCGTCGCTGGTGCTGATCGTGCTGGCGATTCCGCTGCTGATCCCGTGGAACGTGGTGGGTACCATCTGGCAGATTTTCGGCCGCGCCGACATCGGCCTGCTGGGTTACAGCCTCAACGCCCTGGGCATCAGCTACAACTACGCGGCCAACACGGCGGACGCCTGGGTCACCGTGCTGGTGATGGACGTGTGGCACTGGACCTCGCTGGTGGCGCTGCTGTGCTACTCGGGTCTGCGGGCGATTCCGGACGTCTACTACCAGGCCGCGCGGATTGATCGCGCGTCTGCGTGGGCGGTTTTCCGACATATCCAGTTGCCCAAGATGAAGAGCGTGCTGCTGATCGCGGTGATGCTGCGCTTCATGGACAGCTTCATGATCTACACCGAGCCGTTCGTACTGACGGGCGGCGGACCGGGTAATGCCACCACGTTCCTAAGTCAGACCTTGACCCAGATGGCTGTAGGCCAATTCGACCTGGGCCCAGCGGCGGCGTTTTCCCTGGTGTACTTCCTGATCATTCTGTTGGTGTCCTGGCTGTTCTACACCGCCATGACCCACTCCGACGCCAACCGCTGAGGCCGCCAACATGAGCAAGCGCAAGGTAATCCCGCTGTTGATCTACATTCTGTTCCTGCTGGTGCCGATCTACTGGCTGCTGAACATGTCCTTCAAGAGCAACACCGAAATCCTCGGCGGGCTGACACTGTTTCCGCAGGATTTCACCCTGGCCAACTACAAGGTGATCTTCACCGACCCGAGTTGGTACACCGGTTATCTCAACTCGCTGTATTACGTGAGCCTGAACACGGTGATCTCCCTGAGCGTGGCGCTGCCGGCGGCCTATGCCTTCTCGCGCTACCGCTTCCTGGGCGACAAGCACCTGTTCTTCTGGCTGCTGACCAACCGCATGGCGCCGCCGGCGGTGTTTTTGCTGCCGTTCTTCCAGCTGTATTCGTCCATCGGCCTGTTCGATACCCACATCGCCGTGGCCCTGGCTCACTGCCTGTTCAACGTGCCGTTGGCGGTGTGGATTCTGGAAGGCTTCATGTCCGGTGTGCCCAAGGAAATCGACGAAACCGCCTACATTGATGGCTACTCGTTTCCCAAGTTCTTCGTGAAGATTTTCATCCCGTTGATCGGCTCCGGCATCGGTGTCACCGCGTTTTTCTGCTTCATGTTTTCCTGGGTCGAACTGCTGCTGGCGCGCACGCTGACCTCGGTCAACGCCAAGCCCATCGCGGCGGTCATGACGCGTACGGTGTCGGCGTCGGGGATCGATTGGGGCGTGCTGGCGGCGGCGGGGGTGTTGACCATCCTGCCCGGCATGCTGGTGATCTGGTTTGTTCGTAACCACGTGGCCAAGGGCTTTGCCCTGGGCCGGGTCTGAGGAGTCGATGATGGAATGGATGGCCTGGACCACCCCCACTGCACTGTTCTTTGGCGGCATCGCGCTGATCCTGGCGGGCATGACCACCTGGGAACTGCGTTCGCCGAGCATCCCTCGGCGTGGGTTTCTACCGATCAGCACCACCCGTGGAGATCGTTTGTTTATTGGTCTTCTCGGCAGCGCCTACCTGCATTTGCTGGTAATTGGCGTGACCGGCTGGAGCATCTGGGTGGCGTCCGCGCTGTCCCTGGTGTGGCTGTTGAGTGTGATGCGTTGGGGCTAATGCCCTTGTGAATAAACCACCAGGAGGTCTCTATGTTGAATAAAAACAATAAGCTGCGACATAGCATTTCATTGGCCGCCGTACTGGCCCTCAGCGGTTTGAGCGCTACGGCCTGGGCCGATGCGTATGAAGATGCCGCAAAAAAGTGGATCGGCAGCGAGTTCAAACCGTCCACCCTCACCGAAGCCCAACAGCTCGAAGAGTTGAAGTGGTTTATCAAGGCGTCGGAACCGTTCCGTGGGATGAAGATCAACGTGGTGTCGGAAACCCTCACCACCCACGAGTACGAATCCAAGGTGCTGGCCAAGGCTTTCACTGAAATCACCGGGATCAAGCTGACCCACGACCTGCTGCAGGAAGGCGACGTGGTGGAGAAGCTGCAAACCCAGATGCAGTCGGACAAGAATATCTATGACGGCTGGGTCAACGACTCGGACCTGATCGGTACGCACTTTCGCTACGGCAAGACCGAATCCATCACCGACCTGATGGCCAACGAAGGCAAGGACTTCACCTCGCCGACCCTCGACCTCAAGGACTTTATCGGCCTGTCGTTCACCACCGCGCCGGACGGCAAGCTCTACCAGTTGCCCGACCAGCAGTTCGCCAACCTTTACTGGTTCCGCGCCGACTGGTTCGAACGCCCGGAGCTCAAAGCCAAGTTCAAGGAAAAATACGGCTACGACCTCGGCGTGCCGGTGAACTGGTCGGCCTATGAAGACATCGCCAAGTTCTTCAGCGAAGACGTCAAGGAAATCGACGGCAAGCGTATCTATGGGCACATGGACTACGGCAAGAAAGACCCGTCCCTGGGCTGGCGCTTCACCGATGCCTGGTTCTCCATGGCCGGGGGCGGCGACAAGGGCCTGCCCAATGGCTTGCCGGTGGACGAGTGGGGCATTCGCGTGGAGGACTGCCACCCAGTGGGTTCCAGCGTCACCCGCGGCGGCGACACCAACGGCCCGGCTGCCGTCTTCGCGACCCAGAAATACGTCGACTGGATGAAAGCCTACGCGCCACCGGAAGCGGCGGGCATGACCTTCTCCGAATCCGGCCCGGTGCCGTCCCAGGGCAACATCGCCCAGCAGATCTTCTGGTACACCGCGTTTACCGCCGACATGACCAAACCGGGCCTGCCGGTGGTGAACGCCGACGGCACGCCGAAATGGCGCATGGCACCGTCGCCCGTCGGACCTTACTGGGAAAAAGGCATGAAGAAGGGCTATCAGGACGTAGGCTCCTGGACCTTCCTCAAGTCGACGCCGGAGAAACAGAAACTCGCGGCCTGGCTGTACGCGCAGTTCGTGACCTCCAAAACCGTGTCTCTGAAGAAGACCATCGTCGGCCTGACGCCGATTCGTGAGTCGGACATCAACTCCCAGGCCATGACCGACATGGCACCGAAACTCGGTGGGCTGGTGGAGTTCTACCGCAGCCCGGCCCGTGTGGAATGGACCCCGACCGGCACCAACGTGCCGGACTACCCGCGCCTGGCGCAACTGTGGTGGAGCAACATCGCCTCGGCCGCCAGCGGCGAAAAAACCCCGCAACAGGCGCTGGACAACCTGGCCAAGGAACAGGACGCGATCATGACGCGTCTGGAGCGCTCCAAGGTGCAACCGGTGTGCGGTCCGAAAATGAACCCCGAGCGTGACGCGCAATACTGGTTCGACCAACCGGGTGCGCCGAAGCCGAAACTGGCGAACGAGAAGCCTAAAGGCGAGACCGTGACCTACAGCGACTTGCTCAAGTCGTGGGAGGCGGCGCGTAAGTAAACGCTTCAGGCAGGGAAGGACAGAACGGCACGCCAGCGTGCCGTTTTTTTGTTTGTGGGTGAGCTAACTGATGCCCCGCGATTTGAATGTGGGAGGGGCGGTGCGACGATTCGACTTGCTCCCGATGGCGGCTAAACCGGCATCCCTGCCGGTTTACCCCCCAAATCAATATCGAATTGCGGCCAGCGTGTTTGACGGGGCGCCTGAGATCAAGATCAAAAGCCAGAGCCAGAGCAACAGCCAGAGCAACAGCCAGAGCAACAGCCAGAGCAACAGCCAGAGCACCAGCAAACAGTCCCCTCCGCGCTATACCCATCGACCGCTTATCCCCACCCTCCCAAACCCGATTGAATTTTCCCCACCCCACAATGTTCTTCCCTATAGAAGCGCCGCACAGCGAGCGCTCTTGCGGGGTCTTCATGCAAGAAGGCCAGGTTGTATAGGACATTGCGGGAACTGCCATCATGACGTTACTAACGGCGCTGTCGGGCCAGCCGGCCTCTGTGCATTACTCGGGCTGCGGGGAGTATCAGCGGGTCTATCAACAACTGCATGGCGAAGCGCCGAACGCTTGTGCGCTTGCTCGCGAGTTCCTGCACTCGCAGTTGGCCCTGGTAAAAGACGCTGACAGCGAGCTTCCCGACGAACCGGAACACTTGTATGCCTGGGTCGAGCAGCGTTGCGCCGTCGTGGCCCAGGCCTACGCCGAGTACCTTGAACAACGTCGGCAAGGCCGGCCGCGTCGTTACTTTCGCAACAAGGCCCATGCGCTGTATGTGCTGCAACGCGTGGCCCCGACCAAACAGGTCGATGGCGCCTGGCTCTACGGTTTGCTGCGTTACTGGCAGGACCAGCGCTTCGACGGGCTGCTCACCACTTACCTGGAAGAGCTGGGCGATGGTGATGCCGCGCAGAACCATGTGGTGATCTACCGCAAACTGCTCAGTGACCACGATGCCGACAGCGACGCGGGCCTTGAGGATGAGCACTACCTGCAAGGCGCGCTGCAAATGGCCCTGGGCCTGTGCACGGAAGAATTCCTGCCGGAGGTCATCGGCTACAACCTGGGCTACGAACAGCTGCCGCTGCACCTGTTGATTACCTCCTATGAACTGAGTGAACTGGGCATCGACCCTTACTACTTCACGCTCCACGTGACCATCGACAATGCCAGCAGCGGCCACGCCTGCAAGGCGGCGCAATCGGTGCTCAACCTGTTGCCGCTGGGCGAGGGCAGGTCGCAGTTCTACCGGCGCGTGGCCCAGGGTTATCGCCTTAATGACCTCGGCCCAGGCACGACGGCGGTAATCGATAGCTTCAACCTCCAGGACGAAGTGGTGGCGATGCTCGAACGCAAGCGCACTTTCGGCCAGCACATGCATTCGGACTATTGCCGCTTCGAGGGCAAGACCGTCAACCAGTGGCTGGCCACGCCGGGGCAGATCCCCGATTTTCTCCAGGCCTTGCAGGACAAAGGCTGGATCAAGCTCAACCAGGCCCCGGCCAACAGCCGTTTCTGGCAGTTGATCGAGGGGGCTGGGGCAGCGATGTTCGGCGTGTTCAGCGGCTATGAAAAACAGGTCCTGCATGACTGGATTGCCGGTGACTGGAGCCGCGACCAACGCGTGCCGGCCGCACGGCCGGGGCGCGGCAGCCCGTTTGCCCGCGCGCAACAACGCCCGGCAGACCCGGACACCCAGGCGTTGGTGGAATCGCTGAGCAACCTGACCGGCGAACAACAACTCAACGCGCTGATCCCATGGCTGTCCGCGCGCCGTCATTGCACTCCTGCCGGGCTGTATGCCACTCGGCGTTTTATCCAATTGCGTGCGCGTCTGCGCTAAGGAACGGCCCATGTCTGCACAACAACTCGCCGACCGCGCCTTACTCAACCTGGGCAAGGGCCTGAAGGAGAGCGGCTACCGGTTCATCACGCCCACGCCCTTGACCCACGAACGTGTCTATCGACGCCTGGCGACCCCGCTGGCGATGAACCTGCGTGACGTGTTCGGCTGGTCGATGCCGTTTGACAGCGACCTGCTGCCCGACGCCTTTCGCGATGAGCTGCAGCAAGCGGACGTGATCGAAAAACACGACGCGTTGTGGCGCAGTACCGTGCGCTGGTCGAGCCTGGGGGATCTGCTGTTTGCGCATTCACCGTACCCCACCACCCAGGCGGACGCGGTGTTTTTCGGCCCCGACAGCTACCGTTTCGCGCAGGTGATCGAGGCCCATCTGCAGCAGCGTTTCGAACCGATCAAGTGCGCTGTCGACATCGGCTGCGGCGCGGGTGTCGGCGCGCTGGTCATCGCCCAGGCGCGGCATGACGCACAGGTGCTGGCGGTGGACATCAACCCCCGCGCCCTGCGCATGAGCGCGGTGAACGCCGAGCTGGCGGGGCTGAGCAATGTCAGGGTGTACCAGAGCGACCTGCTGGCGAGCCTGGACGGCACATTCGACTTGATCGTCGCCAACCCGCCGTACATGAACGACGACCGTCAGCGTGCCTACCGGCATGGCGGCGGTGCATTGGGTGAGCAGCTGTCGGTGCGCATCGTCAGCGAATCCCTCGGGCGCCTGGCCCTGGGCGGCAGCCTGGTGCTGTATACCGGGGTGGCGATGGTCGCCGGCGGCGATCCTTTCCTGGAAGCGGTCGGGCCCTTGCTGGCCAACGATGCCTTCGGCTGGACCTACCGTGAACTGGACCCGGATGTTTTCGGCGAGGAACTCGACAAGCCCGGCTATGAGCGCGTGGAGCGGATCGCCGTGGTCGCGCTCACCGTCACCCGATTGCGCTGACCGCCCATGCTGACCTTCGGCATTGAAGAGGAATACTTCATCACCGACCTGCACAGTCGCCAAATGCTCAGCGAGCCCCCGGCGGCGGTGCTGGCGGCGTGTCGACGAGCGATCGGCGCAGGGTTTGCCTTCGAGATGTTCCAGGGGCAGATCGAAGTGGCATCGCCGGTGTTCAAGGCCAGCCGCGAAGCCGCCGATTACCTGGCCACCGTGCGGCACAACCTGGCTGAATCCCTGGGTGAATTCGGCTTGGGCATTGTCTGCGCCGGCAGCCATCCGCTGGCGGCCTGGCGCGAGCAGAAGCCCACGGTGCAGGCGCATTTCGAGCAACTGTTCGAGGACATGCAACAGGTGGCGCGCCGCAGTCTCTTATGCGGGCTGCATGTGCATGTGCAGGTACCGACAGAGGTGGATCGCATCGCGGTGATGAACGAGGTGTCGCCGTGGCTGCCATTGTTGTTGCTGCTCAGTTGCTCATCACCGTTCTGGGAGGGAGCGCCCAGCGGGTTCATGAGCTACCGCCAGGCCGCCTGCGATGAATGGCCGCGCATGGGCGTGCCGGAGCATTTCGAAGACTGGGCGGGCTACCAGCGCTACCTGGCATTGTTGCACCGCGTGGGTGCGATCAAGGCCGATGGCAACGGCTGGTGGGGCATCCGTCCGGCGGCGCGTTACCCGACGCTTGAGTTGCGCATGACGGACGCGTGTCCCCGGCTGGGCGATTCATTGGTCCTCGCCACGCTGTTTCGCGTGATGGTCACCCATGCCTGCGCGCTGGCTCGGCCCGGTGCCAGGTTTACCGCCCAGACGCGCTGGCTGCTCAAGGAAAACCGCTGGCAGGCCAAGCGCTATGGCGCGGCGGGCACGTTTGCACTGGACGACCAGGGCACCATCGGCAGTGCCGAACAGTGGTTGCAGCAGGCCGCGCAACAGTTTCGCGCGACCGCCGAGGCCATGGGTGAGTCTTTGGTGTTCGAGCACGCCCTGGCGCTGTTGCGGCGCGGAAACAGTGCGCTCGATCAACTGGAGTGTTTCGCAGACGCCCTGGCCAAGGGCGCGGATGAGCCCGCCGGGTTACAGGCAGTGGTCGATCGTTTGCTCGCCCAGAGCCGTGGCGACCTTTGATCGGCTGCCCGCGTACGCCAAGGGAACGCCCGCACTGACGGCCGCCCCTAATGACTGACTCTACTCAATAACCGGAGTGCAGCTCATGCGAGCCATGACCTATCAAGGCGCCCATAAGGTGCAGGTGGACACCGTCCCCGATCCCATCATCGAACAACCCGACGACATTATTCTGCGGGTCACCGCCACGGCGATTTGCGGCTCTGACCTGCACCTGTACCGCGGCAAGATCCCGACGGTGGAACATGGCGATATCTTCGGCCATGAGTTCATGGGCATTGTCGAAGAAACCGGCCCCGGCGTGACGGCGGTGCAGCGCGGCGACCGCGTGGTGATCCCGTTCGTGATTGCCTGCGGCGAGTGTTTCTTCTGCCAGCTGCAGCAATTCGCCGCCTGTGAAACCACCAATGACGGCCGCGGCGCGATCCTGAATAAAAAGGCGATCCCGCCGGGTGCTGCGCTGTTCGGCTACAGCCGCCTGTATGGGGGCATTCCCGGTGGCCAGGCCGAACTGGTGCGGGTGCCCAAGGCCAACACCGGGCCATTCAAAGTGCCCGGCGTTCTGGCGGATGAGAAGGTACTGTTTCTCTCCGACATCCTGCCCACTGCGTGGCAGGCGGTGACCAACGCCGGGATTGGCCAGGGCTCCAGCGTAGCGATCTACGGCGCCGGGCCGGTCGGGCTGCTGAGCGCGGCGTGCGCGCGGATGCTCGGCGCCGAGCAGATTTTCATGGTCGACGATCACCCGTATCGACTGGACTATGCGCAGAAGATGTACGGCGTGATCCCGATCAACTTCGAAGACGACGATGACCCCGCCGACACCATCATCCGCCAGACCGCCGGCATGCGCGGGGTTGATGGCGTGGTGGATGCTGTTGGTTTCGAAGCCAAGGGCAGCACCACCGAAACCCTGCTCACCACCCTCAAGATCGAAGGCAGCAGCGGCAAGGCGTTGCGCCAGTGCATCGCTGCGGTGCGCCGCGGCGGGGTGGTCAGCGTCGCGGGGGTGTATGCCGGGTTTATCCATGGCTTCATGTTCGGCGATGCGTTCGATAAAGGTCTGACGTTCAAGATGGGCCAGACCCATGTGCAGCGTTTTCTACCGCAGTTGCTGGAGCATATTGAATTGGGGCAGCTGAACCCGGAGGCGATCATTACTCACCGTCTGTCGCTGGAACAGGCGGCGCGTGGCTATGAGGTCTTTGATAAAGCCGAGGAGGAGTGCCGCAAGGTGATTCTGGTGCCGGGCATTGATGATCGGCCGCTGACCGAACCGCTGGACGACGAACTGACGCCCGCGTTTCGCGTGCAGGGGGCACCGGGCTTCTAGATCGGATGCAGTCTGAATCTGGGAGGACCGTACGATTCGACGTGCGCCCTCCCAGGGTTGATATACACCAGGGTCAGGCCGACGCTTGCGGCTGAATGTGCAACTCACCGTCTAGGGTCTTGACCAACCCACTGGCCAAGAACAACGGTGCCAGGCGCTTGTGCAGTTGCGGTTCGACGAACTCTTTCACCGTCTCCAGTTCCAGCACGCCACTGAGCGGCAGCTCGGCCTTGGTGTACGACAACCACGCCTTCTTCAACGCCATCAACACATCGCCACCGGCCGTGGACGCAAAGCGGCGGTGGGTGGGTTTGCCATCGAACTCGAAGGTGTGCTGGAACGCATAGCCGGTTTCATCACCGCCGCTGGCCGTGCAGCGGATGCAGGTACACGGGCCGTCGCCGAAGGCACTGCGCAGGTAGGTGTTGAAGTCCACCACCGGCTTGAGTGACAGGCGCTTATCCACCGCGAACAGATCGCCGGTCATTTTTTCGTCAGTGTTCAACGTGCATTTCCTCGCAGGTTGGTGGCAGTTTTTCAAGCGCGGCACAATACCAGCCACGCGCGGGTTTGGGGATTATTTGCAGAACAATCGAGAAGACCGCATTGCCGTGCCCACCCCAGCGCGGGGCAAGCCCGCTGTCACAGTTGACCTTCGTTGTTTGAGCACTCAGCGAAAGAACTCCCCCGGCGTTGCATCGAACTGCTGGCGAAACGCGTTGATAAACGCCGAGGTGGACTCATAGCCACAGTTCAGCGCCACATCCGTCACCCGATCGCCTTGCTCCAGGGCGGGCAGGGCGCTGAGCAGGCGCAAGCGCTGGCGCCAGGCGCGGAAGGTCAGGCCGGTGTCTTTCAAAAACAAACGGCTGAGGGTCTTTTCGCTGAGCCCCAGTTTCTCGCTCCATTGGCCCAACGTGGTCTGTTGCTCCGGGCGCAGGCTCAGGCTGCGGTAGATCTGCCGCAAGCGGGCGTCGAGAGGGAGGGGCAGCATCAGGTCCACCTGGGGCGCGGCGGCGAGTTGGTCGAGGATCACCTGGGCCAGACGCCCATCCGGACCATCCTCGGCGTACTCCACCGGCAGCTCGCTGAAACTGCGGATCAGCTCGCGCAACAGGCTGCTCACCTCCAGTACGTGACAATGCCCGGCCGCCCAGGCGGTAACGCGGCAATCCAGATACAGGCTGCGCATCTCGGTGTGGGGCGCGCTGTAGACGCGGTGCGGCATGCCCGCCGGAATCCACACCGCGCGTTGCGGCGGTGCGACGAAGCGCCCGGCGCTGGTCTGGATCTCCAGCACCCCGGAAATCGCGTAGGACAACTGCACCCATGGATGGCTGTGCCGACGTGTCAGCGCGCGGTTGGGCAGCGATTCGGTGCGCCCATACACCGGCCGTGGCAGGCTGGACAGCCCGGGAATGCTGCGGCGTACGGTTTTTTCCTGTCCTTTAGGCGGCATTTACTGGCTCATTGGCGTTAGTCGGTAACAGGCCGTTACGTTAGAGTCGCCACGACGTTCTTGGCAACCCCTGGAAGATGCGCTTATGACTCGCCCTCGTTTCCTGCCCGACAATTTCACCCTGACGCTGATCGCCACGGTGGTCCTTGCCTCCCTGTTGCCTGCCAGCGGCCAGACTGCCGTGGCGTTCGGCTGGGTGACCAACCTGGCCATCGCGCTGCTGTTTTTCCTGCACGGCGCCAAGCTGTCGCGCCAGGCCATCGTCGCCGGGGCCGGTCACTGGCGCCTGCACTTGCTGGTGTTCAGCCTGACCTTCGTGCTGTTCCCGCTCCTGGGGCTGGCGCTCAAGCCGGTGCTGTCGCCGCTGATCGGCAAAGACCTGTACATGGGCATGCTCTACCTCTGTGCCTTGCCGGCCACCGTGCAATCAGCGATTGCCTTCACCTCGCTGGCGCGCGGCAATATCCCGGCGGCGATTTGCAGCGCGGCGGCCTCAAGCCTGTTCGGCATCTTCCTCACGCCGTTGCTGGTGACGTTGTTGCTCAACGTGCACGGCGAGGGCAGTTCCACTGTCGATGCGATCCTCAAGATCAGCGTGCAACTGCTGCTGCCGTTCATTGCCGGGCAGATCGCCCGCCGCTGGATCGGCGCGTGGGTGGGGCGCAATAAAACCTGGCTCAAATTCGTCGATCAGGGCTCGATCCTGCTGGTGGTCTACGGCGCGTTCAGCGAAGCGGTCAACGAAGGCATCTGGCATCAGATCCCGCTGTGGGAGCTGGGCGGCCTGGTGGTGGCCTGCTGCGTGTTGCTGGCCCTGGTGCTGGTGGTGTCCGCCTTGCTGGGCAAGGCCTTCGGGTTTAGCCAGGAGGACCGAATCACCATCCTGTTCTGCGGCTCGAAGAAGAGTCTCGCAACCGGCGTACCGATGGCTCAGGTGCTGTTTGCCGGTGCCAGCATGGGTGTGTTGATCCTGCCGTTGATGCTGTTTCACCAGATCCAGCTGATGGTGTGTGCGGCGTTGGCGCAGCGCTATGCCAAGCGGCCGGATAGCATTCCTGAGCTGATGGAACAGGCCCAACCCTGATGTAGGGCGATGTACTGAGTTTTGTAGGAAATTTTGCTTTTGCCGACGAACGGCCTTAAGTTTGCGCATCGAGGGTCGACGTTCCTTTTAACTACCTAGAAGGGAGTGTCGACATGAATATCCAACGTTTTTCGGTGGCCGCGGGCCTCTTTATCGTCTTGGCTGGTACCTGTGCCACGGCGGCGGGCCAGGGCACCATTGCGTTTCATGGCAGCATCGTTGAACCCGGCTGTCTGTCCAATGCGCATAACGGTTCGGTGATGGAACTCACCGGATGCCCCAGCGTGAGCCGTGGCGGCAGCATTGATGTGCGCAACGTGACACCGGTCGCCAGCGTCAAGGCCGTGGGCGCTTCATCGGCGCGTGCCGTGCTGTTGACTGATACCGGCAGCAATGGGCGCTATTACGACCAGCGGTATCAACTGGTGGACGGCCTCGGCAAGCCGATCCGCTCCGGTGCCTACGTGGTAACCCTGACGTCGCCCTGAGCAGGCGAACGACGATTTGTCCAGGATCAGCGCCAACAACCGGCCGAGAAACCTATAGAATGCTCGGCGGCGGCGCTTGTCCTGGGCGGTCGCTTGATCATCGTCAGAGTACCTCGCCGTTCCATGAGCCTTTCAGCCGCAACCCCCCAAGCCAACTGGCAACCGGTCATCGCCCTCGCGTTGGCTGCGTTTGTGTTCAACACCACCGAATTCGTCCCGGTCGGCCTGCTCAGCGCCATCGGTGCCAGCTTCGACATGCCTATCGCCAGCGTCGGCCTGATGCTCACCCTCTACGCCTGGATCGTGTCCCTGACGTCGCTGCCGGTGATGCTGCTGACGCGTAACGTCGAACGACGCAAATTGCTGATCGTGCTGTTCGGCCTGTTCATCGCCAGCCATATTCTGTCCAGCATTGCGACCAGCTTCGGCATCCTGATGCTCAGTCGCGTCGGCATTGCGTTGTCCCATGCCTTGTTCTGGTCAATCACCGCGTCCCTTGCCGTACGTTTGGCGCCGGCAGGCAAACAGGTGCAAGCCCTTGGTCTGCTCGCCACCGGCACCTCCCTGGCGATGGTCCTGGGCATCCCCCTCGGTCGCCTGCTCGGCGAGGCCATGGGCTGGCGCACCACGTTCCTGGTGATCGGCGCCTTTGCCGCCGCCCTGGTGTTCTGGCTGGCGCGTACCTTGCCGCTGCTGCCGAGCCAGAACTCCGGCTCCCTGCGCAGCCTGCCATTGCTGTTCAAGCGTCCGGCGCTGGTGGCGCTCTACGTGCTCACTGCCCTGACCGTGACCGCGCAATTCACCGCCTACAGCTACATCGAACCCTTCGTCGAAGGCGTGGCCGGCCTGGGCGGCAGCGCGGTGACCCTGATCCTGCTGGTGTTCGGCGGCGCGGGCATCGTCGGCTCGCTGCTGTTCAGCCTGGTGCACCGCTTCAATCCGCACCTGTTCGTGGTTGGCGCGGTGTTCCTTCTGGTGGCGTGCCTGTGCCTGTTGCTGCCTCTGAGCGGCGCCGAATCCTACCTGGTGATCCTGAGCATCTTCTGGGGCATGGCGATCATGGGTTTCGGCCTGGCCATGCAGTCCAAGGTGCTGGTGCTGGCACCGGACGCCACCGACGTGGCCATGGCGATGTTCTCCGGCATCTACAACATCGGCATCGGCGGCGGCGCCCTGATGGGCAGTTGGGTCGGCGGTCACTTCGGCTTCGCCTGGATCGGCGCGGCGGGTGGGCTGCTGGCGGCGGTGGCGCTGGTGGGGTATTGCCTGGCGATTCGCAGGTTTGGGACGGGGGTGGCTGCGGGCTGATACGCTAGGTATCTGCACAACTTTGGGCGTGGCCCTGAGCCTGTGGCGAGGGAGCTTGCTCCCGATATAGGCCTGACAGCCGACCAGGATGTTGGATCTGATCGAGTACATATCCGTTTCTGCGGTAACGGCGGCTTATGGTTCCGCCCTTACGGCGTGTCACTTTGCAAAAGCGGCAAAGTAACCAAGCGCTCTTGCCCCAACACTCGGCACCTCGCTTAGGCTCGGCCAGCGTGTTTGACGGGGCGCCTGAGATCTAGATCAAAAGCCAGAGCCAGAGCCAGAGCCAGAGCAACGGCAACGGCAACAGCGCGGAGCCACGGCGGCTTTCAATGCTTTGCTCTCATCTTACAAAGGCTCCCCGTCGAACGGTGCGAGTGCATCGCTTCACTAAAACCGGACAAGTCTTATAGGGCCCATCGCCACCCATTGCTACCGTCCTCCAGGACCGCCCACCGTCTGTGGTGACGGCACTTGAACAGCAATGGAGTCGATTGTGCAAAAGCGTCTGAGCGCAGAGTTTCTCGGTACCTTCTGGCTGACCTTCGGCGGGTGTGGCAGCGCCGTCCTGGCTGCCGCCTTTCCGGGGTTGGGTATTGGTTTTGTGGGGGTGTCCCTGGCGTTCGGCCTCACCGTCCTGACCATGGCCTACGCGGTGGGGGGGATCTCCGGCGGGCACTTCAACCCGGCGGTGACCATCGGCCTGTGGGCCGGGCGCCGCGTGCCGACTGTCGATGTGCTGCCGTACGTGGTGGCGCAGGTAGCGGGGGCGGTTGTCGCGGCGGCGGCGTTGTACCTGATTGCCAACGGCCAACCCGGTTTCGCAGCGGGTGGTTTTGCCGCCAACGGCTATGGCCCGCTGAGCCCAGGCCAGTTCGACATGACGGCCGCCTTGCTGGCTGAACTGATCGCCACGTTCTTTTTCGTGCTGATCATCATGCGGGTGACGGCGCCGGGTGCGGTCGCCGGGTTTGCACCGATTGCCATCGGCCTGGCGCTGACCCTGATCCACCTGGTCCTGATTCCCGTGACCAATACTTCGGTCAACCCGGCGCGCAGTACCGGGCCGGCGCTGTTTGCCGGGTGGGAGTACCTGTCGCAGCTCTGGCTGTTCTGGCTGGCGCCGATTGTCGGCGGCGTGCTGGGGGCGTTTGCAGCGCGTGGCTTGGATGAGCGCGACTGACCAGTGTGCTCGATGAGCGTGCCAGGCAAAAAAACGCCCGCCTGATCATCATCGGCGGGCGCTCGGGAGTGACCGGGGCAGCCAGGAGGGCGCCGGCCGATATAGGCGAAACGTGAATCAGGCCACGGGGATCAATGGGTCAGCTGCCGCCAGGGCCGCTGCTCGCTCGGCCGCCGGTGGGTAGATCCATACGCTGTTGATCTGATGTTTGAGGTCCTTGGCTTCCTGGCCCACGAGCTTCAGTTGGCGGTCCCAACCTTCGGTGTACACCGCGCCCCAGGCGCCGAGGTCCAGGCACGTCACGTATTTGGGTTGGCTATAGGTCATCGGCGCCACGCCGATCAGGTCGGCGGCGACGTTGTGGCCGGCATAGCGGCCGAGGGCGATGGCGTGCTGGCAGGACATCGCGGCGACGTTGCCCAGGTCGTCGGTGGCGGCGTAGGCCACGTCACCGGCGGCGAATACGTCGGTCTGGCCTTTGACTTTCAGGGTGCCGTCCACATGCAACCGGCCCTGTGGGTCGCGGGTGCCGCTGACCTGTTCGGTCAAGGGGTTGGCGCGAAAGCCGATGGTCCAGATCACCGTGCTGGATTCGATCCGCTGCCCATCCGCCAGGGTCACGCCACCGGTATCCACCGAGGCCACCGACGTGTTGAGTATCCATTCAATACCCAGTTCTTTGCTGGCTTCGATGATCGAAGGGCGAATACCATCGCCCATGCTTGCCGCGATCTGCGGGCCGCGGTCGACCACGACCACACGGATGTTGGCGGTGTCGCCCAGCGCTTCACGCAGGCGCGCCGGCATTTCGGTGGCGGTCTCTATGCCGGTAAAACCGCCCCCGGCCACCACCACGGTGTTGCGCGCGGGGCTGTCGGGCAGAGACTTGAGGGCGTGAATATGCGCTTCGAGGCGCGTGGCGTCTTCGATCTGGTCCACATCGAACACGTGTTCGATGCCTTCCATAGGCGGACGATTCAAACGACTGCCGGCTGCCAGCACCAGGCGATCATACTGGACGTTAGTGGCGTTACCGGCCAGGTCGCGATAGGTCACCTGCCTGGCATTTTCATCGATGCTGTCGGCCGTGCCCTCGATGAAGTTCACGCCAACCGCTGCAAACAAGGGGCTCAGGGGCGCCTGCATGGTATGCACTTGTGCCTCATAGAACCGTGGACGAATACGCAGCTCCGGGCGCGGCGCCAGCACGCTGATTTGCACGTCGTGGCGATCATTTTTATCCAGCAGGCGCGCGGCGCCCAACGCGCTCCAGACACCACCGAACCCGGCGCCGATGATAAGGATGTGCTGTTTCATGAGTTGCTCCAGAGACCCAGTCGAGATGGTTGCTCACGCCGTGAGGCGTTACCGGCTCACTGTAAAAGCACCGCTGTTTGTCTGGTAGGACACTTAACCCTGAATTACTGCCAAGTGGTGGCGATTAACGCGAAAAGCGCTCGCGGTAGTCACGGGGGGAAATCGAAAGGTGGCGATGGAAGGTGTAGCGCATCCGTTCCTCGTCGCCAAAACCACACAGTTGCGCGACTTGGTCGATGTTGCGTTGAGAGTCTTCCAGCAGGCGCCGTGCGGCTTCCATGCGAAACAGTTCGATAGCCTTGGCCGGTGTGCGCCCGGTTTTTTGCTTGTAGACCCGAGCGAAATTGCGTGGGCTCATGCGGCTTTGTTCGGCCAGGCGCTCCACCGTCAGGTCGCTGTCGCTCAGGTTGTCGGCGATCCACAGGTGCAGGGCGTCGAAACCGGCCGTGTCGTCGGTCTGCGCCTGCAGCAGTTGGCTGAACTGGGCCTGACCACCGGGCCGCTTGAGAAACACCACCAGTTCCCGCGCCACTTGCAGGGCGACGTGCCGTCCGCAATCGGCCTCTACCAACGCCAGCGCAAGGTCGATGCCGGCGCTCACGCCCGCCGACGTCCACACGTTGCCCTGCTGGATAAAGATCGCGTCCATGTCCACCTCAATGCTCGGGAACCCGCGCTTGAGCATGTCGCACATCGCCCAGTGCGTGGCGGCGCGTCGGCCTTGGAGCAAGCCGGCCTGGGCGAGCAGGAAGGTGCCGCTGCACACCGAGGCCGTGCGGCGCGCCCGGGTAGAGGCGTGACGCAGCCAGTCGACCAGGTCGGTGTTGGCGGCCATCGACTCTTGAATGGCGGGCGCGCCGGGCACGATTAAGGTGTCGAGGGTGGCTGGATCAAATGTCGCCAAGGGCACGGTATCGACGCTCAACCCTTCAGCCGTTGGCATCAAGCCGCCCGCCAGGCTGGCGGTATGCACAAAATAGCCCGGCAAGCCGCGTTCGGCCATGGCCTTGGTGGCTGCCCAGAACACGGTCTGGGCGCCAGTCAGGTCGAGCAGGCCCATTTGCGGGTAAGCCAGGAACACCAAAGTGCGCGGTTGGCTTACCGGCTGGTCGGGGCTCATAAAGCAGCCAACACCTTCTCCAATTTCTCCTGATCCCGCGCAAACTGGCGAATGCCTTCGGCCAGTTTCTCAGTGGCCATCGCATCTTCATTCGAGGCCCAGCGGAACTGCGCTTCGCTCAGATGCTGGCGTGCCTCACCTTCGGTACCCGGCGTGAGTTTGCGCGCCAGCGGCCCGTTGTCTTCAGCGAGCTTTTGCAGCAGGTCCGGGCTGATGGTCAGGCGATCGCAACCGGCCAGTTCTTCGATCTGGCTGAGGGTGCGGAAGCTTGCGCCCATGACCACGGTCGCAATGGCGTTGGCCTTGTAGTAGTTGTAGATGCGTGTCACCGACTGCACGCCCGGGTCTTCAACGCCGGTATAGTCCAGGCCGGTGTTCTTGCGATACCAATCGTAGATGCGGCCCACGAACGGCGAGATCAAAAATACCCCCGCATCGGCGCAGGCCTGGGCCTGGGCGAAGGAGAACAGCAAGGTCAGGTTGGTCTGGATGCCTGCCTTTTCCAGGCGCTCGGCGGTGCGGATGCCTTCCCAGGTGGAGGCCAGCTTGATCAGCACGCGGTCGCGGCCGACACCGGCCTGGTCGTACAAGGCGATCAACTGGTTGGCCTTGGCCCACAACGCATCTTCATCAAAAGACAGGCGCGCGTCGACTTCAGTGGAGATACGCCCCGGAATCACCTTGAGGATGCCGCAACCCACCGACACCGCGAAACGGTCGCAGGCCAGGTCGACATCGCCCTTGGACACGCTGACGGCATTGCGCAGCAACTCGGCGTATTCCGGGATGGCCGCGGCCTTGAGCAGCAACGACGGGTTAGTGGTGGCGTCCACCGGGCGCAGGCGGCTGATGGCTTCCAGGTCGCCGGTGTCGCAGACCACGGTGGTGAATTGCTTGAGTTGTTCGAGTTTGGACGTCATGAGCGGCGGTCTCCAAAAAGGGTTATCGGTTGAGGGCCTGCGCGGTGTCGAGGTCGGTCACCAGGATGTCGAGGTAGCCACCCGTGAGTGCGCCACGAATCGCCTGGACCTTGTTCAGCCCGCCGGCCAGGCCGAGCACGCGGTGGATGTCGCGCAACTTGGGCAGCGCCACCGACACCACGAATTCTTCATCTTCCTCCAGCACCGGCTTGCCCTGGGCGTCGAAGTAACGCAGGCAGATATCGCCCACCGCGCCACGCTCGGCCAACAGGCGCAGCATGTCCTCGGTGTAGTAGTTGCCGCTGTTGCGCAGCAGTTGCGAGGGCTCCAGCTCGCCGATGCCGACGATCGCCAGGGTGATGCTGTCAAAGCGTTGCAGCACCTCCTTGACCTCTTCCATCTGCACGATGCGCTGCTTGCTCTGCACCGATTGCTCGATGCTTTGCGACGGCAGCAGATACGCCGGGCAATTGAGCAGGGTGGCCAGGCGCTGGGTGAGCAGGGTGGCTTCAAACGCGCCTTTGTGGCCGACCCCGCCCAACAGTTGTACCACTTCCTCGGCGCCTTGTTTACCCGGTTGGGCGTGCAGATGGCCGACCATCGCGCGGATGGTGCTGCTCCACGACGAAATGCCGATGCGGTCCTGGGGCGACAGGCTGGTCTCCAGGTAATGCGCGGCGGCCGAGCCGATGGCTTGCTTGATGCTTTCATCGTTGCCGGGCTCGGTGGCTTCCACCACGATCACCCGGCGCACGCCGTAGCGGCGTTGCAGTTGGTTTTCCAGCTCCAGGTGCAGGCCTTGCAGGCGCATCACGCTGATCTTCACCACGCCTTCCTGCAGCGCCCGGCGCAGGGCGCGGCTGATAAAGGATTGGGACAGGTCCAGTTGCGTGGAAATTTCGGACTGCTTGAGCCCTTCTTCGTAGTAGAGGCTTGCGATCTTGGTGATCAGGCGCTGTTCTTCGATCTGGCTCATGAAAGCCTCAGTGGTTGACTCAATGGCCGTGAGGATACCAAACCCTCACGACATGATCAGGCCGCCGTCGATATTGATCGCCTGGCCGGTCAGGTAAGCCGCGTCATCGGAGGCCAGGAACGCCACCAACCCCGCGACATCCGAGGGTTTACCGGCGCGGCGCAGGGGGATGTTCCTGACCCATTCGGCCATCAGCTCACCCTTGGCGTAGCGTTTTTCGTCGGTGCTGAGGATCTCGCCCCACACGCGGTCATTGTAGTCCCACATCTCGCTTTCGATGATGCCGGGGCAGAACGCATTGACCGTGATGTTATGCCGCGCCAGCTCCAGGGACAGGCTCTGGGTAATGCCGATCACGCCCATCTTGCTCGCGGCGTAGTGCGGCGTGTAGATAAAGCCCTGGCGGCCCTGGCCGGATGAGGTGTTGATCAAGCGTCCGCTGCCTTGCTTGACCATGTACTTGGCCGCCTCCCGGCAACCCAGCCATACGCCGGTGGTGTTGACCTGCAGCACCTTGTCGAAGTCGGCGCGGGGCATGCTGTCGTAGTGGTCGATGGTGATGATGCCGGCGTTCTGCACCGACACGTCGATACTGCCGAAGCGTGCGTGACCTTCGCGGTAGAGGCGTTCGATGTCACTTTCGCGGGTCACGTCGATGCCGAGGGCGAGGGCGCTGACGCCATACTCCCGTGCCAGTTGGTCGGCGGTGAAGGTCACCCGCTCCAGGTCGTTGGAGGCCAGCACCAGGTTGGCGCCTTCCTGGGCAAAGCGCTCGGCGATGCCGGCGCCGATGCCACGGCAGGCGCCGGTGATGACGATGGTTTTACCGCTGAATCGTTGCGACATGATGGGCTCCTACCAGCAGACAAAACCGCCATCGACCAGCAGGTCGACACCGGTGCAGAAAGACGAGGCCTGGCTGACCAGGAAGATCGCGGGGCCGACCATTTCGTCCACGCTGGCCATGCGGCCCATGGGCGTGGTCTGTTCAAAAATCTTCACCTGGTCGGCGACTTCCGGCCGCGAATTCATCGGCGTGGCGGTGTAGCCGGGGCTGATGCAATTGACGCGCAGGCCCTTGTCCGCCCATTCCATCGCCAGGCTTTTGCTCAGGTGGATCACCCCGGCCTTGGAGGTGTTGTAGTGCGCCTGCAACAGGCCACGGTTGACGATGCTGCCCGACATGGAGGCGATGTTGACGATGGCGCCTTTGCCACGCGGCAACATCACCGCGGCCTGGGCCTGGCAACTGAGGAAGATGCCGGTGAGGTTGATGTCCAGGGTGGTTTGCCAGCGTTGCAGCTCCAGGTCCTCGGCGGCCTGGGCGTTGGCGATGCCGGCGCAGTTGACCGCGACGCTGAGTTCGCCCAGTTCGCTTTCGGTACGCGCCACGGCGGCATCCAGCGCGGCGCGCTCGGTGACCGTGCCGCTCAAGGCCAGGGCGCGACGGCCCAGGCTCTGGATGCGTTCGACGGTGCTGGCGATGCCGGGGCTGCCGGGCAGGTCAAAACAGGCGACATCGGCACCGGCTTCGGCGAGGCCGACGGCAATGGCCTGGCCAATGCCGCTGCCTGCGCCGGTTACAAAAGCTACTTGGCCCTGAAGACTAAAAAGCTGCATGAAATTACTCCATTCTTGAATTCACAGCGGACCCCTGTGGGAGGGGGCTTGCTCCCGATGAGGGAGTGTCAGTAGATGCATCTGTAACTGAACCACTGCTATCGGGGGCAAGCCCCTCCCACATTGGGCCTTCAATGTTTGTGAGTCAGGCGGTGGCCATCTCCATCACCGAAACCGGCGTAGCCTCACCCCGTTCCAGAATCCCCATCTGCCGCCCCCGGCTCATCACCATCACCCGATGGGACAACCCCAGCACCTCATCCAGGTCCGAGCTCACCACAATCACCGCCATGCCCTTGGCCGCCAGGTCCGCGATCACCTCATAGATCGCCGCCCGCGCGCCCACGTCAATGCCGCGTGTAGGCTCATCCAGAATGAACACCTTGGGATTGCGCGCCAGCCATTTGGCAATGATCACTTTCTGCTGGTTACCCCCGGACAAGCTGGAGATCCGCGACTGCGGCGCACCTTTCACGCCCAGGCGCGCCACCGCCGTGCGCGCGAATTCGCGCAGCGGGGCAGGCAGCACCCAGCCACGTTTATCCAGCAGATCGGTGTTGCCGTAGATCAGGTTGTCTTCGATGCGATGTTCCACCACGACGCCTTGTTGCTTGCGGTCTTCGGGCACCAGCACCACACCGGCCTGGATCGCCTCGAACGGCGAACGCAACTGGCGCACTTCGCCATCCAGCACCATGTGCCCCTGGATGTCCTGCGCCGCGCCGGCCAGGGTGCGCACCAGTTCGGTCCGCCCGGCGCCGACCACGCCGGCAATGCCGAACACCTCACCGGCACGCACGCTGAAGTCGATGCCGTGCAGGGCAAACTCGCGGCAACGCATGTCCTTGACCTGCAACATGACCTTGTCCTGCGGCAGTTGCAGGGTGGGGAAAATCCGCTCCAGGCTGCGCCCGACCATCTGCTCCACCAGCTCACGCACCGGCACTTGCGCAGTGGCATGCAAGGCGATCTGGCGCCCGTCGCGCAGCACCAATACACGGTCGGCAATGCGCGCGATTTCTTCCAGGCGGTGGCTGATATAGATAAACGACACGCCTTCGGCCTTGAGCCGCTCCACCTGCTGGAACAGCAACTCGGTTTCCTCACCGCCTAAGGCGGCAGTGGGTTCATCGAGGATCAACAAGCGCGCCTTGAGGGTCAGCGCCTTGGCGATTTCCACCAGTTGCTGGGCCGCCACGCTCAGGCCTTCGACCTTGCGCGACGCCGGTACCTTGAGCCCCAGGCGCTCCAGCTGGATCTGCGCCTGGGTCTCGATGTAGGCGCGGTCCACCCGCCCGTGACGCATGGGCAGGCGACCGACGAAGATATTCTCGGCGATCGACAGTTGCGGCAGCAGGCGGATTTCCTGGTGGATCAGGCCGATACCGGCGCCCAGGGCCGCCCCCGGCGAAGCGGGCGCGTAGGGCGCGCCCAGCCAGGTCATGCTGGCGCCGGCCTCGGGTTGCACGAGGCCGGCAATGATCGACGACAAGGTCGACTTGCCCGCACCGTTCTCGCCGAGCAGGGCCAGCACTTCACCGGGGCGAATATCCACGTTCACCTGCGACAACACCTGCACCGGGCCATAGGCCTTGCTGATGTTGCGCAGGCACAGCACCGCATCGGCGGCTGTGTCCAGAGCTGCTGCGTGCATGAAGACCTCCCAGGGTTACGGGTGCTGTTGCAGGAACGGCGCGACGTTTTCTTTGGTGGTCAGCACGGTGGGCAGCAGTTGCTCCTTGGGCAGGGTTTTGCCGGCTTTCAAATCGATGGCCGACGCCACTGCCAGGCGCCCCATTTTCTGGGTCTGCTGGGTCATGGTCGCATTGAGTACACCGCTTTCCACCGCCTTGAGCCCGGCGACGTCGCCGTCGAAGCCGACGATCACCACTTTGTGATCGAGGTTACCGACCTTGACCGCTTGTGCGGCGCCCAGCGCCATGGCATCGGCGCGGCCGAAGAACACGGTAATGTTCGGGTCACGCTGGAGCAGGTCCTGGGCTACGGCGAAGCCTTTGTCCTGGGCCCATTCGGCCGGTTGCTGGGCCACGACCTTGAGGTCCGGGAAGGCTTTGAGGCCCTCGGCAAAACCCTTGGCGCGATCGTTCTCGGGAGTGGTGCCGATCTGGCCTTGCAGAATCGCGATGCGGCCTTTGCCGTCGGTGATCTTGCCCACGTATTCAGCCAGGGTCTTGGCACCGGCCACGCTGTCGCTGGCGATGAAGGTATCGCCCGGTGCGTCGGGGGCGTTGCGGTCCACGGCGATCACCGGGATGCCGGCGGCCTTGGCGGCTTTCACCGGTACACCGGCGGCGGTGGCGCCGGCCGGAATGTAGATCAGCACATCGATCTGGCGGGTGATCAAGTCTTCAATCTGGCTGACCTGGGTGGAGGAGTTGCCCTGGGCGTCCACGGTGATCACCTTGATCCCCTTGGCCTTGCCCTCGGCTTCCACCGATTGCTTGATCTGGTTGAAGAAGTCGGCCTGAAGATTAGCCACGGCCAGGCCGATGGTCAGGTCCTTGGCCCAGGTGGTGCCGGCGGCGGTGAGGGTGGCGGCAGCCAGAGCGGTAGCGATAAGCAATTTCTTGGGGCTGAACATGTCGGTGACTCCTGGTTTTATTGTTGGAGGGTGTCAACTGTCGAACAGGTCTAACGGGCAGTGCTGGTACGGCGTCGCAAGGTATCGATGGTGACGGCGAGGGCGATGACTACGCCGATCACCACTTGTTGAATAAACGGGGAAACGCCCAGCAGGTTGAGGCCATTGCGCAACACGCCAATGATCAGCACACCCACCAGCGTGCCGCCGATGCTGCCGACGCCGCCGCTGAGGCTGGCGCCGCCGATGACCACGGCGGCGATGGCGTCCAGTTCCAGGCTCAAACCCGCACTCGGTTGCGACGAGTCCAGGCGTGCGGCCAGGGTTACGGCGGCGATCCCGGCGAGGGCGCCGCTGATGGCGTACACCCACAAGGTAATTGCGCGCACCTTGATGCCGGACAGGCGCGCCACTTCCGGGCTGCCGCCCATGGCGTAGAGGTTGCGGCCACCGGCGCGAAAGCGCAGGAACACCCAGGCCACCAGCAGCATCACCAGGAACAGCCCGACGGTGGCCGACAAAAAGCCGAAATGCCGCACCGTGGCCAGGCTGGTGAACCACTCTGGAAATCCGACCACCTGCCGGCCTTCGGTGAGGATGTTCGCCAGGCCGCGGGCCACCGACATCATGGTCAGCGTGGCAATGAACGGCGGCAATTTGGCGTAGGTGATCAACCCGCCGGACACCAGCCCGGCCAGCATGCCGGTGGCAATCGAGATCGGAATCGCAAAGCCCAGCGGCACCGCCTGGTCCTGATAGAGCCAGCCGAGCATCATCATCGAGAAGGCCAGTACCGAGCCGACCGACAGATCAATGCCGCCGATCACGATCACCGCCGTCATGCCAATCGCCAGGATGCCCAGCACCGTGACCTGATCAAGAATGTTCAGGCCATTGCGCAAGGAGAAGAAGAATTCGGAGCTGAAGGAGAAGACCAGCACCAGCAGCACTAGGCCAATCAACGGGCCGCCGATATTGCTCGGCAGCAGTTTCACTAGGCGGGGGCGGGGTGGCGGCGTGAGTTCGTCCGGGTGCTGGACAATCGCTTTGGCGTCCACAGTGTTCTCCTGATTTATTTTTTTTGGAGTGCTTTCAGGCGTCGTGAATATTTATGCGTGCCTGACTGTTAATTCAGATTCCAGTGACACCGTGGCAAAGTCAAGCGCTTAATTTTTCAGGTAGGCCTTTAAAACGCCGCTTTATCGAGGTGAAAAGCCACGGAGTAGACCGGCTCCTTTGGGGTTTTGTCCGTTTGTCCGAGTGATATTTCTTCGGCTTTTTTCATTTTTACACCGATCGCTCACTTGACCGCGCGGAAGATCGGCGTCTAAATAGAAATATATTGTCACTGCTGAATAAATATTCAAATACAGCTTTCGGCACTTTCAACTCACGTGGTCAGCCCCACAGGAGCCGCTGCATGAATGCCTTCCAGTACGACGTCCACCAGATCAAGGAACAGGCCCGCCTGATCCGCCGCCATGTGATCCGCCTGAACGCCGATTCACCGGCCGGCGGCCATACGGGGGCGGACCTGTCGGAAACCGACATCCTCGCCACCCTGTATTTCCGCATCCTCAACATCGGCCCGGAACGTACCGAAGACCCCGAGCGCGATATCTATATCCAGAGCAAGGGCCACGGCGTCGGTGGTCTGTATTGCTGTCTGGCGCAGGCGGGCTATATCCCCGAGGCGTGGCTGCCGACGTATCAGCACTTCAATTCGCACTTGCCCGGCCACCCGGTGCGCCAGAAAACCCCCGGCATCGAACTCAACACCGGCGCCCTCGGCCACGGCTTGCCGGTGGCGGTAGGGCTGGCCTTGGCGGCGAAGATGTCCGGCAGTAAAAAGCGCATCTATGTGCTGACCGGCGACGGCGAACTAGCCGAAGGCTCCAACTGGGAAGCGGCGATGGCGGCGGCCAAGTACGGGTTGGATAACCTGTTTGTGATCGTCGACAAGAACAAGCTGCAACTGGCCGGCCTGACCGCCGAGATCATGCCCCTCGACCCGTTGGACGTGAAATGGGCGGCCTTCGGCTTCAGCGTCAGCGAGTGCGACGGCAACGACGTGGGCCAGCTGATCCACAGCCTGGAAAACATGCAGACCCAAACCGGCGCGCCCCAGGTGCTGATCGCCCACACCATCAAAGGCAAGGGCGTGTCCTTTATCGAAGCCCGCCCCGAATGGCACCACCGCGTGCCCAAGGGCGATGAAATCAATGCGGCACTGGAGGAGTTGAACCATGGCGAATGAACATTTGGCGAGCGTCATGGTGCAAGCTTTTATTGACGCGGTCGATGCCGGGCTGGACGTGGTGCCGGTGGTCAGCGACTCCACCTCCACGGCCAAGATCGGCCCGTTTGCCCAGCGCTTCCCGGAGCGCTTGATCAACGTCGGGATTGCCGAGCAGTCGCTGGTGAGCGTGGCGGCGGGGTTGGCCCTGGGCGGCAAGATCGCCGCCACCTGCAACGCCGCGCCGTTTTTGATCTCGCGCGCCAATGAGCAGATCAAGGTCGACGTTTGCTACAACCAGGCCAATGTGAAGATGTTCGGCCTCAACGCCGGCACCAGTTATGGCCCGCTCGCCAGCACCCACCACAGCCTCGACGATATTTCGGTGATGCGCGGCTTTGGCAATGTACAGATCTTCGCGCCGGCCGATGCCATCGAGTGCCGGCAGATTGTCGATTACGCGCTGCGTTACCACGGTCCGGTGTATATCCGTCTCGACGGTAAGGCCCTCCCAGATGTGCACGCTGGCGACTACCACTTCCAACCCGGCCAGGTGGATATCCTGCGTCAGGGCGCGGACGTGAGCATCGTCGCCTTGGGCTCGGTGGTGCATGAAGCCGTGGACGCCGCTGCCTTGCTGGCGGAGCAGGGCATCCAGGCGCAGGTGATCAACCTGTCATCGATCCGACCATTGCAGCGCGACGTGTTGCTCAGCGCCCTGAGCGGCACTCGCGCGGTCATCAGCGTGGAAGAACACAACATCAACGGCGGCGTCGGCAGCCTGGTCGCCGAAGTGCTGGCCGAGGCCGGGCTGGGCATTCCTTTAATCCGCCTGGGCATCGGCGATGGCGAATACGCCGCTGCCGGCGCGCGTGAACCGACCCGCGCCTTGCATAACATCGACGCGGCTGGGATTGTGGCGGCTGCCACTCGGTTGCGGTGAACCCATGAATAACCACACTCCACTGATCCTTGCGATCGACGAAGGCACCAGCAACGCCAAGGCGGTGCTGGTCAACGAACGGGGGCAGGTGATCGCTCGCGGTTCGCGGCCGCTGAGCGTCAGCCATCCCCAGGCCGGTTTTTCCGAACAGGACCCGCTGTTTATCTGGCACAGCACCCTGGCCGCAATGGAAGAATGCCTGGCCCAGGTGGACCGGCCGATCACCGCATTGGCGATCAGCAACCAGCGTGAATCGGTGGTGGCCTGGGACCGGCGCAGCGGCGAACCGCTGTCGCCGTGCATCAGCTGGCAGTGCCGACGCTCCACGGCATTGTGCGCCGAACTGCACGCGCAAGGGCACGAAGCACTGATCCTGGAAAAAACGGGGCTGGCCCTCGACCCGATGTTTTCCGCCGGTAAGTTCCGCTGGATTCTCGACCACCTGGACAACGGCCATGCTCGCGCCGCTGCCGGTGAGATCTGCCTGGGCACCGTCGACAGTTGGCTGCTGTGGCAACTCAGCGGCGGCCGGGTGTTTGCCACCGACTATTCCAACGCGGCGCGCACGCAGCTGTTCAACCTGCACACCTGCGCCTGGGATCCCGAGTTGCTGGACCTGTTTGCCATTCCGTTGGCGGCGCTGGCACCGATCCAGCCCAGCGCCGGATTCTTCGCTGAAACCGTCGCCGTGGGCGGCTTGCCTGCGGGTGTCCCGGTGATGTCGATGATCGGCGACTCCCACGCCGCGCTCTACGGGCAGGGCGGTTTTGCGCCGGGGTTGGTCAAGGCCACCCTCGGCACCGGCTCGTCGTTGATGACGCCCATGAGCGGCGCGATTGCGTCCACCCATGGCCTGTCGACCACCCTGGCCTGGCATGACGGCGTGAAACCCACGTTCGGCATGGAAGGCAACATCGTCCACACCGGCGCCGCCGTGCAATGGGCCTCGCGACTGGTGGCCGGGGAATCCCTGGATGCCCTGACCGAGCAAGCGGCGCAACTTCCGGACAACGGCGGCGTGTACTTCGTGCCGGCCCTCTCGGGTCTGGGCGCACCGCATTGGAAAGCCGATGCACGTGGGTTGATCTGCGGGCTGACGGAAGCCGCCTCGGGCGCGCATATCCTGCGTGCGTCGCTGGAGTCCATCGGCTATCAGATTCGTGACGTATTCGAAGCGATGCAGCAGGACATCGGCAGCCCGCTGAAGGAGCTGTGGGTGGACGGCGGCGCCACACGCAACCGTTGGCTGATGCAGTTTCTGGCCAACCTGCTGCAACGCCCGGTGGTGCGCAGCCTGTCGCCGGAAGTGTCGGCGCTGGGCGCGGCGCATCTGGCCGGGCGGGCGTTGGGAGTGTGGGCGAGTGATGACGCACTGGAGCAGTTGGAGCGCCAGCGCGAGCGCTTCGAGCCGCAGGAAGACCCGGCGATGGCAGGGCGCTATTTAGCATGGAAAAAGGCCCTTGCCCGCACACTTCTCTAATGCCATATGCAAATCCAATGTGGGAGGGGGCAAGCCTCCTCCCACATGTTCTTAACCGTGTTCAGTCTCAAGGCCTCCACGTCTGCACATCTTTCGCATCCACCGCCCTGGGCAACAACCCCGCCCTGAAGAACGCATCGGCAATCTTCTGCTGCTCCCCCAACTGGTCCACCGTCACCGGTTGCACCTGATAGCTGCGGTGCGCATTCGCCGCTTCCACCGTGGCCACATCCAGGTTGCCCCACAACGGCCCCAGCACTTTTGCCGCCTCCTGCGGGTGGTTTTTCACCCATTGTCCGGCCTGTTCCAACTGCGCATACACCACCTTCAACACCTGCGGATGCGCCTTGGCGTAAGGCGTACCGGTCAGGTAATAGCGCTTGTAACTCGCCAGCCCCGCGCCATCGGCCAGGGTGCGTGTCGGCAGTTGTCGCTGCACGCTGGTGAGGAAGGGTTCCCAGGTGACCCAGGCGTCGACCTTGTTGTTCTCGAACGCTGCGCGACCGTCGGCGGGTGACAGGTACGCCGGTTCGATATCCGCGAAGGCCAGGCCGGCTTTATTCAGCGCGGCGATGAGCAGGTAGTGGGTGCCGGCCGCCTTGGTCACGGCGATTTTCTTGCCTTTCAAATCCGCCAGTTGCTGGATCGGCGAGTCCTTGCGCACCACGATGGCCTGGGCCGAAGGCGAGGGCGCTTCCTGGGCGAAGTAGGTGAGTTTGGCCTGGGCGGCCTGGGCGAAGATCGGCACGGTGTCGGCGACGTCGGCGCTGATGTCCACATTGCCCACGTTCAGTGCTTCGAGCAGCGGCAGGCCGCTGGGGAACTCGTGCCAGCTCACGTCAATGTCGTCGGCCTTGAGGGCTTTTTCCAGGGTGCCCTGGGTTTTGAGCAGGGTAATCAAGGTAGAGGATTTTTGGTAACCGATGCGCAGGGTTTCCTGGGCTTGCACGCTCACGCTGAGAGACAAGGCCAACAACCCGAAGACAGCAGCGAGGGGACGACGTAGGGACATGGCACGCTCGATGTTCAACGAAATTGGACCAAGCATAAAGTTCTAAAAACCATTCGATAAATAATCTTTAGGCCTGAGCTTAGGTCGCTTTTTGCGCACTTCGATGAATTCAGTGGGCGTCTTTCAGCGCAATGGTTTGACTGGTTGCGCTGAGCACCCCGGCACGGTCCGCCAAGTAACGCGCCGGCGGCTGGCCCACCGCCTTGCGGAACATGGTGATGAAGCCGCTGGCGTTTTCATAACCCAGATCCAGCGCCACCCGCTGCACACTTTCACCCTTGGCCAACCCTTGCAGGGACAGGATCACATGCAACTGCCGGCGCCAGCGGCCGAAGCTCAGGCCCAGTTCCTCCAGTAACAGGCGGGTCATGCTGCGTTCGCTCATGCCGATGCGCACCGCCCACTGGCCCAGGGTGGCTTTATCGGCCGGGTCGGCCAGCAGGCTATTGGCCAGGCGGCGCAAGCGTGCGTCCTGAGGCATGGGCAGGTGCAGGGCTTCGACCGGCGCGGCGGCCAGTTCATCCAGTAACGTGTTGATCAAGCGCCCCTGGGGGCCGGCCTCGTCATATAACTGCGGGAAACTCACGGCCTTGCTGATCAATTCATGCAGCAGGCCCGACACCGCCAGGGTGCAGCAGCGTGGCGCCAGTGCGCGGGCGGCATCAGGCTCGATCAGCAGGCAATACACTTGCGCCGCGCCTGAGCCGCGTGCCGAATGCGGCGTGCCGCCGGGAATCCACAGTGCGCACTGGGGCGGCACGATCCAGATCCCCGCTTCGATTTCGCAGTGGATGACCCCACGCAGTGTGTACATCAACTGGCCCTTGCGGTGGGTGTGCTGGGCATGTTCCCAGGCGTCCGAGGTGCTGCTGGCACCCACGGCCACCACGGCGCGGGGGACCACATCGGCATCCTTGGCCGTGAGCGGGTCGAGCAGATCAAGGCGGTGGTGCTTCATGGCGGTGATCGCAGGTTGGCCGGGTTGCGAAACAGTCTGGCTATTCTGTGCAATGCCGTCCAGTGGTTCGAGCTTTATATTGAGATCCACTCTCATTAAGGAGCTTTGCCATGCGACTCGACAGTACAACATTCCCTGTGGTCAAAATCGTCTTCGATGCCCCGAACCAGGGCGGGCCGGAGGACGCCTTCCGGGTCTTTGAAGACCTGTTGGCACGGCAGCAATCCTTCCTGCTGTTGCACGAAAAAGCCGTGGACGAAAACAATCACGAACATTCCCATGAGCAGCGCAAGCAAGCCTCGATCTGGATGAAGAAACACCGACAGGCGCTGCGCACGTTCGTCAAAGGCATGATCCAGGTAGAACCCAGCGCTGCTAAACGCTTGGCACTCAGACCGTTTGCGGCGATGTTCGGCAAGGCCTGGGGCTATCCGTTGCTGGTGGTGGAGTCCAAAGACCAGGCATGGGCGCTGGCGCGGGATGTGCTGGATGAGCGAGTGTCGGATGTGGCGTATTTTTGATGGGGCAACACCGATCTGTCGCGAGGGGCAGGCCATTCTCGCCGGTCGGCGAGCGGTGCGGGGGCAATTGAACTACTTTGACTGACGAGCGATCCCTACCCGGTAATGACCTATGCGCACGTTATGGACGCGATATTTAGCGTTGCTGGAAAACGACCTGAGTACGCAGGTCTTCGACAATGTGAAAAACCTGCTGGTGTGTGCGTTGCTGTTTGCGGCGGGCACCAACGCAGTCGTCGGCCAACAGCACCTGTTTATCGGCGTGTTTGCGTCCGATGTGGCGGGGTGGGGGTTGGTCATTCTGTCCACGGTGTTGATGTTCTTGAACGTCAGCGATGGTATTCGCCGGTTGGCCAAGTTGCGTTATCACCTGGCCTTGCAGCTGTTGCTGATCCTGGTTTATCTGGTGGTGGCCGAGCGGGTGGTAGAGATTGTGTGGGGCTTGCGCGCGCATTGAAGTATCCTGCGCGCCCCGCCAACCATTGATCCAAACCAAGATGACCGGACAAGACATGCAGGCGCTGCTGGAGTCGATCCTCGACGAAGTGCGCCCCCTGATCGGCCTCGGCAAAGTTGCCGATTACATTCCCGCGCTGGCCGATGTACCGGCCAACCAACTGGGTATCGCCGTGTACGGCAACGACGGCTCGGCCTACCGCGCCGGCGACGCCGATACGCTGTTCTCGGTGCAGAGCATTTCCAAGGTGTTCAGCCTGGTGCAGGCCATCGACCACGGCGGCGAAAGCATCTGGGAGCGCCTGGGCCATGAGCCTTCGGGGCAACCGTTCAACTCCCTGGTGCAGCTGGAATTCGAACGCGGCCGGCCACGCAATCCGTTCATCAACGCTGGCGCACTGGTGATCTGCGACATCAACCAATCGCGCTTCGCCGTGCCGATTCTGTCGATGCGCGATTTTGTGCGGCGCCTGTCGGGCAACCCGCAGATCCTGGTCAACAGCGTCGTCGCCGACTCCGAAGCCCAACACGGCGCGCGCAATGCGGCGATGGCGTATTTGATGAAGTCCTTCGGCAACTTCCACAACGACGTCGACGCGGTGCTGCACAGCTACTTCAACTACTGCGCCTTGCAGATGAGCTGCCTGGACCTGGCCAAGGCGTTCAGCTTCCTGGCCAACGAAGGCACCAGCGCCCACAGCGGCGAGCAGATCCTCACGGCGCGCCAGACCAAGCAAGTCAACTCGATCATGGCCACCAGCGGGCTGTATGACGAGGCGGGCAACTTCGCCTATCGCGTTGGGTTGCCGGGCAAGAGCGGAGTAGGCGGGGGGATTGTCGCGGTGGTGCCGGGGCAGTTCACGGTGTGCGTGTGGTCGCCGGAGCTGAACGCGGCGGGGAACTCGCTGGCGGGGATCAGGGCGTTGGAGTTGTTGAGCGAGCGGATTGGGTGGTCGGTGTTTTGAGTGCGAAGCCGCTTAGAGGATGTTGGGCAGCCCACAGCAGGACATGGGACACACATTGAGGTAAAGTCGAGCCAGTGTTCGACGCCTGAGGTGATCTATGCTCATTGCCATTGATCAGCCCTTGTCCTGAGCCGGAGACCAACATGTCACGTAAAAAAGTTAAGCCCCAAATTACCGAAGCACAGATTCTTGCCCAGGAATCGAGCATTCCCTCCATTGCGGCCAAAGCATTCAGGGATGCCTACGAGGTTGCCCTTTCCAAGGGTGAGTCCGTGCTTGTGGTTCGTGCTGGCCAGCTGGTTAAAGTTTCCAATACGGAGACTTTGGTTATCCGTCCTGTGGAAACCTACGGCACTCTCAAGGCTGGCACTCGCTTGAAAACCAAAAAATCCTTGTTGGACCGTCGCTCCGCTCAGGCGCAGATTCAGGTTTGAGTACCACCCCCCGTGTCCGTATGTTCGCCGGCCCGAACGGGAGTGGAAAGAGCACATTCAACTCGAAAGTCCCGGCCCACCTGCTGGTCAACTACATCAATCCCGATGCGATTGAGTTGGGCATTCGTGAAACGGGTGTTTTTGACTTTGCTGTCTTCGGGTTATACCGCTACGCTGAACGCGCCATTGCGTTCTTGCGCAGTCATTCACTGCTTTCAAAGTTTCCCGATTCCCTCGCCAAACTGGACGATCTGGTCGCCAAGGGTGAGCGAATCATTTTTGCTTCGCGCGACATCGACTCTTATATAGCTTCTGCTCTTTCTGACTTCATCCGGGTGTCTCTGATTGATGAGCGCGTGAGTTTTACATTCGAGACAGTCATGTCGGACGGCAGCAAGATTGAGCTGTTAAGGCAGGCGAAAGCTGCTGGCTATCGGGTATACGTTTACTATGTTGCTACCGCAGATGCTGATATTAACGTTGCCCGAGTTGCCTACCGGGCCTCTACAGGTGGGCATGATGTACCACCGGACAAGATTCGATCTCGTTATAAGCGCTCTTTGGAAAACTTGTCAGAGGCGATTCTCTTATCCAATCGAGCCTATATCTTTGACAATTCGCAAGACGGCGAGCCCAGCTTTGCGCAACTTGCCGAGATTACAGAAGGCGAGGATATCGATATTGTGGCGGACACTCAGCCAGCTTGGTTTCAGCAGTATGTTATCGATAAGTTGACGTAGACGTTGAAGGGCAAAAAACGCTGAAGGAAGTATTAGGCTGCTTTAGCAGTTCAAGAATCTTTCCCTTTTCTCTGATGGACATTTTTATGGCCTATGAACTCCATATCGCCCGTGCCGAAAGCAATGCAATAGAACCTGAAGAATGGCGTGCCTTGTGTGCCAGTGACCCAACCATCGTGTTGCAGGACGAAGTGACTGCCGTTAATCCCACGACAGGAGCGACGATTTCCATCAGCGGTAACCAAACGGCTTACTGGACTTCTCCCACCACGCAGCAGGATTACTATTTCGATTATCGCCGTGGCCAAATCTCGTTTGTATACAGCGAGGAGAGCATCGTGAAAGCCAAGGCGATCGCTCAGGCCCTCACCGCTGAAATTCGAGGCGATGAGGGGGAGCAATACTGATACGCCTAGGCTTTACGCGGCTTCATGAACAGCTCGATCAGCAGGTACAACGCGCCGACAGTAATCGCGATATCCGCAATATTGAACACCCCGGTATGTGCTGGCCCGATGTTCAGGACCATGTAATCAACCACATGGCCGTCGCGAAACACCCGGTCGATCAGGTTGGCGATGCCGCCCAAGGCGATGGCGTACAGCGGCAAGACTTTGCGCAGCGGCTGGTTCCAGTTGGAGAGGGACCACCCCATCGCCCAGGCCACCACGACGGCTACGCCGATGATAAAGATCAGTTGTTTGACCTGAGGCGGCAAAGCGGCGCCCAGGCTCAGGAATGCGCCGGGGTTGAGGCTTAGCTCCAGCGCAAGATTGATTGGGTTTGAGCCGATTTTTAAGCTGTTGGCCTGCAGTGAAACCAGGGCCAAGAGTTTTACAAGCTGGTCCACGGCGACGAAGGCGATGCCGGCGAGGAGGGCGAAGGTTCGGCCTCGCAGTAGGGGGGAGGTGCTCAAGCGGTAACTTCCTGTTCCGGGTCTGTCGAGAGGAGCGCCCGAAGATAGCTCAGGCGCCTTATGCAGTCTACGTTCAGGCCGCCGGATGAGCCTCGTCCAGCGCCTTGTCCACCAGCAGTTGTACGCCTTCGAGCATGCGGCAGATGCCCAGCACCACATTGCGTTGTGCACCGTCGATTTCAAAGGCCAGGTGAGTGGCGATGTCGGTGATGGACGCTAAATCCTGGGAGACGTTGACCAGCAGGGTTTCCGTGCCCAGGTTAGGGCGTACGCTGAAGAGTTTATCTGGGGGATTTGGGGTGTCTTTAATCATGGCGAAGCTCCTTTCTGAATGGAGCTGCCACGATTCGCGGTCAAACGAATTAGGGTGGCAGCTATACGCGGGTTGACCGACCGGCTAAAGGAGCAAATCCGGCATACCCGAAGGTATCCCGCGCACAGCTGCCGCGACACGATACATCAGGCGTAGAAAAAACGCCCAAATCGGTGTGGGTGCTATTGCTCATTTAAAATCGGACGGTCAAATCCGGCCGCTGAATTGGCAGCGACGTCGGAGAGGTTAGTCAGCTCGGTTCCGAGCGACAACCTGAAACAGTCGTGGGAAAACTCTGAGAGTCTGGGCGAAGCGCTATCCCTGTGGGAGGGGCTTGCTTCCGATAGCAATGTGTCAGTCAATACATTTGTCACTGAACCACCTATATCGGGAGCAAGTCGAATCGTCGCACCGCCCCTCCCACATTTTGATCTTCATTCTTCTTTGGGATTTATGTGAGCCCAAACAAAAAATGCGCCCCTTCGGGCGCATTCTTTTGTTCGGTCAGCAATCGCTATCAAGCAATCGCATCCCAAGCCCGATCACCATGCTCGTCTTTAATGCGAGTCGGCAACCCCATCACATCCAACGCCTTCAGGAACGGCTCGGCCGGCAGTTCCTCGACGTTGGCCATGTGTTTCACATCCCACTCGCCACGGGCTACCAGCAGCGCGGCGGCTACCGGTGGGACGCCTGCGGTGTAGGAGATGCCCTGGCTGTCGGTTTCGGCGAAGGCTTCTTCGTGGCAGGCCACGTTGTAGATGAACAGCTCACGCGGCTGGCCGTCCTTGGTGCCTTTTACCAGGTCGCCGATGCAGGTCTTGCCGGTGTAGCCAGGGGCCAGCGATGACGGGTCGGGCAGCACGGCCTTGACCACTTTCAACGGCACCACTTCCAGGCCTTCGGCGGTCTTGACCGGCTTCTCGGAGAGCAGGCCGAGGTTTTTCAGTACGGTGAACACGTTGATGTAGTGTTCGCCGAAGCTCATCCAGAAGCGCACGTTGGGCACGTCGAGGTTTTTCGACAGCGAGTGCACTTCATCGTGGCCGGTGAGGTAGAGGTTCTGCGAACCGACGACCGGCAAGTCGTCGGTGCGTTTGACTTCGAACATGGTGTTGCTGGTCCACTGGCTGTTCTGCCAGCTCCACACCTGTCCGGTGAACTCGCGGAAGTTGATTTCCGGGTCAAAATTGGTTGCGAAGTATTTGCCATGGGAGCCGGCATTGACGTCGAGAATGTCGATCGAATCAATGCGGTCGAAATGCTGTTGCTGCGCCAGCGCGGCATACGCGTTGACGACACCCGGATCGAAGCCCACGCCAAGGATGGCGGTGATGTTCTTCTGCTTGCATTCTTCGAGGTGGTTCCACTCGTAGTTGCCGTACCACGGCGGGGTCTCGCAGACCTTGCCCGGCTCTTCGTGGATAGCGGTGTCGAGGTACGCGACGCCGGTGTCGATGCAGGCACGCAGGACCGACATGTTGAGGAACGCGGAACCCACGTTGATGACGATCTGCGATTCGGTCTCGCGGATCAGGGCCTTGGTCGCTTCCACGTCCAGGGCGTTCAGCGCGAAGGCTTGGATATCGGCGGGAACCTTGAGGCTACCCTTGGCCTTGACGCTGTCGATGATGGCCTGGCATTTGGAGATGTTGCGCGACGCGATAGCAATACGACCGAGTTCGTCGTTGTGCTGCGCGCACTTGTGGGCCACCACCTTGGCGACACCTCCTGCACCAATGATAAGAACGTTCTTTTTCAATTGCTTTCTTTCTCCTAATAGCCGCCAGCTTTACGAAAGGCTGGACAGGTAGTCGTCGTAACCAAATTCACGAACCACTTCGACTGTACCGTCGAGTTGTTTCACTACGATGGACGGCATTTTCAGGCCGTTGAACCAGTTTTTCTTGACCATGGTGTAGCCCGCGGTGTCGATGAACGACAACCGATCGCCGATGGCCAGCGGACGATCGAATTGATACTCGCCGAAGATGTCCCCGGCCAGGCAGGATTTGCCGCACACCATGACGGTGTGTTCACCCTCGCTCGGCGCCAGTTTGGCGTTGAGGCGATAGATCAGCAGGTCCAGCAGGTGAGCTTCGATGGAGCTGTCGACCACGGCGAGGTTTTTGCCGTTGTAGAGGGTGTCGAGTACGGTGACTTCGAGCGAGGCACTGTTGGTGATCGCCGCTTCACCGGGTTCCAGGTAGACCTGCACGCCGTACTTCTCGGAGAACGCCTTCAAGCGCGCGCAGAACGCGTCCAGCGCATAGCCTTCGCCGGTGAAGTGGATGCCGCCGCCGAGGCTGACCCACTTGACCTTGTGCAGCAGTGCGCCGAAGCGTTCTTCGATGGTGCCGAGCATCTTGTCGAACAGGCTGAAATCGCCGTTCTCGCAGTTGTTGTGGAACATGAAACCAGAGATCTGCTCGATCACGCCTTCGATCTTCACCGGGTCCCATTCGCCCAGGCGGCTGAATGGGCGCGCCGGGTCGGCCAGCAGGTAATCGGAGCTGCTCACCTGCGGGTTCACACGCAGACCACGGGTCTTGCCTTCGCTGCGTTCGGCAAAACGCTGCAACTGGCTGATGGAGTTGAAGATGATCTTGTCGCAGTTATCGAGCATCTCTTCGATTTCATCGTCGGCCCAGGCCACGCTGTAGGCGTGCGCCTCACCTTCGAATTTCTGGCGACCGAGCTTGAGCTCATACAGCGACGACGAGGTGGTGCCGTCCATGTATTGCTGCATCAGGTCGAACACCGACCAGGTGGCAAAGCACTTGAGCGCCAGCAGCGCCTTGGCGCCGGACTGCTCGCGCACATAGGCAATCTTCTGCATGTTGACCAGAAGCTTCTGTTTATCGATGAGGTAGTACGGCGTTTTGATCATTTTTGAGAGCCTGCGGCGGTGCCTGCCAAAAAAGGACACGCATTGTGCCCGCACTTGGTCAGGATCGAAAGGTTAGCCGGCGGATTTTGCTGCGCCGGTTTTCCAGCATAGCTCTGGAGTATGACTATCCAAGGATGTACGCCGGTCCAGTGTGGGAGGGGGCTTGCTCCCGATAGCGGAGTGTCAGCCAACCTATCTGGTACTGAACCACCGCTATCGGGAGTAAGCCCCCTCCCACATTGAGAGCGATGTGCATCAGGCACATTGACATCAAACCGTCATCTCCCCACCACCTTCCTGCCATATTCCCCCGTTACTGTCCTCGCCAATGAGATCGATCTCAAGCGAGTGACAATGACTGATTTGAAAGACGTTGCGCGTCTGGCCGGGGTATCCCGCGCCACCGCCGCCCGCACCTTTGCCTCCCCCGAGCAGGTGCGCCCGGCCACTCGTGAGCAGGTGTTCGCCGCCGCTCGTGAGCTGGGCTTTCGTCCCAACCTGTTGGGCCGGCAACTGCGCCTGCAAACCACCAACCTGATCGGCGTGGTAGTGCCTAACCTGCTCAACCCGGTGTTCGCCGAACAATTCCAGGCCATGGAGCGTGCGGCGCGGTTGCGCGGCTATAGCCTGGTGCTGGCGACCACTGACTACAGCAGCGAACGCGAATGCAGCGTGGTGGAAGAATTGCTGCGCCAGCGCGTGGATGGCCTGGTGCTGACCGTCACCGATGCCGAAAGCAACCATGTGCTCAGCAGCCTGAATACCGAGAAAACCCCGTTCGTGCTGGCCTACCACCAACCGAGCAACCCCAACTACAGCGCCGTGTCGGTGGACAACCGCGCCGGCATGGCGATGGCCACGCGGTATCTGCTGGACGCCGGGCACCGGCGCATCAGCATGGTCGCCGGCCCCGCGTTGCAGTCCGACCGTGCGCGCCTGCGTTACGCCGGTTACTGCGACGCGATGAAAACCTACGGCCTCAAGAGCCGCCCGGTGATCGAAATGCCGGCCCACACCAGCGCCGACTTCGCCGCCATCGCGCCGTCGCTGCAAGGCCCCGAGGCGCCCACCGCACTGGTGTGCTCCAACGACTTCCTGGCCATCAGCCTGATCGCCGAGTTGCGGCGCAACGCCTGGCACGTGCCCGAACAACTCTCGGTGATGGGCTTTGACGGCATATCCCTCGGCACCCAGATGCACCCGACCCTGTGCAGCGTGGTGCAGCCCATCGCGCTGCTCGCCAGCACGGTGATTGACCAACTGCTGGCGCAGATCGCCGGCAACGATCCGATTTCCCATTGCCTGCCTTGCCATATCCGGCCAGGCGAAAGCACTCAACCCCATAAGGAGTCCCTTGATGCGCGCATTCCGTAAAACCCTGGCCGCCGTGCTGTTGTGTGGCATGGCCGGCCTGGCCCAGGCCGCTGACACCGCGATTTGTTACAACTGCCCGCCGGACTGGGCCGACTGGGGTACCCAGCTCAAGGCGATCGCCGCCAGCACCGGCGTGCAAGTGCCGCTGGACAACAAGAACTCCGGCCAGTCCCTGGCGCAGTTGGTGGCGGAGAAAGCCGCACCGGTGGCCGACGTGGTGTACTACGGCGTGACCTTCGGCCTGCAGGCGCAAAAAGCCGGTGTGGTCGACGGCTACAAACCCAAGGGTTGGGAGCAGATTCCCGCCGGCCTGAAAGACCCGGCGGGCCAGTGGTTCGCAATCCACTCCGGCACCCTGGGCATCATGGTCAACGTCGATGCGTTGGGCGGCCTGCCGGTGCCGCAGAGCTGGGCCGACCTGCTCAAGCCGGAATACAAAGGCATGGTCGGCTACCTCGACCCGTCCAGCGCGTTCGTCGGCTACGTGTCGGCGGTGGCGATCAACCGCGCAATGGGCGGCGACCTGGACAACTTCGCCCTGGCCATCGACTACTTTCAGAAACTGGCGAAAAACGTCCCCATCGTGCCCAAGCAAACCGCTTATGCGCGGGTGCTGTCCGGCGAGTTGCCGATCCTGGTGGACTACGACTTCAACGCCTACCGCGCACGCTACAAAGACAACGCCCATGTCGCCTTTGTGATTCCCCAGGAAGGCAGCATCAGCGTGCCCTACGTGATGAGCCTGGTGGCCAACGCGCCGCACCGCGCCAATGGCGAAAAGGTTCTGGACTTCGTGTTGTCCGATGCAGGCCAGGCGCTGTGGGCCAAGGCCTACCTGCGTCCGGTACGCCCGGTGCAGATGCCGGCCGAGGTCGCCGCGCAATTCCTGCCCGACAGCGACTACGCCCGCGCCGGCGTGGTGGACTACCAGAAGATGGCCGCCGTGCAGGAAGCCTTCGCCGCCCGTTACCTGAACGAGGTCAAGTAAGTGGCCACATCGGCAAGACACGCCGCCTGGGCCCTGGCCCCGGCGTTTGCGGTGCTGTTGGCGTTCTGGTTGTTGCCGCTGGCGCACTTGATCGTGCTGGGCAGCGAAAGCCGTGACAGCCACGGCAGCGGCTACTGGCAAGTGCTCAGCAGCGCGCAGTATCTGGGTAGCCTCGGGCAGACCCTGGTACTGGCGGTGGTGGTGACGCTGGTCGCGTTGTTGATCGGTGGCATCAGCGGCGTATTCCTCGCCCGCCAGCAGTTTTACGGGCGCTCGGCGTTGGTGGCGCTGCTCACTTTCCCCCTGGCGTTTCCCGGTGTGGTGGTGGGCTTCCTGGTGATTCTGTTGGCGGGGCGCCAGGGTCTGTTTGCGGCGCTGGGCATGCAACTGGCCGGTGAGCGGTGGATCTTCGCTTACTCGTTGGCCGGGCTGTTTGTCGGCTACCTGTACTTCTCGATCCCGCGTGTGATCCTCACCGTAATGGCCGCGTGCGAAAGCCTCGACCGCAGCCTCGAAGAAGCCGCGCACTCGCTGGGCGCCGGGCATTGGCGCGTGGTGTGCGACGTGATCGTGCCGGGCCTGGCGCCCGCCCTGGCGTCGTGCGGGGCGATCTGTTTTGCCACGTCCATGGGCGCTTTCGGCACGGCCTTTACCCTGGGCACGCGGCTGAACGTCACCCCGGTGGCGATCTACAACGTGTTCACCAATTACGCCAACTTTGCCGTCGCCGCCGCGCTGTCGGTGGTACTGGGCGCGGTGACCTGGGCGGTGTTGCTGCTCACGCGGCGCCTGGTGAAAAACGCGGGGACTGTCCTGTGAAGCGCTCATCGCTTTTCGTCATGCAACTGCTGTTTACCTTGTTGGTGTGCGCCTTCATGTTGGTGCCGGTATTGATGTCGTTGCTCGCCGGGCTGACGCGTAACTTCTTCGTCGGCCTGTCCAGCGGCCTGACCGTCGATTGGCTGGTGCAGGTGTGGCAGGCCTATTCGCCGACCGTGTGGCTGTCGCTGCAACTGGCTGTGGCCTGCGCGGTGTGCGTGTGCGTGATCGGCGTGCCGGCGGCCTACGCCCTGGTACGCATGAACAATCGCTTCAGCCGCGCCTTCGAGGAGCTGATGGTGCTGCCGGTGGCGATGCCGGGCCTGGCCAGTGCATTGGCGTTGCTGCTCACCTACGGCCAGTTCGGCACCTTTCGCAGCAGTTGGGTGTTTATCCTCGTCGGCCATGTGCTGTTCACCTTGCCGTTCCTGGTGCGCCCGGTGATGGCGGTAATGCAGCGCCAGCACCTGCCGGTACTGGAAGAGGCGGCGGCCAGCCTTGGCGCGGGGCCGATCAAGCGCTTTTTCAGTGTGGTGGTGCCCAACAGCCGGGCCGGCATCCTGGCGGGGGTGCTGATGGTGGTCACCTTGTCCCTGGGTGAGTTCAACCTGACCTGGATGCTGCACACACCCATGACCAAGACCTTGCCGGTCGGCCTGGCCGACAGCTACGCCTCGGCGCGCCTGGAAATCGCCAGTGCCTACACCCTGATCTTTTTGCTGATGATCGTGCCGCTGCTGATTGCGCTGCAGGCCATCAGTGCCCGTCTATCCCGTGGAGAGCGTCGATGACCGCTATCACTATCCGCCTGCAAGGCTGTCGCAAGGCATTCGCCGACGGCACCGTGGCCGTACATGACCTGGACCTGACCGTCGAAGGCGGCGAAACCCTGGCGATTCTCGGCCCGTCGGGCTGTGGCAAAACCACCACCTTGCGCCTGATCGCCGGGTTGGAGCGCCCGGATGTGGGCCAGGTGTTTTTTGCTGACCAGAACGTCACGCGCCTGCCCATCGAGCGTCGCGACGTGGGCATGGTGTTCCAGAATTACGCGCTGTTTCCCAACCTGAATGTAGCCGGGAACATCGTCTATGGCTTGAAGATTCGCGGTATGTCGCCGCTGGAGCGCAACAAGCGCTGCGACGAATTGCTGGAACTGGTGGGGTTGCAGCACCACGGCCAGCGCAGCATCCACGAGTTGTCCGGTGGTCAGCGCCAACGCGTGGCGCTCGCCCGCGCCCTGGCGCCGCGCCCCAAAGTGCTGTTGCTGGATGAACCGCTGGCCGCCCTCGATGCGCAATTGCGTGAGCGCCTGCGCAGTGAGCTCAATGAGCTGCTGCGCGGCCTGGGCATCACCTCGGTGTTTGTGACCCACGACCAGGGCGAAGCCATGGCCCTGGGTGATCGCATCCTGGTGATGGAGCAGGGGCGCGTCGCGCAATTGGCCAGCCCACGGGACATCTACCAGAAACCGGCGAATGCGTTTGTCGCCGGTTTCGTCGGCAATCTGAATGCCTTCCAGGTGCTGGAGCAGTCGGCCCACGGCTTGAAAGTCTGCGGCGGTGTGTTGCCGTGGCACGCGGCCAATCCACCCGCCACAGTGTACTGCCGCCCCGAACACCTGCGGGTGATGGAGGGCGAAGGGCACCTGCACGGCCATCTGCTCGCGCAGTTTTTCCAGGGCGCACAAAGCCGCCTGCTGGTGGAGGTGGGCGGCCCGCAGCCGTTGCTGGTGGACAGCAGCGACAACCAGTTGTACGCCGTCGGCGCGCCGATTGCCCTGGCGATCGCGCCGCACATGTTGTTCACCCTGAATGCGTGAGAGTCCGCTTGTGAATCGTCCATTTGTTGTCGCACAGATCAGCGACCTGCACCTTAAAGCCGGCCAGCGCCTGACCTATGGCGTGGTCGATACCCTGGGCGCGCTGCGCCGTGCCGTCGACCACCTCAACGTCAGTCATCCACGCCCCGATATCGTGGTGGTCAGCGGTGACCTGGTGGACTTCGGTCGTCCGGATGAATACGCCGTGCTGCACCCTGAGCTTTCGCGCCTGCACATGCCGTGCTACCTGGTGCCCGGCAACCACGATACGCGCGGGCCGCTGCTGGCTGCGTTCGGCGATCACGCCTACTTGCCGCGTTCGGCGGACGGCCCGCTGGACTGGGTGGTGGATGAACACCCGCTGCGCCTGATCGGCCTGGACTCGACCATTCCCGGTGGCCATGGCGGGCAATTGCTGGACAGCCAGTTGCGGTGGCTGGACGAGCAACTGGCGCTGCGTCCCGATGCGCCGACCTTGCTGATCCTGCACCACCCGCCGTTTATCAGCGGTATCGGCCATATGGACCGCGAGCCGTTTATCAATGCCGCCGCCCTGGAACAAGTCGTGGCGCGCCACCCGCAAGTCGAACGCCTGTTATGCGGGCACTTGCACCGCCCGATGCAGCGGCGTTTCGGCGGCAGCCTCAGTTGTGTGTGCCCCGGCACGTCCCATCAGATCGTGCTGGATTTGCAAGACGCCGCGCCCGCGCATTTCAACCTGGAACCGGCGGGTTACCTGGTGCATCGCTGGGACGCGCAACAGGGGTTGGTCAGCCACAACGGGGTGTTTGGGGATTACCCCGGGCCGTATCCGTTCTATGACGCTCATGGATTGATCGACTGAGGTTTAACGGAGCTTCACCGAGTACTTAACGCCGCGGTCGATTCTGTTCAAAAACGTCGGGTTTGGCTGGCGCAACGGTGTGTCGCGCAGTGAAGTGGCGCGGGACCAGGACCAGAACCGACTGTTTGTGAGCTACTCGATTCGCTGATGTAACCCCCCACAGTGATCTCTGTCAGTTAGGAGAAGAGGTGTGGCGCGTGATTAGCGATTTTTCATGCGTCGCCCCGTCATCAGCTATTGCGTGAAAACCGCAGCGCAGATAAAATCGTGCGCCTTCGAGGGTGTCGGTCGACAGGCGCAAAATGGAAAATCGCTCAGACGCTCGCTCGCACAAGTGTGCTACCAACTGCTTACCCACCCCGTGCCCCCGCAATGCAGGCATCACGTAGACCCGGCGTAGCCTGGCCGTTTTTGGCGCACCACAGGGATCGCGGGAAACACCGCCGATGGCAATCAATTGCCCATTGAAAAAAACACCCAGGAGGCACTCGCCAGGCTGGTCGAACCGGTTTGAGCGGTCTTCCCACTCCTTGATCAACCGTGTCAGGAACCTGAACCCCTCGGCCACAGCCTGTGCTTGCAGTACGCAAATATCTTCTGGAAGTCGTTCCAGTTCATGTATTGAAACGTTGTCGTTGCGCCCATTCACAGGGGCGCTTCGCACAGCCAGGGCACCCTGGACTTGATACAACTATGAGTCTGTTTCTGCGCAACGAACTGTGTATCGAGTGTAGCCAGCGCTATCGAAATCCACTCCTGATAAGGCCCCTTGGCATCCGACCAGAACAGCGACGACCCGCAGCGTGAGCAGAACTGGCGAGTAACACTTTCAGAAGATTGATAGCTGCTCAATATGTCTCGAATGGCTGTGACAGTGACCGCTGATCTGAGTGCACTGGCATAACTGGCGAACGCTGCGCCGTGGCTCTTCTGGCACTTTTTGCAGTGGCAGTGGGTGATGGCCTTGAGCGGCATTGCCACCTGATAGGTGATCGCGCCGCAAAGGCAGCTGCCTTGGTGAAGTTCATCCATGTCGGTTCAACTCTCATTCTGTTGATCGCGCAGATCCTGTGGCGAGGGGGCTTGCCCCCGATAGCGGTGGGTCAGTTGAAACAGCTGTGACTGATAAACCGTCATCGGGGGCAAGCCCCCTCCCACATTGGACCTGTGTTTGCTTCAGGAGGTTTAACATGCCCCAACTCGCCCACGGCATCGATGGCGGCCTGCCTGACTGGCGTGCTTGATCCAAATGTGGAAGGCGGCAACCCCGTTGTTTCAGGTGGACCAATATGACCGATTTGGGGGCGCTGTGCGACCCAGCGGGAGCAAGCTCCCTCGCCCCAGATGCTTGCCTGTACATGAATAAAACTTGTGATCATCTAAAGTAAAATGAGTTTGTCTCACTATCCTCATCTGCCGACAATGGCTGCCATCGAATATGGCAGTGGAGTTGTAAGTCATGGCAGTCGCTCATTCCCTTGGATTTCCGCGCATTGGACGCGATCGTGAACTGAAAAAGGCGCAGGAAGCGTTTTGGAGAGGCGAACTCGACGAAGCCGGTCTGCGCGCCGTTGGCCGTGACCTGCGCAAGGACCACTGGGCGTTGCAGAAACAGGCCGGTATTGAGCTGCTGCCCGTCGGTGACTTCGCCTGGTACGACCAGGTCCTCACTCACTCGCTGATGTTCGGCGTGATCCCCGAGCGTTTCCGTCCGGCTGACGGCCACGCCACGTTGCACACGTTGTTCGGCATGGCTCGGGGTGTCAGCGACAGTTGCTGCGGCGGCGCCCATGCCCAGGAAATGACCAAGTGGTTCGACACCAACTACCACTACCTGGTACCGGAGTTCAGCGCCGATCAGCAGTTCCACCTGGGCTGGGACCAACTCTTCGAAGAAGTCCAGGAAGCCCGTGAACTGGGCCACACCGTCAAGCCGGTGATCATCGGCCCGCTGACGTACCTGTGGCTGGGCAAGACCAAGGGCGCCGACTTCGACAAGCTCGACCTGCTGGAGCGCCTGCTGCCACTGTACGGCCAGATCTTCCAGCGTCTGGCGGAGCAGGGCGTGGAATGGGTGCAGATCGATGAGCCGATCCTGGTGCTCGACTTGCCGCAGGCATGGAAAAATGCCTTTGAGCGCGCCTACAACCTGATCCAGCGCGACCCGCTGAAAAAACTGGTGGCGACTTACTTCGGTGGTCTGGAAGAGAACCTCGGCCTGGCCGCCAACCTGCCGGTCGACGGTCTGCATATCGATCTGGTGCGCGCCCCGGAGCAATACCCGACCATTCTCGACCGTCTACCGGCGTATAAGGTGCTGTCCCTGGGTGTGGTCAACGGCCGTAACGTGTGGCGTTGCGACCTGGAAAATGCCCTGGCTACCTTGCAGCACGCGCATGAAAAACTCGGTGATCGCCTGTGGGTGGCGCCGTCCTGCTCGTTGCTGCACAGCCCGGTGGACCTGGGCCGTGAAGACCAGTTGGATGCCGAGCTGAAAAGCTGGTTGGCCTTTGCCGTGCAAAAATGCGCCGAAGTGGCGGTGCTGGCTCAGGCGGTCGAGCAGCCCGAAGCGCCCGGCGTACTCGCGGCTTTGGCTGACAGCCGCGCCGTGCAAGCCGCCCGCGCCGCATCACCGCGTATTCACAAACCCGCCGTACAAGCGCGTGTTGCGGCCATCAGCATCAAGGACAGCCAGCGCCAGTCGCCGTTTGCCCAACGTATCGACACACAGCGCGCCGGCCTCAACCTGCCGCTGTTCCCGACCACCACCATCGGTTCGTTCCCGCAAACCGCGTCGATTCGCCTGGCGCGCCAGTCGTACAAGGCCGGTAAATTGAGCGAGGCCGAGTATGTCGAGGCCATGCACAGTGAGATCAGGCACGCGGTGCAGGTGCAGGAAAACCTCGGCCTGGAAGTGCTGGTACACGGTGAAGCCGAACGCAACGACATGGTCGAATACTTCGCCGAGCAACTGGACGGCTACGTGTTCACGCGCTTCGGCTGGGTGCAAAGCTACGGTTCGCGCTGTGTGAAACCGGCGGTGATTTTCGGCGACCTGAGCCGCCCGAAAGCCATGACCGTGGAGTGGATTCGGTATGCCCAAGGCCTGACCCGCAAGGTGATGAAGGGCATGCTGACAGGACCTGTGACCATGCTGATGTGGTCGTTCCCGCGCGAAGACGTGAGCCGCGAAGTACAGGCCCGCCAGTTGGCCTTGGCGATTCGCGACGAAGTGCTGGACCTGGAAGCGGCCGGCATCAGGATCGTACAGATCGACGAAGCCGCATTCCGCGAAGGCCTGCTGTTGCGCCAGGCGCAGTGGCAGCCTTACCTGGACTGGGCCACCGAAGTGTTTCGCTTGTGCGCCTGTGGTGTGCGTGATCAAACCCAGATCCATACCCACATGTGCTACAGCGAGTTCAACGATGTGATCGAATCCATTGCGGCGATGGATGCGGATGTGATCACCCTCGAAACCTCACGCTCGGACATGGAACTGCTGGACGCGTTCGAAGCCTTTGCTTACCCGAACGACATCGGCCCGGGCGTCTATGACATCCATTCGCCACGGGTGCCGGATGTCTCGGAAATGGCCGGCCTGCTGCGCAAGGCAGCCAAGCGGATTCCGGCCGAGCGGTTGTGGGTGAACCCCGACTGCGGGTTGAAGACGCGGGGTTGGCCGGAGACGGAGGCGGCGTTGATTCATATGGTGGCGGCCGCCCGGCAACTGCGGGCTGAACTGGCCTGATTCCCGAGTTGAATGCAATCCAATGTGGGAGGGAGCAAGCCCCTCCCACATTTGGATCTTCGTCAGGTCAGAGATATTTGAGCCAGGCAAGGTCCCGTCGCCGCGCTTTCAGCTTGGCGAACCAGCGCACGGGCGGGTAGAGCGCCAGCGGTAACACCAGCGCCACCAGCCACACCGCACCGATACTGTCGAAGCCGAAATAGTTGCCATGGTTCAAGCCAAACAACGCAGCACAGGCGACATACAGCACTTTCAACACATAAAGATGCAGCAGGTAAAAGAACATCGGCGCCGCGCCAAATACCGCCAGCACGCCGATCCAACGCTTGTGCCCGGCACGCTCAAACGCCCACAGCAGCAACAAGCCGATGCCCAGGGTCAACCCCAGGAACAGCAACGAAGGCGGGTACTTGGTCACATTGAAAAAACTCATCAACGTCTGCGCGCCGCTTTCATACGCCTGCCAAGGTTTCTCACCGTAGCCGTTGGCCGCGCGCACCAGCACAAACCCCACCAGCGCGCTCACGCCACCCAGTAACAGGTAGCGCTGGCGCAACGCCGGCGGCATGCCGTTGGCAAACCAGGGGCCGATGGCATAACCGAGGGCGATCACGCCGATCCATGGCAGCACCGGGTAGGTGATGCGCAGGCGCAGGTTATCCGACACGTCGATCCAGCTGCGTTCATGCAGGATCGCCCATAGATTCTGCAGCGCCGACCCTGGCGCGAAATGCACCGCGTCGAGCAGGTTATGCCCGCCGATGATCACTAGCGCCAGTACGATCAACACCGCACGCGGCAGCCACACCAACGCGGCGAGGGCGAGCATGCTGATGCCGATCGCCCAGATCACCTGCAGGTAGATCACGCTGGGCGGCAGTTGGAAGGTCCAGGCGAAGTTGACCAGGGTGAATTCCAGCACCACCAGGAACAGCCCGCGCTTGAACAGGAACGCCGACACGTCGCGCCGCCCCTGATACTTCTGACCGTACAAAAACGCCGACAGCCCGGTGAGCAACACGAATACTGGTGCGCACAGGTGGGCGAGGGTGCGGCTCACAAATAACGCAGGCTCGGTGCTGTCGATGCTCATCGGATCGCTGACCTGGCGGTGCAGCAAGAAGGTTTCGCGCACGTGGTCGAGCAGCATGAACAGGATCACCAGGCCGCGCAGGGCGTCGATGGAAAGCAGGCGTTGACGCAGGGGAACAGCATCGGTCATGGGGTAGGTCGCAGGGCAGGACGGAAAGTGGGCGTTATCCTATAACATTAACTCGCACATTGCCGCCCTTTGGTCCTCCCCCGACCTGTGCGCTATTCCCACCAGGAATACCCCCATAAAAAGGCCGCATTGTCCTTATCGCGGCGGATCTCGTAGCTTTAGGGTTCATTCAAGGAGATTGCCCCATGAGCCAGAGCCCGTTGCGCCTTTACGTTGATTCGCTGTTCACCAGCCCCTACGCGATGTCGGTGTTTGTCACTCTGCGCGAAAAAGGCCTGGCCTTCGATCTGGTCACCCTCGACCTGGACGCCGCGCACAACCAGACGGCCGAATACGCCCGCTTGTCTGTGACCCAACGTGTACCGACCCTGGTAGAGGGTGATTTTGCGTTGTCGGAGTCTTCGGCGATCACCGAGTACCTGGAAGAGGCTTACCCCGGCACCGCGGTGTACCCGGCTGACCCTAAGCAGCGGGCGAGGGCGCGGCAGGTGCAGGCGTGGCTGCGCAGCGATCTGTTGCCGATTCGCCAGGAGCGTTCCACGCTGGTGGTGTTCTGCGGGCAGAAGAGGCCGCCGCTGTCGCCTGAGGCCCAGGCGGCCGCACGCAAGTTGATCGAAGGTGCGCAGGCATTGCTGGCGGGTAACCCGGCGTATCTGTTTGGCGAGTGGTCGATCGCCGATGTGGACCTGGCCGTGATGCTTAACCGCCTGATCCTCAACGGCGACGACGTTCCTGCCGAGCTGGTGGACTACGCCCGGCGTCAGTGGCAGCGGCCATCGGTGCAGGCATGGCTCAATCAGCCGCGTCCGGCACTGTAGCCGTTGCGCTGATTTGCTCCACACGTCGGTCCAGGTCTTCCCAATCCGCCATGCCCAGCACCCGCGTAGTGTTCAAACCGCGCAGGTAGCCGCGCAGTTGCTGGGCGCTGGCGTTGACCTGGTCGGCGTCAGCCTGCGCGTCGAGCAGCACGTTTTCATACTCGACCAGGTAATCGGCGACGCGCTCGCGAAACTCCGGCAGTACGGCTTCGCGGATGCGGTCGAAGGTTTTTTGGTGGGGCTTCATGGCGGTCCTTATCAGTTTTATCGCAGCACTATCGCTTCAGATAATAGTCATCATCATGCAATGCAAGTTCTGTTTTTGCCGGGAAAGCGCAAAATTGCCCCATCGAAACGCTGCTCAAGGAAATGCGCGATGAGGACGATAATTCAGCTGGGCTTAATGATTCTGATGCTCGGTGCCGTAGTGGTGAACAATGCAGCCATTGCCGGCGATCTGCGTACAGGCCATTTGCTACCTATCGCCACTGGCGTAAACTCCCTGCAGCGCGCGCAATCGGTGGGTGTGTTGTTGAGCGACAACACCCGCGACAATCTCAGCTATCTTGAACGCTATCACGACGTGGCCTTGAATGGCGCCAAGGATGCCCTCGACGGTCGTATCCGCCAGGCGTTCGTCAACAGCTCCGACCCGGAACTGGCCATTGATTGGTTGATGAGCTCGCTGCAGGGAACCTTTGCATCCGTGACGGTCTACGACACTCTGGATGCGCTGGTGCAGGCTCATCCTGATGTGGTGGTGATGCTCGATACCCATAACCAACTGTTGACCCAGCGTAACGATGAGGTTGAGGCGCGGTTTGTTGCACGGTTCTATGACGCCGACCTGCAATACATCGCCAAGGCCGAGGGCTCGGTGCACAAGCAAGTGCCCTCGGTGTGGGTACGTGACAAGGCCGCACCGGAGATTGCCGCGCAGATCGAGCAGCAGCGGGATGTGCAGCTCGATGCCTTGAAGCAGTTCGATGCGTCGCTCAAGGCGCTGGTTCGTGCGGGTTGATGTGAACCTTTATTTTTATACTCAGGATTTTTTCATGCGCTCTTTTTTCGTACCGGCCACGGCTCTGTTGCTGGCCGGTTGTGTTTCCGCTCCCAACGACCCGACCTTGACCCTGCAAACCAGCAAAAGCCCGGAAGCCTATGTGCTTTGCGTACTGCCCAAGCTGGAGAAACACGGCATCACCTCCACCGTGACGCAGAACTCGCGCCACGCCAAGGTGGTGTTGACCAGCAAGATTGCCGCCGACGATGTGCTCGAGGCCTACAAGGCCGGAGAGGGCGCCAAGGTGTTTTTGTATGAGCGCAAGCCGCTGGCGTCGGCGTTGACGCCTTCACGGCTTGAACTGGCCGCACAGGACTGTAAGTAACACACACCAATCCAATGTGGGAGGGGTATAGCCCCTCCCACATTGGATCTTTGTATGACTTAAGGTCGTGCTTCGTTGCTGAAGTTTTCGACTACTTTGACCAGGCCGCTGGCCGCCAGCGCCACCAGCTCACCGCCTTTCTCCACCGTCGCCAGCGCCGGGTCCGAACCCATGCGCCCGTCGGGGAAGCGCGCACGGAAATCCAGGGCTTCGCGGATCGGCCCGGTGTTGGCGATCTGCGGCGAGTAATCGGCCGACTTGATCGCGTCCGGATAGGCCCACTGCGTCACAGCAATTTCCGAAGGCGTGGCATGGCTGCCATGACCCACCGGGAATTGGCGGTGAGCCAGCTCGTTGACGCCTTCCAGATCCCACCAGTTCACCAACTTCAACGCGAACCCGGCCGGGCGGCGGGCGAAGCTGGCTTCGGCGTACAACTCGGAGAACGCCGCTTCAATGGTCGCGATGTTACCGCCGTGGCCATTGAGAAACAGGATCTTGTCGAAACCATGCCCGGCCAGCGAACGCACCCAGTCGCCAATCGCGGCGATGAAGGTGGAGGGACGCAGCGAAATGGTGCCGGGAAACCCCAGGTGATGCTGGGCCATGCCGATATTGAAGGTGGGGCCGATCAGGATATCGGCGTTTTTCTGCGCCTCATGGGCGATGATTTCCGGGCACATCCAGTCGGTGCCCAGCAGGCCGGTGGGGCCGTGCTGCTCGTTGGAGCCGATGGGGATCACCACCGTGCGGCTGCGCTCCAGGAACTGGCCGATCTCGATCCAGGTCGATTGATGTAGAAGCATTCGAAGCTCTCTTTTATCGGTGGGACAGACTAACCGCCACGGATTGTACGACTACTGGCCACCTGTTGGGGTTTGCAATTGAGGTACGTCGAGGACTTCAACCAACGCTGGTCGGGGTACCACGAAAACATGAACTGCCCATCCTTGAGTTTGTCCACCACCTGGCGCGCCACCTGCGGGCGTACGGCCGGGCAACCCTGGCTGCGGCCGATGCGGCCTTCGCGCTTGCTCCACAGGGGGCTTACGTAGTCGGCGGCGTGGATCACGATGGCGCGGTCGCGGGCCAGGTCATTGAACCCCGGCTCCAGGCCGTCCATGCGCAGCGAATAGCCATGGGTGCCCAGGTAACTCTCCTGGGTGCGGAACAAGCCCAGGCTGGATTGGTGGCTGCCTTCGAGGTTGGAGAACTGGGTGGCGAAGTTTTCCCCGGACTTGGCCCCATGGGCCACCAGGTCGCGCAGCACCAGCTTTTTCTTGCGCAGGTCAAAGATCCACAGCCGACGGGCGGTGGACGGTTGCGAGTAATCGATCACGGCCAGGCGCTCGGAGCGTTCCTCGCCATTGCTGACCGCACACTGCATGGCGTTCAGGGCGCTTTTGAGTACAGTGGGATTGAGTTCTGGAGCCGAGCGCGCCAGGCTGTTATACAAGGACGGAGGGTTACCGTTGGCAGCGAGCGCAGAATTGCTCAAGATAGCCAGTACGGTCACCGCGCCGAGGCGGCACATAAAAGTCAGCATCTACAGTACATCCCCCCACTGTGGATTGGAGCAAAGTCATTGTTCAAAAAACACGCATGTTACTTGAGCATTTGCCTGCTCGTTGCACCATTGGTCGCCACAGCCGAAGCGCTGCCGGTGCAGCCGTTGCCGGTCAGCACGCCGGCGCCGGTGGATCTGGCGCCGGTGCAACAGGCCCTGGCGCAGTTGCCCAGTGTCTGCCCCGACCTGGCTGCGCAACTCGATGCGCCAGCGCTTGCACGCCTGCAAGCCCTATACCAGCAGCATGGCGATGCACCGCTGTGGTCCGACGAGACGCGTCGCCAGGCACTCCAGGCACAGTTGCTGATGCTCGCCGACGACGGCCTGGACCCTACCCACTATAGCCTGGCTGAACCACACGCCACGCCAAACGTGCTGTGCAGCGATATCGGCAGCAGTCAGCACTATTTGCAGGCCCTGCAGGATCTGCACTTCGGACGCCTGCAGCAATCACGCTTCGAACCGCTGTGGCATTCCCAGCCACCGGCCCGGGACCCCGACACCGACGTGCTGGCCCTTGCCGCCGTTGGCCTGCAGGACATGGCGCAAGCTTTCGATCAGGCGCGACCCAGTGCCGATCTTTACCGCAGCCTGCGCAACGTGTATTCCAGCATGCGCCAGCAACCGCTGCCGCATTGGGACCCGGTCGGCAGCGGTCCGCTGTTACGCCCCGGCATGGAAGACCCGCGCGTACCGGAACTGGCGCGCCGCCTTCACAGCGGCGGCTACCTGCCCGCAGAACGCCAGGGCAACGGCAAGCAATACAGCCCCGAACTGGTCAGCGCGGTAAAGGCTTTCCAACTCAGCCACTCCCTGCAATCAGACGGCGTGATCGGCGCCGGCACCGTGGCCGAACTCAATATCAGCCCGGCCATGCGCCGCGAACAACTGCGCATCAACCTGGAGCGCTTCCGCTGGCTGGCCAAGGACCTGGAGCCCGAAGGCGTGCTGGTCAACGTCGCCGCCGCGCAACTGAGCGTGTACCAGAGCGGCATCCCGGTGTGGCAAACCCGCCTGCAAGTGGGGCGTGCCGAGCGCCAGACGCCGTTGCTCAAATCGCGCATTACCCGGCTGACCCTCAACCCCACCTGGACCATCCCGCCCACCATCATGCGCGAGGACAAACTCCCGGCCATCCGCCTCAACCCCGAATACCTGCGCCAGCAGAACCTGCAAGTGCTTGACGCTGAAGGTCACGCGCTGGCGCCCGAACTGATCGACTGGGCACGCCCCGGCAACATCCTGCTGCGCCAGGAGGCCGGCCCGCGCAACCCGCTGGGCAAGATCGTGATGCGCTTCCCCAACCCGTACTCGGTGTACCTGCACGACACCCCCAGCCAACCGCTGTTCACCAAAGGCCCGCGTGCGTTCAGCTCCGGCTGCGTGCGGGTGGAGCAACCCTTGCTGCTGCGCGACCTGCTGGTCAGCCCGGCTGAACGCGCGCGCACCGATGAATTGCTGGCCACCGGCGTGACCCACGAATTCAGGCTGGCCACGCCGGTGCCGGTGTTGTTGGGGTATTGGACGGTGGAAGTGGATCGCCAGGGTGGGCTGGTGTATGCGCCGGATATTTATGCGCGGGACCTGGTGTTGATGAAGGCGATGGGGAGTGTGCTCTGAGTCGAAGACAAATGTCGGCTGATGCTTTCAACGGCGTCTGCCGATGTCATCCGCGCAGTGTCGATAGTCAATGGCGCGTCATCCCAGGCTTCGTATTCGTGGGCTAAGACCGATTGCCAGGTCGGTGGCGTCAGTCCTGCGATATCGCTCTCACGGGTTTCGACGCGGCGTTGATGTTCCTGGACGTCTGAGCAAACCACTTGGATGTCGATCAATGCAACACCCGCGCCGGCTGCGCTTGAGGTGAAGGCTGCCCGACTGTCTCGCACCGGATTCACGCAATCGGCAATCACGGTATGCCCCAGTCGCAGGTTACTCAGCGCCAGCGCATTCGCCACGCCATAGCCGCTGGCGCCCGGCAACATGCCGGCATCGCGCAATGTCTGTTCGATCACATCGATGCGCAGGTAAACCGCGCCGATCCGGTGCGCCAGTTCGCGGGCAATTCTAGTTTTACCGGTGCCGGGCAGGCCGCTGAAGACGATAAGCATGGTTCGGTCCTTCGAAATTGAGTGGGACGGGCAGGGCAACGCCTACCTGCCCTGAAACGTCACCGTAAATGTGGTGCCGCCCGTGGCACAGGAGCGCACCGCCACGTCACCGCCGTGCACCTTGGCCAATTCGCGCACGATATACAGGCCCAGGCCCACACTGCGCACCTCACTGCCCTGGTCGGTGCCACGGGTCATGGGCTCGAACAGCACCGCCAGCAGCGCTTCGGGAATCACCGCGCCGTCGTTGTGCACGGCCACCTCGCATGCGCCACCACCCAGCCGCGAGGTGATGGTGATCGGCCGTTGCAGGTCGCCATAGGCCACGCTGTTGGCCACCAGGTTGCCGACGATCTGCTGCACGCGGTCGGCGTCCAGGCAGGCGTCGCCCTGGCCTTCGGCCTGATGCACCAGTGTCGCCTTGGGGAAGGCCACGCGCAGTTCGTCCACCGCTTGATGAATCACCTCATGCAGTGCCAACGGTGCGGCCTTGATGGTGATGCCCTGGCCGACCCGCGCCTGGGTGAAGTCCAGCAGGTCGGCGATCATGCGCTGGGCGCGCTCGGACGACTGGCCGATATGCCCGAGTAACTGGCGCTCCTTGGCGGTACGCTCGCCACGACTGAGAAAGTCCGAGGCCATGCGGATGGCCGTGAGCGGGTTCTTCAAGTCATGGCTGACAATCGCCACCATCTGCTCGGCAAACAGCGCGCGGCGCTGGGAGATGACATAGGCCTCTTTCAGCTCGGCCTGGGCCTGATGCAGTGCGACTTCGGCGGCGGTTTTTTCCTGCAGCAGCGCCTCGGCCAAGTGGCGTGCGTTGAGCAGTTCGCGCTCGTACTTGTCGCGGTCGGTGGTGCCGAACAGCGCCAGGTCGTACACCACGGCGTCGGCCTGCTCGCGCCTGTTGCCGTTGAGCAGCACGGTGACCTTGTGCCCGTCGCGGTGCAGCATGTCCAGCTTCACTTCGGTGACGCTGCCGTGCATGCGCAGCATGGGCGCCAGGTGGGTCTGGTGGAAGATCCGTCCGCCCATGGTCAGCAACTCCTGGAAGCGCCGGCTGCACAGCTCGCTGAGGCTGAACCCCAGCCAATCGCTGAAGCGCGCATTGGCTTGCAGGATGGTGCCGTCCTCGGCGGTGACGGCCAGGGCGCAGGCGGCGCTGTCGAACACTTCAGCCGACACGCGCGGCCATCCAGGGCGCGAGAAAAGCGGCCATGGCGGCCGCACAGGCTTGCGGCGCGCTCATGTGCGGGCAATGGCCGACGTTGTCCACCAGGCAATAGGTGCTGTTGGGCAACACGCTGTGCAGGTATTCACCCACGGCGATGGGGGCGATCAGGTCGTCGCTCGATTGCAGGATCAGCACCGGCGTGGTCAGGCCGATCACGTCCTGGCGGTTGTCTGACAGGAAGGTCACCCGCGCGAATTGCTTGGCGATGTCCGGTTCGGTGCGGCAGAAGCTGTCGGTCAACTGCTCGCCCAGCGCGGGCTGGTCAGGCGCGCCCATGATGACCGGGGCCATGGCGCTGGACCAGCCGAGGTAATTACCGTCGAGGGTGTCGAGCAGTTCGTCGATGTCGCTGCGCTTGAAACCGCCCACGTAGCCGTCTGCATTGATGTAGCGCGGCGATGGGCCGATCATCACATGCGCCGCGATACGTCCCGGCGCCAGGCGGTCGGCAAGGACGCCGATCATCGCGCTGACCGAGTGCCCCACCAGGATCACCGGGCCTTCGGCGTAGGCGTCGATGATCTCGTTAAGGTCGCGGGCATAACCGTCCAGCGCGCCGTACTTGGCTTTGTCGAAGGCATTGAGGTCGGAAAGACCGGCGCCCACCAGGTCGTACATGACCACGCGAAAACGGTCTTTGAACGGTGGCGCCAGGTCATTCCACATGGCCTGGTTGCAGCCAAAGCCATGGGAAAACACCAGGGTCGAGGTCCCGTTGCCCATCACGTTGACGTTATTGCGGTGGCGTAAGTCCATGGGGATCTCGAAAGTGATGGCGTATTGCTGGATGTGAGGCAGTTTAAATAGCCGACCGCTTTGGGTCACGCGTTGTAGCGCTGATAGGTTACAGTCGGCGCCTTCAGGAAGAAACTTCAGGTAACAAACATGATGCGGTGGTTGCGGCAATCCGTCTTGAGTCTGCTGGTGCTGGCGTGCGCCAGCCTGTTAAGTGTGGCCCAGGCCGACACTTCGCCGATTGGGGTAGCCCTCGACCAACGGGTGATCGACCTTACCGGTACGCTCGATGCCAGCACCACCACTCGTCTGAAAGCGCAACTCGCCGCCCTCGAACAACGCAAAGGCGCGCAAGTGGCCGTGTTGCTGATACCCACCATCGGCGACGCCAGCCTCGAGGATTACACCAACCAACTGTTCCGCGCCTGGAAACTGGGGCGCAAGGACGTCAACGACGGCATCCTGCTGCTGGTGGCCAAGGATGATCGCAAGGTGCGCATCGAAGTGGGCTATGGCCTGGAAGGCACCGTCACCGACCTGCTGTCCCACCGCATCATTGAAGAACGCATCAAGCCGGCGTTTCGTCAGGGCGACTATGCGGGCGGCATCAGCCAGGGCGTCAATGACTTGGTCGTGCTGGTGGACGGCGGCGACTTGCCCGAAGTCGCCGAACCTGGGGTTAACCCCCAGATCATCGCGATGCTGCTGGCATTTGTCGCAGGCGCCATCGGCGGTGTGCTGCTGGCCGCCGGCAAGCTGCATTGGCGCCGTGCCTTGGTTGCCGCCGTGGCGGTCACGCTGTTGCTGGCGGTTTTTGGCGGTGGCCGCGAGTGGCTGGTGTGCCTGCTGGTGATGCCGCTGGTCATGCTGATCGGCGGCGCGACGTTCGGTGCATTGTGGCTGGCACGTGCGGTGTTTTATTGCGTCATCGGATTGCTGGCCTACATCCTGGGCCTGGTCGTGGTGAATCATCAGTACGCCGAGGTCAATTTCATCCATTGGCTGGCGTACCCGCTGGGCGCGTTGGTGGTGCTGGGGTTGTACCTGGTGCTGTTGGCAGTCATGAGGGCGGCATGGCAGCAAAGCCGCGCGGGCTTTATCGCGCGGTTGCTGGCGGCGGTGGCGGTGTATGTAGCGGCGGGCACGCTGATGGACCTTGGACGCAACGGCTGGCTGTTTGCATTTCCCATTGCGTCGTTTGCGGCACTGTTCATCTTCATCAAGACCAGCGGCGGATCGGGGTCGAGTTCGGATTCGGATTCAAGCTCAAGCTCGGATTCAAGTTCCAGTTCCAGCAGCTCCGACAGCTCTTCCGGCGGTGGTGGTTCCAGCGGTGGCGGCGGGGCTTCGGGGAGCTGGTAGTAACGCGCTTTTCGTGGCGAGAGAGCTTGCACCCGTTCGCGCGCGAAGCGCTCCCAGTTACAGCCGCTTGGACATAAACACCCGGCTGCTGCCCTCTGGCGCACAGGGTATTTCCCCAAACCGCACCCAGCCGTTCTTCTCGTAAAACCCCGGCGCCTGGAAGCTGATGGTGTACAGCACGGCGTTCAGGCAACCCCGGCGCCGGGCTTCGTCCTCAAAGGCTTGCAGCAACCGGCTGCCCAGGCCTGTGCCGCGCAGTGTATCGGGCAAGTGGAACAGATCGAGAAAGGCCATGCCCAAGGTGGTTTTGCCGGTGATGCCGCCGATGACCTGCCGGGTCTCGGGATCCTTGAGCAATACCGTGAGCGGCAGGCGGTCGTTATAGCCGGTGACATCTTCGTTGAAAGCGGCCAGGCCGCTGCCTAGCATGTGCTCGGCGTCGGGGTTGGCTTGGTCGCTGATTTCGATGCGAGGTGCGGTCATTACGAACTCCCTGTCTGTTAGAACGCCATCACCATCTCATGCCACGCCATGCCGCCATGATCCGAGGGTGAAGGTCGCACATAGGTGTAGCCCATACGTTCGTACAACGGCACATGCCGTGCCTTGCACATCAAGTGAATCGTGCGCTTGCCCATCGCCTGCATGCGTTGCACAAATTCGCTCATCAGTTGCTTGGCGTAGCCGTTGCCCTGGTGCGCGGGGTCGACCACCACCGACATGATCACCACGTTTGGTGCATCGGGCGCATGGCCCACCAGCTCCTTGAACGCCTCATCCGACATCACCACCTCATGGGCGCAACCGCTGTTGATAAAACCCACCACCTCGCCGTCGGCTTCCAGGATCAGAAAGCCTTGCGGGTACTGCACGATGCGTGTGGCGATTTTTTCCAGGGTCGCGGCTTCGTCACCTTCGTAGGCAGTGGTTTCGATTTCAAAGCAACGGGCGGCGTCGGCGGGGAGGGCGTTGCGCAGGGTGAGGACGGGCATGCGGGTTCCTGAGTGTTGGGCGAAAGGCCACATCATAGCGGCGGTACAGACTCCGTACAGTTCTTGTCGTGCTCATTAGTCATAAGGTTCGATTCTATTCTGGGCAAAAAGAACAGCCACCTTGCTGCTGCGAAACAGTCTGGGTGGCAACTGTGCGCGGGTTCGCAGACCAGGAAGAATCACCCCCGGCAGACCCGAAGGTCTCCCACGTACAGCCGCCATAAGGCAAGACGCGGGCGGGCTCCGCCTGAGGGTCTGAGACTGTGCAGGTTGATTCTATTTTGTAGGGCTGTGAAACCCTGTCGCTGACCAGGATCGGCGACGGGCGAACTATAAAAGTGCCCTCCGCCGAGGCGCAACCGAGAGGATGTAACTGAGCTACTGGCGAACTGTGCCCATTTTGAGGATCGCGTTAGTATGAACATCCCGGCCCTCGCTGCACCCACTTGAGCGGGCAACGCAACTGCATGAAGGAAGGATCCCTTGCTGAAAATAAAACGCGCCAGACTCGAGGATGCCGACGCTGCTTTCAACATCCGCCGCGAAGCCATACGCGGCCAATGCATCGGCGCCTACACCGCTGAGCAAATGACGCTATGGACCCGAGGCTGCGCCGACGATGGCTACAGCGCGCTGATGGATAAACCCTTTTACCTGGGTTGGGTAAACGATGAACCCGTCGCCACCGGTATGCTCGACCTGGCCAATAACGAAGTGGGCGCGTTGTTCGTACTGCCGCAGTTCATCGGGCGCGGGTATGGCAAGGCTATGCTTGACCACCTCGAAGACGTTGCACGGGCATTGGAGATAAAAGAAGTGGTGCTGGATGCGACATTGAATGCCGCGAGCTTTTATCGAGCGTGTGGATATGCGGGGGAGCGGCAGGCTATTTACCGTGCGCCATCGGGGTTGGCGTTGGCGTGTATACCGATGGTTAAGCGGCTAAGTGCGTGACGTACTCTTTCAGCGACGCAGGAGCCTACCGTTGCGCGCGTTCGAGCTTTGGCGAGGCCGCGATAGCGGTGGCGCATAATCGGCGCCTTGGCGCCCAGCATCAGGTAACCCGGCAGTTTCGTGGTCAGGTGATGATTGAGCTGCCAGTGCTCGGTCTCAAGCAGGATATAGGCGGGGTCGATCTGCATCAGCACGCGTCCTTGGGAGCAAGGTCGACAGGATAACAAGCGTGCTCGGCTGTATCCCACAAAACCAAGCCATCTGTGTCTATCGCGCTCGCCGTCAGGTGGCTAGCCTCACGCCACGTTAACTGACGACCGAGTAATCCATGGAACTCACCGCTGTCCCGTTTGGCATCACCGACTGGTCCACCGTCGACCCCGAACTTCACCCAGGCGTAACCGGCAGTGCTTCATGGAGAACCTGCCAATTCGGCACCATCCGTGTACGCATGGTGGAATACACCCCAGGCTACCTGGCCGATCACTGGTGCACGCGCGGGCATGTGCTGTTGTGCCTGGAAGGCGAATTGCACACTGAATTGGAAGATGGCCGCCAGTTCACGCTGACGGCCGGGATGAGTTACCAGGTGGGCAATGACATGGAGGCGCATCGCTCATCGACGAGCGTTGGGGCGAAGTTGTTTATTGTGGATTGAGGGACTGGATGCGGCCCTCCCACATTTTAACCGCTGTGTGTCAGTGCATCTTGCTGTGGTCCATGCCATCCAGACCCCGCGCCGTTGCGGTCACGTCAACGGTCTGCTTTTCGCCCTTGGCATTTTCCACGGTCAGGGTCAGCGGTACCTGGTCGCCTTCCTTGATCTGCCCGGTCAGGCCCATCAGCATCACGTGGTAACCGTTCGGGTCGAGCTTGACCGCTTTGCCGGCCGGCAGGGCCACCGCGTCCACCGGGCCCATGCGCATTACGTCGTCCTTCATGCTCATTTCATGGATCTGCACGTCCTTGGCCACCGGCGACGCCACACGCAGTAACTTGCTGTCGCTGTCGGCGGTGACGGTCATGAACGCGCCGCTGGATGGCTGGCCCGGCACCGAGGCGCGTACCCAGGCGTCGGTCACTTGCACCTGGGCGCTGGCGTGCACGGCGAAACCCAGCAGGGCGAGGCTTAAGGTGAAACGCTTGAGGTGTTGAACGGCAGTCATTAGCAGACCTCCATGACGGTGAGCAGGTCTTCTGCGCACTCTTTAGCGGTAAGGGACGCCTGCAGGCCCAGGCGCAGGTTGCCACGGGTGTCGAAGACAAAACTGGTGGCGGTGTGGGACAGGGTGTAGGTGTCACCGGCGGGGATCTTTTCATAGAAGATCCCGAACTCCTTGGCGGCCACGGCGATTTCTTCCGGGGTGCCGTAGAGCGCTTCGAAGCTGGGGTCGAAGGCCTTGACGTACTTGTCGAGAATTTCCGGCGTGTCGCGCTCCGGGTCCAGGGTGATAAAGATCACCTGCATGATCTCGCCGTCACGGCCCATCAGCTTCTTGGCATGGGCGGCGCGGGCCAGCGTGGTGGGACACACCGCCGGGCACTGGGTGAAACCGAAGAACACCACCGGCATCAGGCCACGGTAGGAACTGAGGGTGACGGTATCACCCTCGGTGTTCTTGAGCTTGAAGGTGCGGCCCATGATCTTGTCGCTCAAGTCCTTGCCGTACTTGAAGTTCAATCTGGGGCTGTTGTCACAACCGGCCAGCAGGCCCAGGCCCAACAGGCTCATGCCGGTGAGGACCTTGCGGCGGGTGAATAACGTACTCATCAACGGTGCGTCCTGTGAAGCGCCTGCATTGCTCTGGGTCTACACATCAGGCTTTGAAAAGGAGTAAACGAGGAGGGCGCCCAGTCTACCAACCCAGGCCTGTGCGCGTAATCTGCGACGTTCTGCCACAGGGGCGCGCTGCGTTTCGTCACTTTGCGGCTTCGGTGGTAGAGTCGCCGCCATGAATTTGAGCCATCCCGACCGTTCGCTGATCGCCTGGACCCTGTACTTCTGCGTGCTGATGAACCTGTTCGTGTGCGGTTTGGGCCATGGCCGGATGATGGGCCAGCAGCTCAACGGGATCGGTGGGGCGTTCTGTTCGGTAAGCGGCCAACAGGCGCCACTTTCCGACAAAGGGTTAAACGACGCGGCTTCCAGCAACATTTCGAACTACTTTGCCTGCCCAGTGTGCGCCGGCGTGACGGTCGCCCTGGTGCTCCTGATCGGCCTGGCCTGGCTGCTGGGCCTGGGGCAAGCCCCACGCCCGGCCCATGAACAGCGCAACAAGGCGCCGCCGCGTTACGCCTGGCCCTCGGCCAACCCCCGCGCTTCCCCCACCGTCTGACGTGTGCCATGGGCCTCCTGTGACCTGGAGGCGTTCTATCGTCACGACTGTGAGTGCGTTTCATGAACCATCAATTGCCTGCAGGCGCCAGTCGCCCGCGCGCGGAACCTGCGCGGTCCGAATACCCCAGCAATGCCCGGAGTTTTGTGCACCTGGATGCACGTCTGTTGCCGTACTGGCACAGCCTGTTCGACATCTGCCCGGCCTTGCTCAAGCTTGACCCGCCCGAAGGCCTGAACCTGTTTCGCAGCTTCATGACCTGGGCCTATCGCAACCGGCCGGCGCAGGACTGGACCTACCACCTGAACGTCTGCCGATGGCTGCTGGGCTCGCCCTATCGCGCGCGGATCGACGCCGAGCCCATCGAAGCCTTGATGGCCGCCGCTGCCGCGTGTTGGGTCAACACCGATGTCAGCCCGGCCCGGGGCGTGGTGCTCGCCTGGAAAGAGCTTAGGGTGTTCGATTGGAAAACTGCGCCTCCCAGCAATGCCGAACAGCGGGCGTTGCCGCCCTCGGCGGAAGACTTCGCCTGGTGCCCGCTGACGGCGCACGGTGGTTTCAGCGGTTGGTTGCCGGTGCCTTGATCGGCATCAAGGTGCGCGCTTGCCCAGGCCATCACACTGGAGACCCGGCGCGACCTGCGAGGCCATCATGCTTTACCTGTTATTTCTTCTGGCCCACCTGTTCGCTGCGCTGATCTTTATCGGTACGGTGTTTTTCGAGGTGTTGATCCTCGGGCATTTGCACCGGCACTTGCCGATCCGCGTCATGGTGTTGGTGGAGCAGGGCGTCGGTCGTCGGGCACGGGTGCTGATGCCCTGGGTGTTGCTGGTGCTGTTCGGCGCGGGGCTCGGCATGGTCTGGTTGCGTTACCTGCCGGTGCTCGCCGCGCCTTTGGCTTCGTCCTTCGGCACCTTGCTGGCCCTCAAGCTGACCCTGGCCGCCAGTGTGCTCGCGCATTTTTTGCTGACCATGGCAAGGATGCGCTGGGGCACCGTCACCGCGCGCTATATCCGTCTGGTGCACCTGAGCCTGTTCGGCCACATGATCGCGATTGTGCTGTTGGCCAAGAGCATGTTCTACCTCACCTGGTAAAGCCCTTGATGCACATCAAGGTGGGCCGTGGCGTCGCACCGGACAATGGCTCATCGTCGCCTGCTCCGGAGCCCGTCATGCACACCGTCATTCCACGCGCTCGCGCAGGCCACGCCCAGGGCGTGCTGGACCTCAACGGGCACGCCGACAGGCGCAGGTTCCACGCCGGTGTCGGCTCCCTCGATGTGCTGCGTGCCCTGCGCGCCAGCCGCCAATGCCAACGCCCGCTGGCCCTGACCCTGTACTGGCCCGCCAGCCATCCAAGCGATATGTACCGCCGCAGCCTGGCCCAGGAAATCCAACTGGTCGGTTGTCACCTGGGCCGTCGCCAGCCGCTGGACTATCTGCAGTGGCGCGGGGCAGCGCCGATTGACGCTGTGCAGGCGCTGATGACGGCTCTGCGCGAGCGCTTCAATTTCCTTGAGCACGGCCGCGGCGACTACGGCATCGATCTAGACCCGCGCCACACTGATTGGGCCGCTGTGGGCCTGCTGCGTGAGCTGGGCTTTAACCGCGTCTGCATCGGCGTGCCCGACGCCCGCGCCGAGGATGCCCAGGCCGATTTCCGCAACCCGGCACCGATCCAGTCGCTGATCGATGCGGCGCGGACGTTCGATTTCCGCTCGGTCAGTGTCGACCTGGGCTACGGCAGCGCCTGGCAGACCCTCGCCAGTTTCGAGTTGAAGCTGGCCAGCCTGATCGCCCTGGAGCCGGACCGCCTGCACGTGTTCGATTATGCCCAGCCACCCAGCCGTTACCTTGCGCAGCCGCTTCAGACGCTGGGCGCCGAGGCGGATAAAACCGCCATGCGCCAAATGGCCTTCGAGCACCTCGACGCAGCGGGCTACCACTACATCGGCCTCGGCCAATTTGCCCGTGGCGACGACGACCTCACCCAGGCCCAGGAACGCGGTCGGCTCAGCCGTACCTGCGAAGGGTTCAGCCTGCACGGGTATTGCGATCACATTGGGCTGGGCCTGGGCGCCATCAGCCAGATCGACACCTTGTGCGCGCAAAACACCAGCGCCGAACGCCCCTACGCCCAGGCCCTGAACAACGGCCAACTCGCCACCTGCCAAGGCTGGCAGCGTGAAACCGGCGACGCGTTGCGCGATCACGTGGTGGAGCGCCTGGCGTGTGACCTGGAATTGGATATCCAGGCGATCGAGCGGCGTTACGGGCTGATCTTCAGCCGGTATTTCGCGGCCATCTGGCCGGTGCTGGAACAGTGGGACCGTGAGGGCCTGATCGAACTGTCGGCGCAGTTCCTCTGTGTACTGCCGGCCGGGCGCCGGCAGGTGGATGAGTTGTGCGCGGTGTTTGCCGCGCTGCATGGCATTTAAACATAGGGGCTCGTTCAAGCTATGTAGAGGCCCATGGTTCTATATCACCACCGGTTGACGCGCCGCCGCCAGGCTGGCCGGGTAGTGCAGGATGGCGTCGGCAAACAGGTTCACCACCTGGCCGATCACCGTCAGGGTGGGCACGCCCGGCTCGCAGTCGGCGGCCAGAGTGGGCAATTGGCGCAAGGTGCCACGGGCGACATGCTGGTCGGCGCGTGCGCCATTGCTGATCAGCGCCGCCGGGGTGTCGGCCGGCAAACCGGCGGCCACCAGGTGTTCGGCGATCAGCGCCAGGTTCGACAAACCCATGTAGAACACCAGGGTCTGGCTCGGCTCCGCGAGGCTGGCCCAAGGCAGTTTCAATGCACCGTCGCGCTGCAGGTGGCCGGTGACGAAACGGCAGGAGTTGACCAGGTCGCGGTGGGTCAACGGGATACCGGCATAGGCGCTGCAACCGGCCGCTGCGGTGATACCCGGCACCACCTGACAGGGGATGTCCCGCTCCAGCAGGTACTCCAGCTCCTCGGCGCCGCGCCCGAAGATAAACGGGTCGCCGCCCTTGAGGCGCACCACCCGTTGGCCTTCGTCCGCCAGTTCGGCCAGCAGCGCGTTGAGTTGATCCTGGGGCAGGCTGTGGTAACCACTGGCCTTGCCCACGTAGTGGCGGGCACAGCTCAAGGGAATCAGGGCCAGCAGCTCGGCGCTGATCAGCCGGTCGAACACCACGGCATCGGCCTGCATCAACAGGCTCCAGGCACGCAGGGTCAGCAGGCGTGGGTCACCGGGGCCGGCACCGACCAGCGCGACTTCGCCGGGGTGGAAAGGGCTGTGCAGACTGGCGGGTAAGGTGGTGGGTGTGTGCATGCGACGTCCTTGGTTCTTCATCAGGTTGGGCGGCCCCCGGTTGTGTCACCGGGTGGTCGAGCAAGGGATCAGGTTGGCCGGCTGGCGGGCGATCTCGGCATCGCTGAAATAGCAACCGGGGTCCGCGCCCCAGAGGTCGCCGTCGGCCCAGGCGCGGGTGCGCGTATTGCCGTTGCAGATCGCCAGCCAGCGGCAGTCGGTGCAGCGCCCGCCTATGGCGCGCGGGTGTTCGCGCAGGCGCAGCAGCAAGGGGGCGGGCTGCTCCAGCCAAAGTTGGCGAAATGGTGTGTGGCGCACATTGCCTACCGAGTGCTGCCACCAGTAGGTGTCCGGGTGCACTTCGCCGGTGTTATCGATATTGGCGATGCCGCTGCCGGACGCATTGCCGCCCCAGCCATGCAACAGGTGTTCAAGCTGCGGGTAATGCTCGGGCAAATGCTGGTGCACCCATTGCAGCAGCAGAATCGCGTCGGCGTCGTTATTGCCGCTGACAAAGTCGCTGTTCACACCGTTTTCAATGTCGCTCCAGGCCTGGCGAAAAATCAGTGCCATGGCATCGCGGCTCATCTGGCGGTGCGCATCCAATTGGCGACTGCGTTTGCCGCGCCCGCTGTAGTTGAGGTGCGACAGGTAGAACTTTTGCACATCGTAGTTACGCATCAGCGCCAGCAATTGCGGCAACTGCGCATGGTTGGCCTGGGTCAGGGTGGTGCGCAGGCCCACGCGAATCCCGACGTCGCGGCACAGGCGAATGGCGTGCATCGAACGCTGGAAACTGCCGTGCATCTGGCGGAAGGCATCGTGGGTCGCTTCCAGGCCGTCGATGCTGATGCCCACGTAGTCGAAGCGGGCGTCGGCGATCTGTTGGATATTGGCCTCATTGATCAACGTGCCGTTGCTCGACAGCGCCACGAAGAACTTCAGTTTGCGTGCATAGGCGCTGAGTTCGAAAAGGTCCTCGCGCAGCAGCGGTTCGCCACCGGAGAGAATCAACACGCGCACGCCGGCCGCGTGTAAATCATCGATCACCTGTAAGGCTGCCGGGGTGTCCAGCTCATCGCGAAACACGCTGTCGGCGCTGGTGGCGTAGCAGTGTTTGCAGGTGAGGTTGCAGCGCCGCAGCAGGTTCCAGATCACTACTGGTGCGCGCGGGCTGCCGGGGGCCGGGGTGCGAGGAGGCGAGCATTGGCCGGCGAGGGTGCGCAGGTACTGGCTGATCCGCAGCATGGGGCATTCCTTCTAGTGCGAGGGGGTCAGGCGCAAGCCGGTTTTTTTCAGGATGCGGCTGCTCAGCAGCATTTCTTCGGCGCGGCAGGCATCGCCGAGTAAACACCGCAGGTGCTCGCGGTAGCTGTCGATTTCCTCGCGGCTGCGCCCATGTACCATGGCGAACAGGTTGTACGGCCAACCCACACGCCGTGGACGGCGGTAGCAATGGCTCACAAACGGCTGCGCGCCGATCAATTCACCCAGGCGCGGCATCTGCTCATCGGCCACGTCCCACACGGTCATGCCGTTATGGCGATAGCCCAGGCGGTAGTGGTTGGGCACGGCGGCGATGCGCCGGATCGCGCCTTCGGCCTGCAGGCGCTTGAGCAGTTCGAGGGTGGCTTCGACGCTCAGGCCCAGTTGCTCGGCCAGCCACGCCCAGGGATCTTCCACCAGCGGCAGGCCGCTTTGGGTCAGGGCGACGAGGCGCAGGGCCAGAGTGTTATCAGACCGGCAAATACAGACCGACATGGTAGGTATGCTCCTTCGGCAGGTTGAGCACCGCCAGCCCCGTCAGGGCCTCGATGCGAGACAGGGTGGCGCAAAGCTCCGCTTGGCTGGCGCAGGCCAGCACGAACCACATGTTCCAGCGGTGATCGCGACGGTAGTTGTGGGCGACCTGGGGCAGGGCGTTGAGCTGGGCGGCGACCGCCTCGAACTGCGCCTCGGGCACAGCCAGGGCGGCCAGCGTGAAGGCGCCGCCCAAGCGTTCGATATCGAACATGGGACCCATGCGTGTGAGTACGCCGTCTTCGAGCAAGTCATACAGGCGGTCCAGCACGTCACTCGGGCGGCAGTGCAGTTCCTCGGCAACCTGCCGCCAGGGCTGGCGCACCAGCGGTAGGCCGCGTTGCAGGCGGTTGATCAAGCGGCGGTCGAGATCATCCATGAGCCCAGGCCTGTGAAGACGGCGGCGCAAATCGCCCACCGCATTGTTTGAACGCTTGGGTGCTGAACAGCAGTTGGTGGGGCAGGTCGCTGAGTTGTTGCCGGTGCAGCAACGCCTGGATATGCGCGGCGACCGCTTCGCGCTCGCGGCCATGCACCATGCAGAACAGGTTGTAGCGCCACTGCGGCAAGCGCCGTGGCCGCTGGTAACACAGGTTGACCCCGGCGGCGCGACACAGGCGCGTGCCCACTTCGTTCACCAGCGCGTCCGGCACATCCAGCACCAGCATGGCGTTGGCCACGAAACCCAGGGCGCGATGGTTGAGCACCAGGCCGACGCGGCGGAACAGGCCTTGCTCTTGCCATTGGCGCATCTGCTGCAAGACCTGGTCGTGATGGGCACCGATCTGCTCGGCGAGGTTGTCGTACGGCCGCCCGATCAAGGGCAGGCCGCGCTCCAGGCACTGACGCAGGTCGAGCATTTGTTCGTGGCTCAGGGGGGGAATCACGGGTGCGCTCCCAGGGAAAAGCCAAGGTCGATGCGGTAGGCGGTGAGCATTGGCAGGTCCAGGGGCGTGAGGCCGGTGTCCCTTTCCAACTCATCGAGGATCTGCCGCAGGTGTTGGCGATGCGGGCCGGTCAATACAAACCACAGGTTGTAATGGTGTTCGCGGGCATAGTTGTGGTTGACCTCCGGGTACTGGCTGACGCGCCGCGCCACCTGTTCCAGGCGCTCGACCGGCACCGCCAGCGCGGCCAGGGTGCTGGCGCCGGCGCGGGTGTGTTCGAACACCGGGCCGATGCGCGAGAGGGCGCCGGCCAGTTCCAGGCGTTGCAGGCACGCCATCAACTCGGCTTCGCCGCAGCCCAACACCTGGGCCATTTCCCGGTACGGTTCGGCACACAGCGGCATGCCGTGCTGGTAACGCTCGATCAACTGTTGGCTGAGCAGGTCAAGGTCCATCTCAATACCCCATTTTTTGTGCACGGCTGCTGAAGAAGATTCCGCTGGGGCTCAAGGCCGGCAAGGTCTTGAGCAAGGTCAGGCGATACGGGTCCCAGACCTGCACCTGTTCGCCGTCGCGCACCGACAGCCACAGCTGGTCGCCACGCCCGGTGAACTCCATATGCAGCACGCCGGGACCGGGGCGCAGGTCGGCGACGATCTGGTGGGTTTCACTGTCGATCACCTGGACGCGGTCGTTGTCCGGGTAGGCAAAGTTGACCCACAACTGGCGCCCATCCGGCCGCGCGGTGACGAAAATCGGCTGGCCGGCCACGGCAATCGCGGCGGTCTGTTGCCAGCTGCGCGCATCCATCACCAGCACTTGGTGCCGCCCGACTGCCGGTACAAATGCCTGGTTGTCGGCCACGGCCCAGCCCTCGAGGTGGGGCATCTTGTAGACCGGCAGTTTGGCCTGGCCACGGCCGTAGTCGGCCAGCACGCGCTTGACGCCGTGTTCCGGGTGCCATAGGTCGAGTTGGGCCATGCCGTCTTCACCGAACAGCCCGGCCATGTAGTAACGCCCATCGGCGGTGATCAAGGCGTCGTAGGGTTGCTCGCCGATACCGGTGAAGCGAGTGATGCGCGGCGTGTTGCCCTGGCTGAAATCGGCGCTCCAGATCTCGCCGCTGTCGAACAGGCTGAACACGAAACGTTGACCGGGCGCGTCCACCAGGCCCACCACCCGCGAACGCTTGCCGTCGGGTAATGGGCTGGCCGGGATATCGGCGACCAGCGCCAGGGTGGCGGCATCGAACACCTTGACCCCACCGGGCTGGTAGTTGGACACGGCAATCAGGCGCCCATCCTGGCTGATGGCGCCGCCGATGCTGTTGCCGCCCTGGATGATGCGTTTTTCAATGCGCAGGCCCAGCAGGTTGACCTGGGTCAGCCCGCCGTCGCGGCCAAAGATATAGGCCATGCGCTGGTCGCGAGAAAACACCACCGAGGCGTGGGACAGGTCCCCCAGGCCCTCGATGCGTGCCAGCGTGGTCATGCCGCTGGTTTCAATGATTTGCGCACTGGCGCTGGCGCGTTCGATCACCAGGCCCAGGTCGCCGCTGCCGCGTAACGGTGGTTGGGCGCAGGCGCCGAGCAACAGGCAGGCGGTTAAAAGCGTGGGGCGGATCATGGTGCGGGGCTTCCTTGCAAGAGGCGGTCGACCAGCCAGGCGATGTCATCGGCGCTGAGCAAGGGTGCCCAGCCCGGCATCGCGCGGGTGGGGCGGCCGTAGGTCACGGTGGCGATCAGGCTGTCGCGGCTGTGCCCGGCCAAGGCCTGGGGCGTCAGCGCAGGGCCGAGGCCGCCGGTGAGGTAGAGGCCGTGGCAGGCGCCGCAGTCCTGGGTCAGCAGGTGTTCAAGGCGGGCAGCGTCCGGGATGGCCGCCGCTCGTGCGGGAATCAGCAGGAGCAGCGCCATGGCTGTACCGATCATTGATGCTTGCATGGCGCGCTCCTTGTGCTTATTTCAAGGTCAGGACCCAATCGGCCAACACCTTGGCTTCGTCATCCGTCACCGGGTTCGGCGGCATTGGGATCGGCCCCCAATTGCCCTGTGTGCCATTTTTGATATGGCTGGCCAGGGTGGTGGCGGCGTCTTTCACCCCGGCATTTTTAGCGGCAACGTCTTTCAACGCCGGGCCGACCAATTTGCCGTCGAGGGTGTGGCAGGCGGCGCAGGGTTTGCTGTTGAACAACGCCAGGCCGTCTTGCGCCAGCGCCGGCTGCAGGCCGAGCGCAGCGGCGCAAGCCAGCAATGCGAGGAGAATATTTTTCATTCGGTAACCTCGTGTTGATGGGGCTCAATAAATGTCGTGTTGGGTGTTGTAGACGTTGAATTTTCCGGTCGGCGTGATCAGGCGTTTGTCTCTGATCACCTGTTTGAGCTTCAAGGTCTTGTCGTCGATCACCACCAACGCCGACTCTTCGGTCTGGCCGTTCCACACCGAGAACCACACCTCGTCGCCGGCCTTGTTGTATTCCGGTTGAACCACGCGCAGTGCGCCTTGCTTGATCCCCGAATACTCGGCAATCGGCAGCACGGTGTAGCCCTTGTCCAGTTGGTTGATGTCGAACACCGCCACCGACTGGCTCAGCTTGGTATCAGGGTTGAGGGTGGTGTCGACGTACAGATGGTGGGAGTTGGGATGGGTCTTGATAAACAGCGAACCGCCGCCCTGGCCCTTGAGCGATTCCACCTGTTTCCAGGCGTACTGCGCGTGCTTGACCGGGTCGGTACCGATCAGCGAAATGCCGTTGTCGCCCAGATGACTGGTGGCCCATACCGGTCCATAGGTGGGGTGGATAAAGTTGGCGCCCCGGCCGGGGTGCGGGGTCTTGCCCACCTCTACCAGCGCGGTGAGCTTGCGCTCCCTGGAGTCGATTACCGCGACCTTGTTGGAGTTGTTCGCGGCGGTCATGAAGTAGCGGTGGGTGCTGTCCCAACCACCGTCATGCAGGAACGGCGCGGCGTCGATGGTGGTGATGGTGAGGTTCTTGATGTCCTGGTAATTGACCAGCATCACCTTGCCGGTTTCCTTGATGTTGACGATGAACTCCGGCCACTCATGGGAGGCAATGATCGCCGCCACACGCGGTTCGGGGTGGTACGCCTGCGTGTCCACGGTCATGCCGCGGGTGGACACGATCTGTTTGGGCTCCAGGGTTTCGCCGTCCATGAGGGTGAACTGCGGCGGCCAATAGGCACCGGCAATCGTGTACTTGTCCTCGTAGCCCTTGAACTTGGAGGTCTCCACCGAGCGCGCTTCGATGCCTACCTTGATTTCGGCGACCTTGGTCGGCTCGGCGGGCCACAGGTCGATCATGTCGATCTTGGCGTCGCGGCCGATCACCAGCAGGTAGCGCCCCGAGGCGGAGATTCGCGAGATGTGCACGGCGTAGCCGGTGTCGATGAGCTTGACGATCTGCTTGGTGTCGCCATCGACCAGGGCGATCTTGCCGTCGTCGCGCAGGGTTACGGAAAACAGGTTTTCCAGGTTCAGCGTGTTCAGCTGTGTCTTTGGTCGGTCGGCGGGTTTGACCAGTACTTTCCAAGTCTTGAGCGTCTCGGCCATGCCCCATTCCGGCGGGGTGGGCGCGGTGTGCTGGATGAAGGTGGCCATGCTGCTGATCTGCGCCTTGGTCAACGCATTGGAGGTGCCCCAGTTCGGCATGCCGGCGGGTGAGCCGTAGGTGATCAGTGCTTCCAGGTAAGCCTGACCACGCGCCTGGGTGATGTCCGGCGTCAGCGGTTTACCCGTGGCACCTTTGCGCAGCACGCCGTGGCAACCGGCACAGCGTTCGAAATAAATCTGCTTGGAGGTGTCGAAATCGGCCTGGCTCATGTCCGGCGCGCCGGCGGTCCGTACCAAGGCGGGTTGGGCTGTGCCATGGGCGGTCAAGGGCAGTACCAGGGCCAGTGCGCAGCTCAGTGCGGCGAGGCTCGGGGTGAAAGTCGTTCGGTGGCGAGTCAGCATTCCATTTACTCCTCAGGCGAGACCTTGGCGATGCCGCACAATAGGGTGCGGGGCGCAGGTTCTTAGTGCCCGGCCAGACTATGGCGCCGCGTTGCAATGCTCGCTTGACGGCGATCAAGTTTGCTTTGGGTAGCGCTTGCCAGGTTGTCGCAGGCGCCCTTAGCGTGGCCATCAAACCCGCTTTGGATAACCCCCGATGACTGAGCCTTTCTATCAACCGCTGGGCAATGAACAGCAGCTGTTCGAACAGGCCTGGCAGCACCGCATGCCAGTGCTGATCAAGGGCCCCACCGGCTGCGGCAAGACCCGTTTCGTGCAGCACATGGCGCACCGTCTCGACCTGCCGTTGTACACCGTGGCCTGCCACGACGACCTGAGCGCCGCCGACCTGGTCGGCCGCCACCTCATCGGTACCCAGGGCACCTGGTGGCAGGACGGCCCACTGACCCGCGCCGTACGCGAAGGCGGCATCTGCTACCTGGACGAAGTGGTGGAAGCACGCCAGGACACCGCCGTGGTGTTGCACCCGGTGGCCGATGACCGCCGCGAGTTGTACCTGGAACGTACCGGCGAAGTGGTCAAGGCGCCGCCGTCGTTCATGCTGGTGGTGTCGTATAACCCCGGTTACCAGAACCTGCTCAAGGGCATGAAACCCAGCACGCGCCAGCGTTTTGTCGCCCTGCGTTTCGATTACCCGGCGCCCGAGTGGGAGGCGCGCATCGTGGCCCGGGAGGCCCAGGTGGACAACCCGCTGGCGGTTGAGATCGTGCGTTTGGGCCAGGCCTTGCGCCGCCTCGACCAACACGACCTGGAGGAGGTGGCCTCCACGCGCCTATTGATTTTCACCGCCCGCCTGATCGCCGCCGGCATGCCCCCGCGCGAAGCCTGCCTGGCCTGCCTGGCCCAGGCCCTGAGCGACGACCCGCAGACCGTCGCGGCGCTGATGGACGTGGTGGATGTGCACTTTGCCTGAGCCCCGGCGGTTGCCGGGGGATCTGGCGATGTGGTTTTTCATCCTCGCTGAATTGACCGTGTTTGCGCTATTGATCCTGGCGTTTGCGATTGCCCGGCTGTTGGCCCCACAAGTGTTCGCTGAAGGGCGTGCGCAGCTGGATACCTCAACTGGCCTGGCGATGACCTTGAGCCTGCTGACGGCCGGGTTGTTCGCGGCGTTGGCTGTGCATCAAGTGCGTATAGGCAAGGCTCGGCAGGGTGGTGTCTTGCTGGCTGGGGCCCTGCTGGTGGCGCTCGTCTACGTGTGGATAAAGCTCGGCGAGTACGCTCACTTGTCTGGTATCGGGTTAGGACTCGAACATGGCGTGTTCTTCACTTTGTACTGGATTCTCACGGGTTTTCATTTTCTACATGTGTTGCTGGGGATGGCGATTCTTGGCTGGCTGGCGATGCGTTGTTTTGGGGGGGCATCCCTGGTACCGAGCTTGAGCGGCTTGGAGTCTGGGGTGTTGTATTGGCACATGGTGGACTTGGTGTGGGTGGTGTTATTTCCATTGGTGTATGTAATGAGGTGAGAGAAATCATGTCCGACGTTCAATCAATGATTGTGTGCTGGACCACATTGGTGATGTCTAGTTTCGCGACCATGGCGTTCGGCAACTCAGCGAAGTCATGGCTGCCCGTTTTGCTGCTAGCGGCCGTCAAAGGCTGGGTAATTGTGGATGGTTTTATGGGCGTGGGGAAGGTGTCCGGACTGTGGCGAGGACTGTTAATCGGGTGGCCGGTTGCGCTCGTTTTATTTGTCGGGATTACGAAACTGAAAGTGAACTGAGGCTTTCAGTTTCGTATGGTTTTCATCGAGGGTTGTAGTTGTAGTTGATGATATAACCCATTCGGTAAGGGTGCGTTTGGCTAGGCGTTGTACGCCGACTCAGGAGGAATGATAAGGTAGGGAAGTAATTAGGGGTTGTGGCTGCCAATGTATGGATGGAGCGCCCTGTTGCTTGGCCGGCAGTTGTTAGTTCTGGAAGACATATGACTTCATTGGTGTTGGTATTGAATCGATTTTTCTCTTTTTCCCATAATGTTTTTACATAAGTAGTATGTTTAGGGTGGTTGAAGTAAATACTATTAATGGCTTCGTGAATTTGCAATGTATTGATGCTGTCAATGGTTGGTGTGTCTTCGACAGTCAGATATGTCTCGCTGGCGGAATCTATATCGTAATTTTCGTTGTCATAGAGTAGTACGAGTTTTTTGGGGCTGAGTGGGAAAAATACTAGAAGTCCGGCACTCCCCTCATGAGTAATAGAGCGTTCTTGGCCATTTTTGAACGCATGGTTGGAGAAGACAACTGGGGAGTCACTGAATATGAACGGGGTGCTGGATGTGTTTTCCAAGATCACATATCTCAGGTCGCTGAGTGCTTTGGTGCTTTCTTTTATATTCTCCAGGTCGATTGTTTGCCAAGTGCGTGCGCCATGTTTCTGTGCGCTCGATTTGAACGTTTCATATACGGCATCATGCAGTTCCTGAGGCCAGTTGGAATCGTTGCGCTCAAGTTGCGGAAGTATGAAGTCGTTTGTGAATTCGACGAGAGGCATGAGCGTAATTCTGGCTTTCAAAGTGCGTTTTCGCTGGAAGGCAATATTCTCAATGAGTATGGAAAATTCACTTTTAGAGAGTTTTGTAGTAGGTTTTTTTGCATTGATTTCAATATGGTTTAAGCGAAATTTTGTATCGTGAATAGTAATTTCTTTCTCGACGCTCGAGTCGCCGTAAAATTCTATGTCGGAGGATTGTTTTTTTATGGCTGCGTCATCAGTGGAGTGCCCATTCTTTTTTATGAGCAGACTTATGCTGTTTTTGCGTGTTGTAAATTCGCGAAAGTAATATTGTGAAACGTAATGCTGATTTTGATTTTGAATATTTTCTTCGGTCATGATCGTTCGGCAATGTCGACAGGAATGGGTGATCAGGATGAGCTTTTTGAGTTGAATTTTTTATAGCGCCTGCAGGCAGCACAGAGCTCGCGAGCAATACGGCGACCCTCCATGGCAAGTTGTTTCGAGTCGTCATCTAATTCGGCTGCGGTTTTGGCTTCGCTGGCCATGGTGTGCATAAGCATGTTTCTTTTATCTTTCCATCTGTCCAAGTCTGGGAGAAGTTCCCCATAAAATGCCTTACGCATATTAAGCGTATTCAGCATTCTTTTATTTACTTCCCCGAGTTTGGGTCCGAGCATTTTTATTTTGTCATGGCCACCTCCTGATTCTTTAAGGATGGACAACAGCCGATCTTCTAGGATGGCGTAAGTAATCCAACTGGCCTCAAGATAAAATTCATGCTCGATCGCTTCGTCCATCCGTGATAGCAACTCCGAGTACTTATAGTTCTTCATTTTCCATACGTCCTAGGCAGTGGATTTTTAGTTTTTTTGGGGAGGGGTGATATCAATATGGCATTACTGTTTCTATTTTGCCAGCGCTTCAATTTGTTGATTTGTTGTCACCCCATTTTCTTTTGCGCAATTAGCGTTCTCGTTAACAGGCGATACCCCCACCAAAACCATCAACATTTCTTGATCGCCATCAAGCGGTTTTTGCCCCGCTCCTTCCTATCATGACCGCCGCCAAGCCATGAGGACGCGAGCATGTCAGAGACCTTCACCAAAGGCATGGCCAGGAATATCTACTTCGGGGGAAGCGTGTTCTTCTTCCTGATTTTCCTGGCCCTGACCTATCACACCGAACAAACCTTTCCCGCCCGCAGCAACGTCGACCAGCTCACCGAAGCGGTGGTGCGCGGCAAGGGCGTATGGGAGCGCAATAACTGCATCGGCTGCCACACCTTGCTGGGCGAGGGCGCGTACTTTGCGCCGGAGTTGGGCAATGTGTTCAAGCGCCGAGGCGGTGAAGAAGGCTTCAAGCCGTTCCTGCATGCCTGGATGAAGATGCAACCCCTCGGTGTGCCGGGACGACGGGCCATGCCGCAATTCAACCTCAGCGACCAGGAGGTGGACGATATGGCCGAGTTCCTCAAATGGAGCTCGAAGATCGACACCAATAACTGGCCACCGAATAAGGAGGGCTGAGCCATGCGCAGTGCCAATCCATACTTGAAATTCCAATCCCAGGCCGTGGCCAAACCCTATTTTGTGTTTGCCTTGATGCTGTTTGTCGGCCAGGTGCTGTTCGGCCTGATCATGGGCCTGCAATACGTGGTGGGTGACTTTTTGTTCCCGCTGATTCCATTCAACGTGGCGCGGATGGTCCATACCAACCTGCTGATTGTGTGGCTGCTGTTTGGCTTCATGGGCGCCGCCTATTACCTGGTACCCGAAGAAGCCGATCGCGAACTGCACAGCCCGAAACTGGCGATCCTGTTGTTCTGGGTGTTTGCGGTGGCGGGGGTGTTGACCATCCTTGGCTACCTGTTGGTGCCCTATGCGGCGCTGGCCAAGCTGACCCACAACGAACTGCTGCCGACCATGGGGCGTGAATTCCTCGAGCAACCGACCATCACCAAGATGGGCATCGTGGTGGTGTGCCTGGGCTTTTTGTACAACATCGGCATGACCCTGCTCAAGGGCCGCAAGACCACCGTGAGCATGGTGATGATGACCGGGCTGATCGGCCTGGCGGTATTCTTCCTGTTCTCCTTCTACAACCCCGGCAACCTGGCGCGGGACAAGTTCTATTGGTGGTGGGTGGTGCACCTGTGGGTGGAAGGCGTGTGGGAACTGATCATGGGGTCGATGCTGGCGTTCGTGCTGATCAAGGTCACCGGCGTCGACCGTGAAGTGGTGGAAAAATGGCTCTACGTGATCATCGCCATGGCCTTGATCACCGGCATCATCGGCACTGGCCATCACTTCTTCTGGATTGGTGCACCGCAGGTGTGGCTGTGGGTCGGCTCGATCTTCTCGGCCCTGGAACCGTTGCCGTTCCTGGCGATGGTGATGTTCGCCTTCACCATGGTCAAACGTCGTCGGCGCCAGCACCCCAACCGCGCGGCCACATTGTGGGCCAAGGGCACCACGGTCACGGCGTTCTTCGGCGCGGGCGTATGGGGTTTCCTGCACACCCTGGCACCGGTCAACTTCTACACCCACGGCACCCAACTCACCGCAGCCCACGGGCACCTGGCGTTCTTTGGCGCCTACGCAATGATCGTGATGACGCTGATCAGCTACGCCATGCCACGCCTGCGCGGTATCGGTGAAGCGCCGGACCCGCGCTCGCAGGCCCTGGAGATCCGGGGCTTCTGGATCATGGTGCTGTCGATGGTAATGATCACGCTGTTCCTCACCGCCGCCGGTGCCGTGCAGGTGTGGCTGCAACGCTGGCAAGTGGACGGGGTGGCCTTGCCCTTCATGGCGACCGTGGAACATTTGCAGGGGCTGTTCTGGGCGCGATTGGCCGCCGGCGTGTTGTTTATGTTCGGCTTGCTTTGCTACCTGTTCAGTTTCCGCCAGCGCGCCCGGGTGGCCGGAGCACCGGTGCCGATCGTTTACTGAAGGTGCCGCGAGCCAAATGTGGGAGGAGCGGTGTACCTGTCAAATAACCAGCAATTGGAGCCCATCCCATGGCCTTTACCCTCGAATTGGAAGAGTGGGTCGGCAGTGCCTGGCATCGCTTTATCACGCGCCGCGCCAGTGTGGATTTCCCCGAGGCGCAGGTTCACCTGGCCGACCAGCAGCGCAGCCTGGCGCTGCTGTTTCGCGCCCTTGGCGGTGCCGGCGGCATTGCCCTGGAAGCCGCCGCCGAGCGCGATCTGCTGCTGCGCCGCAACGTGCTGATGCGCATCGCCGGCACCTGCAGGCAGGCGCCGCTGGCTTGCTGTGACGGCAGCCGTTTGCGCCTGCCGGCCAGCCTGGCGGTGTTTCCCCAGGCCGCGCTCAACCGCGAACTCTACCGCTGGCTGGCGCTGCTGGCGCTGCTGGCGGCGCAGTCGGGGCCGATGACCCATTGGGCGCGCGACAATCAGCGCTGGACCTGGCTGCTGTTGCAGCGTTACCCGGCACTGCTGCCCAGCTACCGGCGCCTGGTGGACGCACACATTGCGCTGCGTCCCGACCCCGCCACCTTGCGCCCCGACGACGCGGCCATGGAAAAGGCCTTGCGCAAGGCCCTGCGCGAACCCGGCAGTGTGCGCCGGCTGCCACGCAGCGAGCGGGCCGCCTGGCCATTGCCCCTGTGGCTGTACCCCCCGTTGCAACTGGACACGCCCCAGGCCGGCGACCTCGATGACGAAGGCGAGGACCTGTCGACCCTGCCAGGCCAACACACCGGCGCGCCCAAACGCGCCACGCGCCTCGATGACCACAGCCGCGACGGCGGCCTGCTGGTGGTGCGCCTGGAAAACCTGTTCAGTTGGACCGAGCACGTCGACCTTGATCGCTGGACCGACGACAGCCAGGACCCGGACGCCGCCCGTGTCGCCGATGACCTCGACCAGTTGAGCCTGTCGCGCCAGCGCGTGCGCAAGAGCGGTGGTCTGAAACTGCATCTGGACCTGCCGCCCGCTGATGTCGATGACATTCCCCTGGGTGAAGGCATCAAGTTGCCCGAGTGGGATTATCGTCAACAATGCCTGCAACCCGGTTTCGTCAATCTGCAATTGATGCAGCCACGTGCCGATGCTCCGCAACCCTTACCGGCCCGATTACGCGGCCCGGCGCAGCGTCTGCGCCGTCAATTCCAGCAACTGCGCACCGACCGCCAATGGCTGCGCCAACAACCCCAAGGCACGGAACTGGACCTGCAGGCCTGGGTGGATTTTTGCGTGCAACGCCAACACGGCGCCTGCACCGAACGCGGCTTGTACCAGGAGCAACGCCACGCCCGGCGCGACCTGGCGTGCCTGCTGCTGGCGGACTTGTCGATGTCCACCGACGCCCATCTTAACGACACGCAAAAGGTCATCGACGTGATCCGCGACAGCCTGTTGCTGTTCGGCGAAAGCCTGGCCGGGCTGGGGGATGCGTTTGCGCTGTATGGTTTCTCGTCCCTGCGCCGTCATCATGTACGCCTGCAACAACTCAAAACCTTCGAGCAACCCTATGACGACCGCACGCGCGGCTGCATCCAGGCGCTCAAACCGGGGTACTACACGCGTATGGGCGCCGCGATCCGCCAGGCCACCCAACTGCTGGGCAAGCGCAAGCAGCGGCACAAACTGTTGCTGCTGTTGACCGATGGCAAACCCAATGACCTGGACCTGTATGAGGGCCGCTACGGGGTCGAAGACACCCGCCAGGCGGTGGCGGAGGCGTGGCGCCAGGGCCTGGTGCCGTTCTGCATCACCATCGACAAACAGGCTTCGGACTACTTGCCCTACCTGTTCGGCGCCCATGGCTACACCCTGATTCGCCAGCCGGAGCAGTTGCCGCTGCGCTTGCCGCAGTTGTACCGGCAGTTGACCGAGCGTCAGTAAAAACTGCGCGGCAGCCAGAAGAACATCACGATGCAAAACAGCGCCAGGCCCAGGCAGAACCACTGGAACCGCCGCAACCGCCGCGCTTGCAAAGGCGCGTTCGCAGTGGGCAGGGGCGTCGCGCAGCCCGCGCAATCGTCGCGTGCGTCGGCATTGCGGCGCTGGCAGTACAGGCAGGTTTTCACTCGAATTGCTCCAGGCGCGGCCGATCGAGGATGACGATCTGGCGCCCGTCCTGGGTGATGATCTTTTCGTCGATCAGGCGCCGGATAATCCGTGAGAAGGTTTCCGGCTGGATCGACAAATGCCCGGCAATCAACTGCTTGGCCATGGGCAGATCGAACGTCGCGTTGGCGCCGCTCAAGTGCATCAACTGCGTCAGCAGGTAGCGCACCACACGGTGGGTGGCGTTTTTCAGCGACAGCGTTTCGATCTCGTTGACCCGCTGGTGCAGGCGCACACACAGCTTGCCGAGCAGGGCGAAAGTCAGGCGGCTGTTGCTGTGAAGCAGGCGCGTGTAGGCGGCGTTGGACAACCGGTACAGCTGAGTGGGGCACACCGCTTCGGCACAGGCCACATAGTTGGGGGTGTCCATCAGCATCATGGCTTCGGCGAAGGTCTGGCGTTCGCCGATCACCTCGAACACCTTCTCCTGGCCGTCGGGGGTCAGCCGGTAGATCTTCACGGCGCCGGCGATCACGAAGTAAAACGCATCGGCCGGTTCACCCTGGCGGAACAGCGGTTCGCCCTTGTCGATGCTCAGCAATTGGCTGTTGCCCATCAACGTGTCGAGTTCCTCCTCGTTCAGCGGCTCGAACAGGTGGTGGCTGCGCAGGATCTGGTGATGCACACGATGCAAGACCATGCCGGGCTCCTTGAATACCAGCGGGGCGTTCACACCAGCACCAGCGACAGGCCGCTGGCGGCGGCCAGCATGGCACCGACAATCACAAACCAGGCGAGGGGGACACAGGCGTTTTTCATACGGGCTCCAGGTGACGGTAAACGTGCAGGCGCCAGCGTAAATGCTCGCGCCGCTGTGTGACTTGATCCAAGACAAGGGGAGTGCGCGCGCATCGGCGCAAAATCGTCGCAGTCCTGAAGGGAGACCGTGTTATGCAAGTGCTTGATCGACGCAAGGCCATGGCGATTACCCCGTTGTTTCGCCTGGCCTTCCGGCCATTTTTTTTCGGTGCATGCCTGTTGGCGGCGCTGGCCGTGCCCCTCTGGCTGCTGGCCCTGGGAGGCGCCACCGGCAGTTGGCAACCGGCCGGCGGCTGGCTGGCCTGGCATCGGCATGAGCTGTTGTTCGGCTTTGGCGTGGCGATGATCGCCGGGTTCCTGCTCACGGCCGTGCAGACCTGGACCGGTCGGCCCGGCCTCAGCGGGGCGCCGTTGGCGGGGCTGGCCGTGCTGTGGCTGGCGGCGCGGCTGGGCTGGCTGTTGAACCTGCCCTGGCCGGTGCTGGCGCTGCTGGAACTGAGCTTCCCACTGGCCGTGGCCGGGGTGATGGGGTGGACGCTGTGGCAGGTGCGACAACAGCGCAACTATCCGATTGTGCTGGTGTTGCTGCTGTTGGCCGTGGCGGATGGCATTGCCCTGTACGGGCTGTTGCGCCAGGACGACGGCTGGCAGCGCCAGGCGGTGCTCACCGGTTTGTGGCTGGTGGCGGCGATGATGGGCCTGATCGGCGGTCGTGTGATTCCGTTTTTCACCCAGCGTGGGTTGGGCCGGGTCGAGGCGGTCAAGCCCTGGCCGTGGCTGGACCGTATATTGCTCGGCGGTTCGATCCTGGTGGCGCTGGCCTATGCGGGCGGGTGGGCCGCGTCCCCCAGCCTGTGGCTCGGCGCGTTGTTTGCGGCCCTTGGTATCGGCCATTTGCTGCGCCTGGTGCGCTGGCATGACCGCGGCCTGTGGCGCGTGCCGCTGCTGTGGTCGTTGCACCTGGCGTATGCCTGGCTGGCGCTGGCCTGCCTGGGCATGGCGCTGTGGCACTTCGGTGCGCCGCTCAACCCGAGCCTGGCGGTGCATGCGCTCACCGTGGGTGCGATGGGCGGCTTGATCCTGGCGATGATCGCGCGGGTCAGCCTGGGCCATACCGGCCGCCCCTTGCAGCCGCCGGGCGGGATGACCCTGGCCTTTGCGCTGCTGAATCTGGCCTGTGTGTGCCGAGTGTTGCTGGTGCCGGTGTGGCCGGTGGCGGCGTTGTGGCTGGCCGGGCTGTGCTGGTCCGTCGGCCTCGGGCTGTACCTGTGGCGCTACGGGCCGATGTTGATGCAGTCGCGCGTCGATGGGCACCCTGGCTAGGAGAGACCGATGTTGTATTCGTGGTTATTGATCGTGCACCTGCTGGCGGCCATCGCCTTTATCGGCACGTTGTTTTTTGAAGTGGTGATCTGGCACAGCGCCCGGCACGAATTGGCGTGGTCGGCGCAGTTCACCGCCGAGCACGCGATTGCCCGGCGCTCACGCCAAGTGCTGCATGGCGTAGTGGTGCTGCTGTACGGCGCGGGCATCGGCCTTGCCTGGCATTATTGGGGCATGCCGTGGACCGGGCGTTTCGCGCTGCTGCTGAGCCTGAAAATCAGCCTGGCCCTGAGCATCATCGGCCACTACCTGCTGCTGGCGTACTGGCTGACCCACAAACGCCTGAGCCCCAGGCGGGCGGTGTGGATCCGGCGCAGCATCCTGGCGCACATGGTGCTGATCGTGATCCTGGCCAAGTCGCTGTGGTAGGCCCCGTGCGGCGTCATGCCGCGGACGAATATTGATCGCGATCAAGGGATAACGCGGCGGTAGTTCCCAGACTGTGGCGAACTTTCTGGAGGACCTCGCCATGCCCCTGTCTCTTGCGCAATTGCGCCGCAACTACACCCTCTATGGCTTGAGGGACGATCTGACGCAAGACGATCCCGTGGTGCTGTTCGGCCAGTGGCTGGACCAGGCGCGCAAGACCGAAGTGCCGCCGGCCGAGGCCAACAGCATGGCCCTGGCCACGGTCGACCGTGACGGGCACGCCCATTGCCGCATCCTGTTGCTCAAGGGCTTCAGCGCCGACGGTTTTTTCTTCTTTGGCCATTATCAAAGCGCCAAGGGCGAGGAGCTGGCGAGCAACCCCCATGCGGCCATGACGTTTTTCTGGCCGGGACTGGAGCGTCAGGTGCGCATCGAAGGCCCCGTGGTGCGCGCGCAGGCCCAACTGTCGGACGACTATTTCGATGCCCGTCCCGCTGCCAGCCAGTTGGGCGCCTGGGCCTCGCCGCAAAGCCAGCCCCTGGGCCATCGCAGCGAGCTGGAAAGCCGCTTGCGCGAGGTCACCGAGCGCTTCGCCGGCCGCCAACCGCCACGGCCCGAACACTGGGGCGGCTACTGCCTGCAACCGCGGCGCATCGAATTCTGGCAGGGCCGCCCCGACCGTCTGCATGACCGTCTCGACTATCGCCTGCACGACGGTCAATGGCAGCGCACGCGGCTGGCCCCCTAACGGCATACCTCCTCCGAGGAATAGGCCCTGCGCCCATTGCGGCGCAGGCTGACCATCACTTTCCTTACGTTTGGAGCCTGCACCATGGCCCATTTGAAACAACGGCATTTCGTGCCACTGAACATCGCCGTACTCACCATCAGCGACACCCGCAGCCTCGACACGGATACCTCCGGCCAGACCCTGGTGGACCGTTTGCAGGGCGCCGGGCATGTGCTGGTGGACCGGGGCCTGGTGATTGACGATATCTACCAGATCCGCGCGCAGGTTTCCCTGTGGATCGCCGACCCCGAGGTCCAGGTGGTGCTGATGACCGGTGGCACCGGCTTCACCGCCCGCGACAACACCCCCCAGGCCGTACTGCCGTTGCTGGACAAACAGGTGGACGGCTTTGGCGAGCTGTTCCGTCAGGTGTCCCTGGCCGAAATCGGAATATCGACCCTGCAATCGCGGGCGCTGGCCGGCGTCAGCAACGGCGTGCTGGTGTGTTGCATGCCCGGTTCGCCCGGCGCCTGTCGCACCGCGTGGGACCAGATACTGCTCAGCCAGTTGGACAGTCGCACCGGCCCGTGCAATTTCGTGCCGCACCTCAAGCCGCAGCCTGATCACGTGCTCGGCGCCTGCGAGGCACGGTCATGAGCGTGTGTGACAGCGGCGAGCTGCTGCCGGTGGACGTGGCCATCGAACAACTGCTGGCCCAGGCGCCACCGCCACCGTCCACCGAGGTGGTTGCCCTGGGCGAGGCCCTTGGCCGGGTGACCGCCGAAGAGGTGTTCTCGCCCCTCGATCTGCCGGGCTGGGACAACAGCGCCATGGACGGCTACGCCCTGCGCGCCTTCGATGTGCCGGAGCAGGGCGGCTACCTGGTATTGGCGGGGCGGATCGCCGCCGGGCACAGCAGCGACGTGCCGTTGCAGGCTGGGCAATGCGTGCGGATTTTTACCGGTGCGCCCCTGCCGTCCGGCGCCGACAGTGTGGTGCCCCAGGAGCGCTGCCGCGTGTACGGCCAGCGTATCTGGTGCCCGCCGTTGCGCCTGGGCGAACACGTGCGCAAGCGCGGTGAAGAGCTGCAGCGCGGTCAGCGCGTGTTGAGCGCCGGCAAACGCCTGCGCGCTCAGGAAATCGGCCTGTTGGCAGCGGCGGGCATCCCGCGGGTCAAGGTCTACCGGCCACTGCGGGTGTGCCTGCTCAGTAGCGGCGATGAGCTGCGCGAGCCTGGCGAACCGCTGGCGCCGGGACAGATCTACAACAGCAACCGCCATCTGGTCGCCGCGTTGCTGCGTGGCTGGGGCGTGCAAGTGCACGACTACGGCGTGATGGCCGACGCCCTGGCGGCCAGCCGCGACGCGCTGGCACTGGCGTCTTCCGAGTGCGACGTGCTGCTGACCACTGGCGGTGTGTCGGTGGGCGAGGAGGACCACCTCAAACAGGCGATCCAGGCACTGGGCAAAGTGGATGTGTGGCGCCTGGCGATCCAGCCCGGCAAGCCCCTGGCCTTTGGCAACGTGGCGGGCAAACCCTGGATTGGCCTGCCCGGCAACCCGACTGCCGCCCTGGTCACGGCGCTGGTGGTGGTGCGTGCGTTCTTGCTGCGTGCCCAAGGTGCCGAGCGGGTGCTGCCGGTGCCGATCAACGTGGTGGCCGGTTTCGAGTGGCTCAAGCCCAACAAGCGCCGCCAATACCTGCGCGCCCGCCTAAGGCCCGGCGTGGACGGGCAACTGCGCGCCATCCTGCATCCCCAGCAAAGCTCGGCAATGCTCATGGCCGCCTGTTGGGCCGATGGCCTGGTGATCATCGAGCGTGAGCAGCAGGTGCCCAAGGGCGCGCCGGTGGCGTTTTTGTCGTTTGCCGATTTTGAATAAGGAGCACTCATGCAACTGGTCTGCCCGGCAGGTAACCTGCCCGCCCTCAAAGCCGCCGTGCGCCAAGGTGCCGATGCGGTGTACGTGGGGTTTCGCGATGACACCAATGCCCGGCATTTTGCCGGGCTGAACATGGACGACAAACAGTTCGACGGTGCCGTCGCGTTTATTCGCCAGCACCAGCGCAAGCTGTACGTGGCGGTCAACACCTACCCGCAACCGAAGATCTGGGCACGCTGGCAACGCGCCGTCGACCGCGCGGCGGACCACGGCGTGGATGCCCTGATCGCCGCCGACCCCGGCGTACTCGACTACGCCAGTCGCCGGCATCCGCAGATGGCGTTGCACCTGTCGGTGCAGGGCTCGGCCACTCACGCGGCGGCGCTCAAATTCTACGCCGAGCGCTATGCCATTCGCCGTGCGGTGTTGCCGCGTGTGCTGTCCCTGGCCCAGGTCAAACAAGTGGCGGCGAGCAGCCCGGTGCCGATCGAAGTGTTCGGCTTTGGCAGCCTGTGCATCATGGCCGAGGGGCGTTGCCATTTGTCTTCCTACATCACCGGCGAGTCGCCCAACCTGTGCGGCGTGTGCTCGCCGGCCAAGGCGGTGCGCTGGAGCGACGACGCCGACGGCCTGAGCGCACGCCTCAGTGAGGTGCTGATCGACCGCTACACCCCCGATGAACCCGCCGGCTACCCGACCTTATGCAAAGGCCGCTTCCTGGTGGGCGGCAAGCGCTTCCATGCGCTGGAAGAACCCACCAGCCTCGACACCCTGGACCTGCTGCCGGAACTCAGCGCCATCGGCGTGGCGGCGGTGAAAATCGAAGGCCGGCAACGCAGCCCGGCCTATGTGGAACAAGTCACCCGAGTCTGGCGCGCCGCGCTGGACGCCCACCGCAGCGCGCCGGCCAGCTTTGTGGTCAAGGACCAATGGCGCCAGGTGCTGGCCGGGTTATCCGAAGGCAGCCAGACCACGCTTGGCGCCTACCATCGTGCATGGCAGTGAGGAGACACAGATGAAACTCAGCCTGGGACCGGTGCTGTTTTATTGGGACAAGCAACACCTGGGGCGCTTCTATGCCGACATGGCCGACTTGCCCCTGGATGTGATTTACCTGGGCGAAACCGTGTGCGCCAAACGCCGTGCGTTGTCGCTGGATCAATGGTTGGGCCTGGGACGTGAATTGCAGGCCGGCAGCCAGGCGCAGATCGTGTTGTCGAGCCTCACGCTGATCGAAGCCGCCTCCGAACTGTCGAGCCTGCGCCGCCTGTGCGACAACGGTGAACTGCTGGTGGAGGCCAACGACATGGGCGCGGTGCAGATGCTGATCGAGCGCAAGTTGCCCTTTGTCGGCGGCCCGGCGCTCAACCTGTATAACGGCCACGCCCTGGTGCAGTTGCTCGATGCGGGCATGCAGCGCTGGGTGCCGCCGGTGGAATGCTCCCAGGCGTTGATCGTCGATGTGCTGCAACAGGTGCGTGAACTCGGCCGCGCATTGCCCGAGGTGGAAATCTTCGCCTACGGTCACTTGCCTCTGGCGTACTCGGCGCGCTGCTTTACCGCCCGCGCCGAAAACCGGCCCAAGGACGACTGCCAGTTCTGCTGCCTCAACTACCCCGACGGCATGGCCCTGACCAGCCAGGAAGGGCAAGCGTTGTTCACCCTGAACGGGATCCAGACGATGTCGGCCGAGGTCACCAACCTGCTCGCGGACTATCCCGCGCTGGTCAACGGTGGCGCCGACCTGTTGCGCCTGAGCCCACGGGCCGAAGGTATGGTCGAGGTGGTGCGCGCGTTCGATCAGGTGCGCCAGGGCGCCATGCCGCCGCTGTTCGTCGACGGCTGCAACGGCTACTGGCACGGCCAGGCCGGCATGTTGCGGGTCGAGGAGGCAGGCCTGTGTTGAGTCGCAAACAGTGGTTGCTCAAGAGTGCCGATCGCCTGTTACCGCTGGTGCGCCGCGTTCCCTTTCGTGTGCAGCGCCTGGCCTTGCAACAGGCCCTCAACCGCTGCCTGGCCGAACCGCTGCGCGACGGCGGTTTCGACCTGCTGCGCGGGCGCTGGATGTGTCTGCGCATTCCCGACCTGGGATTGTGCTGGTACCTGACGTTGGCGCGCGACGGCTTGCGTATTGCTCAACAGGCCGACGCCCAGGTGAGCATCAGCGGCAACTGGCGCGAGTTTCTGTTGCTGGCCAGTCGGCAGGAAGACCCGGACACCTTGTTCTTTCGGCGGCGGTTGGTGATCGAGGGGGATACCGAGTTGGGGCTGGGGCTGAAAAACCTGATCGACAGCCTGGACCCCGACGTATTGCCGGGGTGGCTGTGGCGAAACCTGGAGCGGGCAGGGCGTGGGCTGGCCACTCAGGCCTGATACGCCCTCAGCGCGTCTTCGCGCACGATGCGAATCGTGCGCCGTTGCACCTCGATCAAGCCGCCTTCCACCAGCCGGTGCAGGATCCGCGAAAACGTCTCCGGCTGGATCCCCAGCTTCGACGCCACCAGGCGCTTGGGCACTTGCAGCAATACGTCGCCACTGCGGCTATCGCGCTCCTGGAACAGAAAATTGATCACCCGCCGGCTGGCGTTGGCCAGAGTCAGGGTGTCGATGTCCTGCAGCCGTTGGTGCAGGTGGATACTCATGCCGGCCAGGATTGCCAGGCAGATTTTCGGTTGATCTTCCAGAGCACGGCGATAGTGTTCGCCGGCGACGCTCACCAGCACACTGTCCTTGAGCGCGGTGGCGCTCACCGGGTAGGCCTTGGCCTGGGTGAACAGCAGCGCCTCGGCGAACGTCTGGCCGGGTTGGATGATTTCCACCAGGTGTTCCTGGCCCTCACCCGTCACGCGGTGCAGTTTGATCTGGCCGCTGACCAACAGGAAAAACCGCTCGGCGGCGTCGCCCTGATGCATCAGCGGGGTGTGACCGGGCAGGCGCTTGAGGTTGGCCAGGGTGCAGACATCCTGGAAGGTTTTTTCCGGGAGTTGGCTGAACAATGGGTGACGGCGTAGGGTCAGGACGATGTGCGGGTGGGTTAGCATGGGGCCTCCGTTGCCGGCATGGTAGGGCGTGGCCGATGCCTGGGGATATGCCTCCGTGGGAGTACCTCTTGGGGGGATTGGTCTACAAACGCAGTTCCAGTGTGGGAGGGGCGGTGCGACGATTCGACTTCTCCGATGAGGGAGTGTCAGTGAATGTATCTGTTGCTGACCCACTGCCATCGGGAGCAGGCCCGCTCCCACATTTTTGATACCCCCGTCACCCCACCTGCCGCAAATGCTCCATCGCCCAAACCGCCGCTTCCACCCGCGATCGCAACCCCAGCTTATGCAGCAGATTCTTCACATGCACCTTCACCGTGCCCTCCGTAATCCCCAGCTTATGCCCGATCACCTTGTTGCTGTACCCCCCGGCAATCGTCTTCAACACCTGACGCTCGCGTTCAGTCAATTCCACCGCCGCATGAGGCTGCGGTGAACGCAAGGCCTGCGCCAGCACACGGGTCAGCCCAGGGCTGATCACCAGCGCGCCCCGTAGCGCATCACGGATGAATTCCACCACCAACTCCGGCTCCATATCCTTGAGCAGGTAGCCATTGGCATCCAGGCGCAACGCGTCGCGGATGTCGTCCTCGGCGTCGGACACGGTAAACAGCAATACCTTGCCGCCGTAGTGCATGGCGCGCAGGCGGCGCAGGGTTTCCAGGCCGTTCATGTGCGGCATGTTGTTGTCCAGCAGGATCAGGTCCGGTTGCACGGCATCGATCTGGTCGAGGGCTTCCTGGCCGTTACCGGCTTCGCCGACCACCTGCAGGTCGTCTTCCAGTTCGAGGATCTGGCGCATGCCGCGGCGCATCATCGGGTGATCGTCGACCAGCAGGATACGGTGGCGCGTGGCGGTGTTCATGAGGCGGTGCCTTGTAGGGAGTGGCCGAGAAATTCCGGCTGGAAACGCAGGTGCACGCGGGTGCCCTGGGGCTCGCGGGGGCTGATGTCGAGGTTGCCGCGCAGGCTGCGGGCGCGTTCGTCCATGATGGTCAGGCCGTGGTGTTCGCGCCGGTCAATGTCGCCGCTGAAGCCGCGACCGTCGTCTTCGATGCTCAGGCTCACGGTTTCGCCGACCTGGCGCAGTTGCAGCCAGGCGTTCTGGGCATGGGCGTGGCGCAGGCAGTTGGACAAGGCCTCGCGGGTGATCTGCAACAGGTGGATCTGTTCGCTGGCCGACAGTTGGAAGGCCAGGGCATCCACATGCAGGTGCACCTGGAACTCGCCGCGTCGGGAGAATTCTTCGGCGGTGTCCGACAGTTCCCGCACGAGCCCGGCGTCGTTGATCTGCAGGCGGAAGGTGGTGAGCAATTCGCGCAGTTGGCGATAGGCGTTGTTCAGGCCATCGCGCAGTTCGCCGGTGACGGTGGCCAGGGTTTCCACCGGTTCGCCACGGCGGATCAGGGTTTGCATGCGGCTCACTTGCAGTTTCATGTAGGACAGCGCCTGGGCCAGGGAGTCGTGCAGTTCGCGGGCGATGATGGTGCGTTCGTCGAGCAGCAGCAGGCGGTGGTCCTGCTCGCGTTGGCGCTTGAGCGACAGCGAGGTGCCGATCAGGTTGGCCAGGGCCTGGATCAGTTGTTGCTCCCAGGCCTGAGGCGCATGACCGTCGATGAAGTGGGCCTTGAGTTCGCCCAGTTCCGAGCCCTGGTTACTGATGCTGAACACCTGGGGTGGCGCGACTTTGTGTTTCTGGCAACTGGCGCAATCGCCGATGGCGCACACGTTGCGGCTGTCGCCGCCGTGCAGGGCAAGCATCTGCTGGGCCGGCGCGAGGAAGTGACCTTGCAGGCACAGCGACAGGCGCAGCCCCGGCAGGCGTGTCTGGAAGCGCCGGATCAGTTCATCGAGGCCTTCGGCGTTGGCCAGGCGCGTGGCCAGGCTGCGGCTGCTCTGGTAGAGCAATTCGAGGGCGGCGTTGGCTTGTTGCAGGTTGAGGGTCTTGAGTTGCACCTGGCTTTCCAGGGTGCGGTGGGAAGCCTCGATGGTCTCGGCCATGGCATTGAAACTCAGGGCCAGTTGCCCCAGTTCGTCCTCGGAACGATGGTTGACGCGGGTCTGGAAGTCGCCGTCACGAAAGCGCCGGGTGGCGTGCACCAGTTCTTCCAGGGGGCTGACCACCCCGTACTGCAATTCATACAGGCCCAGCAGCAGGATGATCAGGGTGCTGAACAGCGCCAGGCCCTGAATGCCTTGCTGCCAGCTCTGTTTCTGTTCGCTGTGTTGCTGCAACAGGCTGACGAAACGGTTGAGTTGTTCGACGAAGGCCGGTGCGTTGGCTTGGAACAACAGGCTGTCACCGCGTGCCAGGGCCGGGCGCAACTCGTCGTGCCAGCGTTGCTGGATTTGTTGGTAACTCTGCAACAGTGCGCCGCGCGGTCCGTCTTCGAGCACCGCCTTGAGGGATTGGCTGTCCAGGCGGCCTTGCAGGCTTTGGGTGATGGCGTCAATTTCGTCAGCCGGTGCACCGGCGGCGAGCTTCCAGCTGAGGTGGTAGGTCTCCATGCGCACGGAACCGGCGGTGTTGATCGCGGCGGCATCACCCTGGCTGAACCAGGCGATCAAACCTGCGCTCAAGGAACTGGCCAGGGCGAGGACAGCGATCAGGATAACCGCCAGGCCGGCGCGGGCGGGCAGGGAACTGCGCAGCCAGTCAAACATGGCGGCGTAATCGAAGGAGGCAGCAAAGCAGCATGGTTGCACCAGGCACGGGAAAAGGGGCTGAACACAGCCTTCCCTGGCGTCCTACCTCTAAAGAATTGCCGGCGCACCCTCCCACGGATAAAAGCCGGCACAAGAGATCAATCCATTGATAAATAAAGGCTTTCTCTTGTTGTTGCGTCTACCTCCTTGGAGGTAGACGGGGCCAGCATAGCCCCATACCCCCAGGGTCGACGTTGATCTGGGTCAAGTTCCACGGGGGTGCCGCCCCTAACCTGCGCTCATGGAATCACTTTCTGGAGCGCATACCGTGACTCAACCCCGTGTGAGACAAGGCCTGGTGCTGGGCATGAGCACCTTGGCGTTCACCGTCTGCTTTATGGTCTGGATGATGTTCGCCGTGCTGGGCGTGCCGATCAAAGAGCTGCTGCAACTCAACGAAACCCAGTTCGGCCTGCTGGCCGCCACCCCGGTGCTGACTGGCTCACTGGTGCGTCTGCCCCTGGGGCTGCTCACCGACCGCTTCGGCGGGCGCATCGTGTTCTTCCTGTTGATGCTTGCCTGCGTGCTGCCGTTGTACCTGATCACCTACGCCACCGCCTATTGGCAGTTCCTGGTGCTGGGGTTGTTTGTCGGCCTGGCCGGCGGCTCGTTTTCGGTGGGCATCGCCTATGTCGCCAAGTGGTTCGACAAAGAGAACCAGGGCTTTGCCATGGGCGTGTTCGGCGCCGGCAATGCCGGGGCCGCGGTGACCAAGTTTCTCGCCCCGGCGCTGATCGCCCTGGGCACCTGGCACCTGGTGCCCAAGGTGTTTGGCGCGATCCTGTTTATCACCGCGTTGTTGTTCTGGTTTCTCACCAGCGAAGACAAAACCCACCGCAGCGCCGGCGGTGCCACCCTGCGCCAGCAGTTGCTGTGCCTCAAGGACCCGGCCGTGTGGCGCTACTGCCAGTACTACTCGATTGTGTTCGGCGGCTATGTGGCCCTGGCGCTGTGGATGACCAAGTACTACGTGCAGGAATACGGTTTCAGCCTGCAAAGCGCCGCGCTGCTGGCCGCGTGTTTTTCCCTGCCTGGCGGCGTACTGCGCGCGGTGGGCGGTTGGATGTCCGACCGCTGGGGCGCCCAGAGCGTGACCTGGTGGGTGCTGTGGGTGAGCTGGATCTGCCTGTTCCTGCTCAGCTACCCGCAGACGCAATTGCAGGTGCAGACCGTCAACGGTCCCCTCGACTTTCACATCGGCCTCAACGCCACGCTGTTCACCGTGCTGCTGTTTGTGATGGGCATCGCCTTCGCGTTCGGCAAGGCCTCGGTGTTCAAGTACATCGCCAATGACTACCCACAGAACATGGGCGCGGTGTCCGGCATCGTCGGCCTGGCCGGTGGTCTGGGCGGCTTTGTGCTGCCGATCCTGTTCGGCGCCCTGGTGGACCTCACCGGCGTGCGCTCCTCCTGCTTCATGTTGATGTACGGCGTGGTCTGGGTGTCCCTGACCTGGATGTACCTCAGCGAAGTTCGCAAACAGCCGTTGCTCGGCAAGCCCTCTCTTCAAGGAGAATAATCATGTCCATCGCACAAAAGCCCACCTCGGGCCCGGTGATCCACGACTGGCGCCCTGAAGACCCGGCGTTCTGGGGCGCCAGCGGCAAAAAGACCGCGACCCGCAACCTGTGGATCTCGATTCCCGCGCTGCTGCTGGCCTTCGCCGTATGGATGGTCTGGAGCACGGTGATCGTGCGCCTCAACGCCATCGGCTTTACCTTCACCACCGACCAACTGTTCTGGCTGGCCGCGCTGCCGGGATTGTCCGGCGCCACCTTGCGGGTGTTCTACTCGTTCATGGTGCCGATCTTCGGCGGGCGCCGCTGGACGGCGCTGAGCACCGCGTCCTTGCTGCTGCCGTCGCTGTGGATGGGCTTCGCGGTGCAAGACCCCAACACCCTGTACAGCGTTTTCGTGCTGATCGCCTTGCTCTGCGGTTTCGGCGGCGGCAACTTCGCCTCGAGCATGTCCAATATCAGCTTCTTCTACCCCAAGTCGCAGCAAGGCACCGCGCTGGGCCTGAATGCCGGCCTGGGTAACCTGGGCGTGTCGGTGATGCAGTTCTGCGTGCCGCTGGTGATCACGTTCGGCGTGTTCGGCCTGATGGGTGGGCAACCGCAGACCTTGCCGGATGGCAGTCAACTCTGGTTGCAGAACGCCGGGTTTATCTGGGTGCCGTTCATTCTCGCCGTCACCGTGGCGGCCTGGTTCGGCATGAATGACCTGTCCAGCGCGCGTGCATCGTTCAGCGAGCAGGCGGTGATCTTCAAGCGCAAGCACAACTGGCTGATGTGCTGGTTGTACCTGGCAACCTTCGGTTCGTTCATCGGCTTCTCGGCGGCCTTTCCGCTGCTGATCAAGACCTCGTTTCCCGACGTGGTTGCACTCAAATTCGCCTTCCTCGGCCCGCTGGTCGGTGCGCTGGTACGCCCGTTGGGCGGCTGGCTGGCGGACAAGCTCGGCGGTGCGCGGGTGACCTTGTGGAACTTCGTGCTGATTATCGCGATGGTCTTCGGCGTGCTGCACTTTCTGCCGCAGAACGGGCAGGGCGGCAGCTTCTACGGCTTCCTCGGCATGTTCATGCTGCTGTTCATCACCACCGGCGTGGGCAATGGCTCTACCTTCCGCATGATCCCGGTGATCTTCCGTACCCAGCATGAAAAAGCCAGCGCCGGCAAACCGGCGGCGGTGCGCGAACAAGCCCTCAAAGACGCCGGCAAGGAATCCGCCGCCGTGCTGGGCTTCAGCTCGGCCATGGGCGCGTTCGGCGCGTTCTTCATTCCCAAGTCCTTCGGCACGTCCATGGCCGCCACCGGCAGCCCTGCCATGGCCTTCTACATGTTTGTCGGTTTCTACCTGAGCTGCATCGTCGTGACCTGGTGGTGGTACGCCCGCAAAGGCTGCGCCACACCCTGCTGATCGACCACGAATTCGCGGGGCAACGCACCCCGCACGCCTGATGAGGAAAGCACCATGAGTCACTTGTTGGATCAACTGCGGTTCTTCAACCGCAAGCAAAACGAATTCTCCGACGGTCACGGCGAGACCCGCAAAGAGTCCCGCGATTGGGAAAACGTCTACCGTTCGCGCTGGCAGTACGACAAGATCGTGCGCTCCACCCACGGTGTGAACTGCACCGGCTCGTGCTCGTGGAAGATCTACGTGAAGAACGGCCTGATCACCTGGGAAACCCAGCAGACCGACTACCCGCGCACCCGCAATGACCTGCCCAACCACGAGCCGCGCGGCTGCCCGCGTGGCGCGAGCTACAGCTGGTACATCTACAGCGCCAACCGGCTCAAGTACCCGAAGATCCGCAAGCCGCTGCTCAAGTTGTGGCGTGAAGCGCGCCAGACCCTTTCGCCGGTCGAGGCGTGGGCGAGCATCGTCGAGGATAAGGTCAAGGCCGACGCCTACAAGAGCAAGCGTGGCATGGGCGGTTTCATTCGCTCCAACTGGGAGGAGGTCAACGAGATCATCGCCGCCTCCAACGTCTACACCATCAAGCAATACGGCCCGGACCGCATCGTCGGCTTCTCGCCGATCCCGGCCATGTCGATGGTCAGCTATGCGGCGGGTTCGCGTTACCTGTCGCTGATCGGCGGCGTGTGCCTGAGTTTCTACGACTGGTACTGCGACCTGCCACCGGCCTCGCCGATGGTGTGGGGCGAGCAGACCGACGTGCCGGAATCGGCCGACTGGTACAACTCCAATTACATCATCGCCTGGGGTTCCAACGTCCCGCAGACCCGCACCCCCGACGCACACTTCTTCACCGAGGTGCGCTACAAGGGCACCAAGACCGTGGCCATCACCCCTGACTACTCGGAAGTGGCCAAGCTCACCGACCTGTGGCTCAACCCCAAGCAGGGCACCGACGCCGCGTTGGCCCAGGCCTTCAACCATGTGATCTTCAAGGAATTTCACCTGGATAAACCGAGCGCGTATTTCACCGATTACGCCAAGCGCTTTACCGACCTGCCGGTGCTGGTGATGCTCAAGCCAATGACCGGTTTTGCACCGGGCGCCGGTTTCCAGCCCGACCGCTTCCTGCGCGCCTCGGACCTCACCGGCAACCTCGGCCAGGACAACAACCCGGAATGGAAAACCATCGCCCTCGATGAGAGCGGCGAGTTGGTCTCGCCACAAGGCTCCATCGGCTACCGCTGGGGCGAGAAGGGCAAGTGGAACATCCTCGCCAAGGAGGGCGGTGAAGGCCGCGCTATCGACCTCAAACTCAGCCTGATCGGTGACGACGTCGCCGAAGTGGCCTTCCCGTATTTTGCCGGCGAAGTCCAGGAACACTTCCAGCACGTGGCCGGCGAGGCGGTGCAGTACCGTCGCGTGCCGGTGCACAACGTGACCCTGGCCGACGGCTCGGTGGCCAAGGTCGCCACGGTGTTCGACTTGTCCGCCGCCAACCTGGCCATCGACCGTGGCCTGGGCGGCCACAACGTGGCCAAGGACTACGACGATGCCAGCGTGCCCGGCACCCCGGCGTGGCAGGAAGCGATCACCGGCGTGAGCCGCGAGAAAGCCATCCAGATCGCCCGCGAGTTCGCCGACAACGCTGACAAGACCCGTGGCCGTTCGATGATCATCGTCGGCGCGGCGATGAACCACTGGTACCACATGGACATGAACTACCGCGGGCTGATCAACATGCTCATGCTCTGCGGTTGTGTCGGCCAGACCGGCGGCGGCTGGGCCCACTACGTCGGCCAGGAAAAACTGCGCCCGCAATGCGGCTGGCTGCCGCTGGCCTTCGGCCTGGACTGGAACCGCCCGCCACGCCAGATGAACGGCACCAGCTTCTTCTACGGCCACAGCTCCCAGTGGCGCCACGAGAAGATGAACATGCACGACGTGCTCTCGCCCCTGGCGGACAAGTCGCAGTTCCCCACCCACGCGCTGGACTACAACATCCGCGCCGAACGCGCCGGCTGGTTGCCGAGTGCACCGCAGCTCAACACCAACCCGCTGCACATCTGCCGTGACGCGGCCGCCGCCGGCATGACGCCCAAAGACTACGTGGTCAAATCCTGGCAGGACGGCACCTTGCGCTTTGCCTGCGAGCAGCCGGACAGCCCGGTTAACTTCCCGCGCAACATGTTTATCTGGCGCTCCAACCTGCTCGGCTCCTCGGGCAAGGGCCATGAGTACATGCTCAAGTACCTGTTGGGCACCAGGAACGGGGTGATGAACGAAGACATCGGCTTTGGCGGCGAAAGCAAGCCCACCGAGGCCGAGTGGGTCGACGACGGCGCCATCGGCAAGCTCGACCTGGTGACCACCCTGGACTTCCGCATGTCCTCCACCTGTGTGTATTCCGATATCGTTTTGCCGACCGCCACCTGGTACGAAAAAGACGACATGAACACCTCGGACATGCACCCGTTCATCCACCCGTTGTCGGCGGCCATCGACCCGGCGTGGGAGTCGCGTTCGGACTGGGAAATCTACAAGGGCATCGCCAAGGCCTTCTCGGCCATGTCGGTTGGCCACCTGGGCGTGGAGCAAGACCTGGTCACCGTGCCGCTGATGCACGACAGCGTCGGCGAACTGGCCCAGCCGTTCGGCGGCACCGACTGGAAAAGCGCCGGTGTGGCGCCGGTGCCGGGCAAGAACGCGCCGAACATGGCAGTGGTGGAGCGCGACTACCCGAACATCTACAAGAAATTCACCTCGCTGGGCCCGATGCTGGAAAAACTCGGCAACGGCGGCAAGGGCATCAACTGGAACACCGATGAAGAAGTCGAGTTCCTCGGCGAGCTCAACCATCAGGAAAACGCTGCGGGCATCAGCCACGGCCGGCCGAAAATCGACAGCGCCATCGACGCCGCCGAAGTGATCCTGTCCCTGGCCCCGGAAACCAACGGCAAGGTCGCCTTGAAAGCCTGGGCCGCGCTGTCGGAATTCACCGGCATTGACCACAGCCACCTGGCGATCTCCAAGGCCCATGAAGCGATTCGCTTCCGCGACATCCAGGCGCAGCCGCGCAAAATCATCTCCAGCCCCACCTGGTCGGGTCTTGAGGATGAACACGTGAGCTACAACGCAGGCTACACCAACGTCCATGAAAACATCCCATGGCGCACCATTACCGGTCGCCAGCAGTTCTACCAGGACCACCCGTGGATGCAGGCGTTCGGCGAGCAGTTGATGAGCTATCGGCCACCGGTCAACACCCGCACCATCGAAGGCGTGAAGGGCAAGCGCAGCAATGGCGAGACCGAGATCGTGCTGAACTGGATCACCCCGCACCAGAAGTGGGGCATCCACAGCACCTACAGCGACAACCTGTTGATGCTCACCCTGAGCCGTGGCGGGCCGATTGTGTGGCTCTCGGAAATCGACGCCAAGCGCGCCGGCATCGAGGACAACGACTGGATCGAATGCTTCAACGTCAACGGCGCGCTCACCGCCCGTGCGGTGGTCAGCCAGCGCGTCAAGGAAGGCATGGTGATGATGTACCACGCCCAGGAACGCATCGTGAATGTGCCAGGTTCGGAAACCACCAAGACCCGTGGCGGCCACCATAACTCGGTGACCCGCGTGGTGCTCAAGCCCACCCACATGATCGGTGGCTACGCCCAGCAGGCCTACGGCTTCAACTATTACGGCACGGTCGGTTGCAACCGCGATGAATTCGTCGTGGTGCGCAAGATGGCCAAGGTCGACTGGCTCGATGGCTCCAGCGGCGATGACCTGCCGCGCCCATTGCCGACCGATATCGAGGAGAACTGAGATGAAGATTCGCTCACAGATCGGCATGGTGCTGAACCTGGACAAATGCATCGGCTGCCACACCTGCTCGATCACCTGCAAAAACGTGTGGACCAGCCGTGAAGGCATGGAATACGCCTGGTTCAACAACGTCGAATCCAAGCCCGGTATCGGTTACCCCAAAGAATGGGAAAACCAGGACAAGTGGAAGGGCGGTTGGGTGCGCAACGCCAACGGCTCGATCAACCCGCGCATCGGCGGCAAGTTCCGCGTGCTGGCGAACATCTTCGCCAACCCCGACCTGCCGAGCCTGGACGACTACTATGAGCCGTTCGATTTCGACTACCAGCACCTGCACACCGCGCCCCTGGGCGAGCACCAGCCCACCGCACGCCCGCGTTCGCTGGTGTCGGGCAAGCGCATGCAAAAGATCGAGTGGGGCCCCAACTGGGAAGAAATCCTCGGCACCGAGTTTGCCAAGCGGCGCAAGGACAAGAACTTCGACCAGATCCAGGCCGACATTTACGGTGAGTACGAAAACACCTTCATGATGTACCTGCCACGCCTGTGCGAGCACTGCCTGAACCCGGCGTGCGCGGCGTCGTGCCCGAGCGGTGCGATCTACAAGCGCGAAGAAGACGGCATCGTGCTGATCGACCAGGAGAAATGCCGCGGCTGGCGCATGTGCATCAGCGGCTGCCCGTACAAGAAAATCTACTTCAACTGGAAGAGCGGCAAGTCCGAGAAGTGCATCTTCTGTTACCCGCGTATCGAAGCCGGCATGCCCACTGTGTGCGCCGAAACCTGCGTCGGCCGCATTCGTTATCTCGGCGTGCTGCTGTATGACGCCGACCGCATCAGTGAAGTGGCCAGCACCGCCAGTGAGCAGGACCTGTACGAGAAGCAGCTGGAAATCTTCCTCGACCCGAACGACCCGGCGGTGATCCGCCAGGCCCTGGCCGATGGCGTGCCGCAGTCGGTGATCGACTCGGCCCAGCGCTCGCCCGTGTACAAGATGGCCGTGGACTGGAAACTCGCACTGCCGCTGCACCCGGAATACCGCACCTTGCCGATGGTCTGGTACGTGCCGCCACTCTCACCGATCCAGAACGCCGCCGCTGCCGGCACCGTGGGCATGAACGGGGTGATCCCGGATGTCGACAGCCTGCGTATTCCGCTGCGTTACCTGGCGAACATGCTCACCGCCGGCGATGAAAAACCGGTCAAGCGTGCGCTCAAACGCCTGTTGGCCATGCGTGCCTACAAGCGCTCCCAGCAAGTCGATGGGGTGCAGGACCTGCAAGTGCTCGAAGACGTCGGCCTGAGTGTGGAACAGGTGGAAGAGATGTACCGCTACCTGGCCATCGCCAACTATGAAGACCGTTTTGTGGTGCCCAGCGCGCACCGCGAAGACGCCATGAGCGACGCGTTCGCCGAGCGCTCCGGTTGTGGGTTCAGCTTCGGCAGCGGTTGCAGCGGCAGTTCCGACACCAACATGTTCGGCGCCAAGAAGGCCAATCGCCGCGACGTGCTCAAAACCGTACAGATCTGGGAGGACTGAGCCATGCGCATTCTTAAAGTGATTTCGCTGCTGCTGGATTACCCCACCGAGACCCTGGTGAACGGCCGCGACGAATTGGAACAGGCGATTCTCGAATCGCGGGAAATCAGCCCCAAGCAGCGCGGTGCGTTGTTCGAGCTGCTGGAGCTGATCTGCGCCAATGACCTGATGGATGGCCAGGAACACTACGGCGCGCTGTTTGGTCGGGGGCGTTCGCTGTCGCTGTTGTTGTTCGAACACGTGCACGGCGAATCCCGCGACCGGGGCCAGGCCATGGTCGACATGATGGCCCAGTACCAAGAGGCCGGCTTTGCCATCGGCGTCAAGGAGCTGCCGGACTACATCCCGCTGTACCTGGAGTTCCTCTCCACCCGTGAAGACATCGAGGCCCGCGAGGGCCTGGCGGATGTGGCGCATCTGTTGGCGTTGCTCGCCGCACGGCTGGACGAGCGTGAGAGCGGCTATGCCAGCTGCTTCCGTGCGCTGTTGCAGATCGCCGGCGCCGAGCCGCACCAGGCCGTGGCCGAACTGCGTGCCCAGGTCGCTGCCGAGCCGCGTGACGACTCCCTCGAAGCCCTGGACAAAATCTGGGAAGAGGAAGCGGTGGACTTTATGCAGGCCGAGCAGCAGGACCGCTGCAGTTCGTTACCGAGCGCGCCGGGCAAGGCCCGCGAAGAAAGCGCGGTGCCGTTGCACTGGGTGGATTTTCAGCAAGAAGGCCGGGCCGCAGCGCCAGCCGGGGAGGTGGGTAATGTCTAAGTGGAATTTGCTGGTATTCGGGGTGTATCCGTATGTGGCCCTGGCCATTTGTTTGTTGGGCAGTTGGGCGCGGTTCGACCTGTCGCAGTACACCTGGAAGGCCGGCTCCAGCCAGATGCTCAACAACCGTGGCATGCGCGTGGCGAGCAACTTCTTCCATATCGGCGTGCTGTTCGTACTGGCCGGGCATTTTGTCGGCCTGCTGACCCCGGCGTCGGTCTATCACCATGTGATCAGCACTGAGAACAAGCAGTTGCTGGCGATGGTCTCCGGCGGCTTCTTCGGCCTGCTGTGTCTGGTGGGCCTGTTGATGCTGGTCAAGCGCCGCCTGGGTGATCCACGGGTACGGGCCACATCGAGCCCGTCGGACATTCTGATCCTGCTGGTGTTGCTGGCGCAATTGCTGCTGGGCTTGCTGACCATCGTGGCCTCCACCGGCCATATGGACGGCTCGGTGATGGTGATGCTCGCCGACTGGGCGCAGAACGTGGTGCTGTTGCGGCCTGTGCAGGCGGCCGAGGCGATCACGCCGGTGTCGCTGATCTACAAGTCCCATGTGGCGCTGGGTTTGACCCTGTTCGTGCTGTTCCCGTTTACCCGCCTGGTGCACATGGTCAGCGCGCCGATCTGGTACCTGGGGCGTCGTTATCAAATCGTGCGGCAGAAGTGAGGAGAACAACATGACCAATGGATGCGGATGTGGTGGTGGCAATGGTGGCAGCGGCGGTTGCGGCTCGTCGGCCAAAGAGGCGGTGGTTGAAGTCGCGGTGCCGCTTGAGCCTGAGTTGATTGCCAGCAGTGAACAGGAGTGGCCGATCATCAGCGTCAACGGCGTGCCGGTGACGCCTGAGGCGATGGCCCTGGAGTTGCAATATCACCCGGCCGAAAGCCGCGAGGCGGCGGTGTACCTGGCCGCCCGCGCTCTGGTGATCCGCGAGCTGTTGCAGCAGCGGATTGCCGAGCTGGGCCTGGCGGTGGACATCGCCCCCGGTGAAAACGAAGAGGAAGCGGCCACGCGTTTGCTGCTGGAGCGCGAGGTCAAGGTGCCCGAGTGCGACGAGGCCACCTGCCTGCGTTACTTCGACAACAACCGGGGACGTTTCCACAGTGCGCCGTTGTTGGCGGTGCGGCACATCCTGCTCGAATGCGCGCCGGACGACATCGAGGCGCGCGATCTGGCGCACAGCCAGGCAGAAGTCTTGCTGCTGAGCCTGGAAGAGCAGCCGGGCCAGTTTGCCGAACTGGCCCTCAAGTATTCGGCGTGCCCGTCCAAGGCCCAGGGCGGTTCGCTGGGCCAGGTGAGCAAGGGCCAGACCGTGCCGGAGCTGGAGCGCCAGCTGTTCACTCTGGCGCCGGGCCTGGCCGGCAAACCCTTGGAGAGCCGTTATGGCTGGCATGTGATCAGCGTCGACCAGCGTATCGAAGGCCAGCCGTTGCCCTACGAAGCGGTGGCGGTGGCCATTCGCACCCAGCTGCAACAGGGCGTCTGGCAGAAGGCATTGGTGCAGTACCTGCAAACCCTGATCGGCGCGGCGGACATCCGCGGCATTGCGCTGCAGGGCGCCGACTCGCCGCTGGTGCAGTGACATGAGCCTGGTGGATGGTGTGGGCCGCTCCATCGATTACCTGCGCCTGTCGGTGACCGACCGCTGTGATTTTCGCTGTGTGTACTGCATGGCGAAAAACATGACCTTCCTGCCGCGCCAACAGGTGTTGACCCTGGAAGAGCTGCAGCGCCTGGCTGCGTTGTTCGTCGGCCAGGGCGTGCGCAAGATCCGTCTTACCGGCGGCGAACCGCTGATCCGCCCTGGCATTGTCGGCTTGTGCCGCAACATCGCCGCGTTGCCGGGGCTGCGTGAACTGGTGATGACCAGCAATGGCTCGCAGCTGGCGCGATTGGCCCGGCCGTTGGTGGAGGCGGGGGTCAAACGCATGAATATCAGCCTGGATAGTCTGGACCCTGAGCGCTTTCGCGCGATTACCCGTAACGGTGATTTGCGCCAGGTGCTGAACGGGATCGAAGCGGCGCGGGAGGCGGGGTTCGAGCGGGTCAAGCTCAACTGCGTGGTGATGAAGGGGCGCAATTTTGATGAAGTGCCGGCGTTGGTGCGGTATGCCATTGAGCAGGGGATCGACATCAGTTTCATCGAGGAAATGCCCCTGGGGGATGTGGGGCGCTCGCGCGGGGAGACGTTTTGCTCCAGTGACGAAGTGCGCGCGGTGATCGCCCGGGAGCACGGGTTGGTGGATAGCACCGAGAACAGCGGCGGCCCGGCGCGGTATGTGCGCTTGGCGCGGCATCCTGGGACCCGCATCGGGTTTATTTCGCCTAATTCGCATAATTTTTGTGGCAGTTGCAATCGGGTGCGGATGACGGTTGAGGGGCAGTTGTTGTTGTGTCTGGGGCAGGAGGAAGCGGTGGATTTTCGGGGGTTGTTGCGTCGGTATCCGTTGGAGGATGGGCCGTTGGTTGAAGCGTTGGTTCGGGGGTTGAGGGGCAAGCCTTTGCGGCATGATTTCAGGGGGGATGGGGAGGTGCAGGTGGTGCGTTTTATGAATATGAGTGGGGGGTGAGGAGTGTTGTGGGACCGAGTACATATCCATTACTTCGGTAACGGCGGCTGGCGGTTCCGCTCTTACAGCGGGTCACCTTTGGGGCTCTTTTCCAAAAGTGACCCGCCGTAAGGGCGGAACCCTAGGCGGCCGTTACCCAAATAACGGATATCCCCCCAATCAAAAAACCTTGACCCCAATCAAGGGAAGCCCACCCTATTTTCCGTAACCTCACTGCATCTTGTGTCTATAAATCTTAAAGCCACTACATATAGTGCTCGGAGCCCGGAAAATGCAAAGCACGCTCACCCCGCTGATCAGCACCCACCTACACAAACGCGACGGCAGCCTGGCCCCCTTCAACCCCGAAAAAATCCGCCAGGCCCTGATCGCCGCCGGCACCGCAACCGGCGAGTACCAAGAGGCCGACGTCGACCTGTTACTGGGCGCCGTCCTGGCCCGCCTGAGGAGCATCGACCACCTGGACGTCGAGCAAATCCAGGACAGCGTCGAACGCGTATTGATGGACGCCGGCTACTTCCTGTCCATGCGCGCCTACATCGTCTACCGCGAACAACACGGTCGCCTGCGCCGCGACCGCAAGACCCTGGTGGAAGTCGCCACTTCGATGAACGAATACCTCGACCGCGAAGACTGGCGCGTGCAGGCCAATGCCAACCAGGGCTATTCCCTCGGCGGGCTGGTACTGAACGTGGCGGGCAAGGTCACCGCCAATTATTGGCTCGACGAGGTCTACAGCGAGCAGATCGGCCGCGCTCACCGTGAGGCGGATCTGCACATCCATGACCTGGACATGCTCGCCGGCTACTGCGCCGGCTGGTCGCTGCGTTCGTTGTTGCACGAGGGCCTCAATGGCGTGCCGGGTCGCGTCGAAGCGGGGCCGCCCAAGCATTTGAGCAGCGCCCTGGGGCAGATGGTCAACTTCCTCGGCACCCTGCAAAACGAATGGGCCGGCGCGCAGGCGTTCAGTTCGTTCGACACTTACCTGGCGCCCTACGTGCGCAAGGATCAACTGAGCTACGCCGAGGTGCGCCAGGCGGTGCAGGAGTTCATCTACAACCTCAACGTACCGTCGCGCTGGGGCACCCAGACGCCGTTTACCAACCTGACCTTCGACTGGGTGTGCCCGCAGGATCTGCGCGAGCAAATCCCGGTGATCGGCGGCGAGGAAATGCCGTTTGCCTACGGCGACCTGCAGGCCGAGATGGAGCTGATCAACCGCGCCTATATCGAAGTGATGCAGGCCGGCGATGCCAAGGGGCGGGTGTTCACCTTTCCGATCCCCACCTACAACATCACCCATGATTTTCCCTGGGACAGTGACAACGCCGACCGCCTGTTCGAGATGACCGCACGTTATGGCCTGCCGTATTTCCAGAACTTCCTCAATTCCGATATGCAGCCCAACCAGGTGCGTTCGATGTGCTGTCGCCTGCAACTGGACGTGCGTGAGTTACTCAAGCGTGGCGGTGGCTTGTTCGGGTCGGCGGAGCAGACCGGCAGCCTGGGGGTGATGACGATCAACTGCGCGCGCCTGGGCTATCTGTTCAAGGGCGACACTTCGGGCCTGCTGCAGCGCCTGGACAGCCTGATGGACATGGCCATGGAAAGCCTGGAGGTCAAGCGCAAGGTGATCCAGCACCATATGGACGCCGGTCTTTACCCCTACACCAAGCGTTACCTGGGCACCTTGCGCAATCACTTCTCCACCATCGGCCTCAACGGCATGCACGAGATGCTGCGCAATTTCAGCAGTGACGAGCAGGGCATGCACACCGAGCAGGGCCGCGCCTTTGCGCTCAAATTGCTCGACCATGTGCGCGCCACGCTGCTGCGTTTCCAGGAAGAAACCGGCCACCTCTACAACCTCGAAGCCACCCCGGCCGAGGGCACCACTTACCGCTTCGCCAAGGAAGACCGCAAGCGCTACCCGGACATCCTGCAGGCCGGCAGCGATCTCGCGCCGTACTACACCAACTCGTCGCAACTGCCGGTGGGCTTTACCCAGGACCCGTTCGAAGCCCTGGAGCTGCAAGATGAACTGCAATGCAAATACACCGGCGGCACCGTGTTGCACCTGTACATGGCCGAGCAGATTTCCTCGGCCCAGGCCTGCAAGCAATTGGTGCGCAAAGCCCTGGGACGTTTCCGCTTGCCGTACCTGACGATCACTCCGACGTTCTCGATTTGCCCGGTGCACGGCTACCTGGCCGGCGAGCACGAGTTCTGCCCCAAGTGCGACGAAGTCCTGGCACTGGCTGCTGCGCGATAAAGCGTTTTCCCAACCCGCAAGGAGATTCACCATGCAAGCATCCCAACCACAACGTCAGCGCTGCGAAGTCTGGACCCGGGTGATGGGTTATCACCGGCCAGTCTCGGCGTTCAACCCCGGCAAACAGTCCGAGCACAAAGAGCGTGTGCATTTCACCGAAGCGGCCGCTGTGGCCGGGCGCCAATGAGTCGAGCGCTACGGGTCGGGGGCCTGGTGCCTCTGACCACCCTCGACTACCCCGGCATGCTCGCCTGCGTGCTGTTTTGCCAGGGCTGTGCCTGGCGCTGTCGTTACTGCCACAACCCGGACCTGATCCCACCGCGCGCAAGCACGGAGGTGGATTGGCGCCGGGTATTGCTGTTTCTGCAACGGCGCCAGGATCTGCTTGACGCCGTGGTGTTCAGCGGCGGCGAGCCGACCCTGCAGGAAGGCCTGCCGGCGGCCATGGATGAAGTGCGGACCATGGGCTTTCGCATCGGCCTGCACAGCGCGGGAATCAAACCGGCCGGTTTTGCCAACGCGCTGCGTCATGCCGACTGGGTGGGGTTTGATGTCAAGGCCCTGGCCGAGGACTGCCAATTGATCACCCAGGTCAGGGGCAGCGGCGCCGCCAACTGGCGCAGCCTCGACACCTTGTTGGCCAGTGGCGTGGAGTACGAATGCCGCACCACGGTGCACTGGCACCTGATCGACCCGCCACGCTTGCTGCGTCTGGCCCAGCGTTTGCAAGCCCGTGGTGTGACGCGCTTCGCCGTACAGATGGTGCGCACGGCCAGCATGCTCGATCCGCAATTGGCGAGCGCGCCGGTACAGGCATCGCTGCCTGAACTATGGGGCCGCCTGCGGGAGTTATTTCCCGCGTTTGTACTGCGAGGGTGATGCACGCCCTCCACAGGATTTTTATAGATGCTGCCCATGTTGGGCAGGCTTTCATCAGGGATTATCAGAATGAAGCAATTAACCACGGCTCAACGCATTGTCATCGGTTTCGCGATTGCGCCGTTGGCCCTGGTCGGCTTGGTGTTTTACGCCCTGCACGACCTGGCCACCCTCAAGCAGCAATCGGAACAGATCGTGCGGCAGGACTGGCCGAAAATCGCGCCGATCATGGTGATTGCCACCGGTGTGCGCGATAACGGGCGCAACACCCGCGACCTGCTGATCGACCAGGACAATCAACAGGCCCAGGCCGCCATAAGTACCACACGCCAGCGCATCACCGACGCCTTCGCCGCCCTCGAGCCACTGCTCGACACCGCCGAAGGCAAGGCCGCGTATGCCAGATTGAAAACCCATCGTGAAGCCTACGTCGCCGCATTTACTCAAGTGCAGGCGCTGATCAGGCAGGGCGCCCGCGAGCAGGGCCTGGCGCAACTCAAGCAACAGGTGATGCCGGCCGAACTGGACGTGTTCAAGAGCCTGGACGCCTTGATGGCCATGCAGGGCCGCGTGTTCGCCGAGCGCCAGCAAGCGGCGCAGACCCTGTACGACGAGGCCCGGCGCACCATGCTCGGGCTGTTCCTGCTGTGCCTGGCCCTGGTGGTGACGGCTGCGGTGATTGTCACCCGCAGTGTGCTCCGGCCCCTGGGCGGCGAGCCGTCTGAAGCGGCGCGGGTGTTGAACCATATCGCCGAGGGCGACCTGACCATCCAGGTGCCGGTGGGCAACAGCGCCGAGGGCAGCGTGATGCGCAACCTGCACCGGATGCAGCAGAGCCTGAACCAGATGGTGCGGCACATTGCGGCGTCGGTGGACGGCGTGGCCAGTTCTTCCGAGGAATTGAGCGCGGTCAGCGGCCAGACCAGCAGCAGCTTGCAGGCCCAGGGCCAGGAGATCGAACAGGCCGCCACGGCGGTGAATCAAATGACCGCCGCGGTCGATGAAGTGGCGCGCAACGCCGTGAGCACCAGCGAAGCCTCGCGCCTGTCCGAACAGACCGCCCAGCGCGGCCGCGCCCAGGTGCAGGAAACCGTGGCGTCGATCAACACCCTGGCTACCGGCGTGGTGGAAACCTCCGAGCGCATCCAGCAACTGGCCGGGCGCGTGCAGGACATCAGCGGCGTGCTGGAAGTGATCCGCAGCATCGCCGACCAGACCAACCTGCTGGCCCTCAATGCTGCCATCGAGGCTGCGCGTGCCGGCGATGCCGGGCGCGGCTTTGCGGTGGTCGCCGATGAAGTGCGTGCGCTGGCCCATCGCACACAGACGTCGACCCAGGAGATCGAGCAGATGATCGGCAATATTCGCCAGGACACCGAACACGCGGTGGCCGCGATGCACAGCAGCAGCGAGCGGGTGCAGGCGACCTTGGGCGTGGCCCAGCGTTCGGGGGAGGCGTTGGAGGAAATCACGCGGTCTATTTCGCAGATCAACGAGCGCAACATGATGATTGCCAGCGCCACCGAAGAGCAGGCGCTGGTGGCGCGGGAGGTGGATCGTAATCTGGTGGGGATTCGCAATTTGTCCCAGCAGGTGTTGCAGGGGGCGTTGCATACGGAGACGGCGGGGCAGGATCTGGCGGGGATGGCGGGGGTGTTGCATCAGATGGTGGGGCGGTTCCGGGTTTAGGTTTATCGAATGCAGGCAGCACAGGCCGTCGGTTTCAGAGCCGGCCGATATGGCCTGTCGAACTCCGTCCAAATGTGGGAGGGGGCTTGCGCCCGATGAGCATAGGTATCTACACAACTTCCGCTGAACGAAAAATCAAGAGCCAATGGCTGTTGTGGTGATCGGGCGGTGCGACGATTCGACAACCCCGCACACCACAGGGAAGATTTTGCATTTTTCGTAAAGGCCGAACCCATATCAATCGTCACTAAACAACAGATAGGTACTCAATCAACCCCACCCCCAACACCGCAACCATCACCCCAGCCCAAGCACCCCACCGCGATTCCACCCCATCCAGCTGCCGCCACCCCAACCACAAACACCACCCAATCGCCCCGACCAAAACCCCCACCCGAACCGGCTGCACCCAAGCCAATACCCACCCCTCATACCGCAACAACTTCACCGTCGTCGCCGACAACCCCAAAAACAACCCCGCACCACCCAAGGGCGTCAAGGTCAACGCCAGTGGCCGAAACAGTGCACGATCACCCGCCACGCGCGCAGCCAGGTGCAGCAGTAGCCAGCATGCGCCACCGAGCAGCAATGAACTGCCTGTCAGATACAGCACGATGCAAAAACCGTCGAGCCAACTGAAGCTGTCATTGAGCTGCGGATAATGGGTCAGCAGCCACCACGGCGCATTGTCCTGCAGTGGCCATAACCAGTCGTGGCCCACCAGCCATTCGGCCAGGCTTTGCTTGAGGACGATGAACCACGGGCTGGCGGTCCAGTGGAACGCGCCCATGGCCAGGCCGATCACACCAAACAGCAACAGGCGCGCGTCCCACACCGAGCCGGGTTGGCGCGGTGCCTGGAGGATTTCCTGGTTGCACGAACGCGCGATCAATTGCACGGCACCCCGTTGTCCGCTGCAGCGGCCGCAGGCGTGGCAGTCGCTGGCGCCTTGCAGGCGGCGGATGTCCAGCAGCGGTGCGCAGTTGGGCAGTGGCAGGCGTGGGGCGGTGTTGGCTTTCCAGCGTTGTTGATCCACCGCGAAGTGCACTGGCGCCAGGCGGGCGAGCAGGGCGAATACGCCGCTGACCGGGCACAGGTAGCGGCACCACACACGCTTGCCGCGTACGAACAGCAGGCCGACGATCACCGCCGCCACGGTCGAGCCGCCAAGGATCAGCAAGGCCGCCTGGGCGTAGTCATAGACGCTGATCAACTGGCCGTAGAGGGTGGTCAGGCAAAAGCCCAGGGTAGGCCAGCCGCCCCAGCGCAGCCAGCGGGGTATGCCCAGGCCACGGCCGTGCTGGCTGGCCCATTCGCTCAACGAACCTTCCGGGCAGAGCACGCCGCACCAGAGGCGCCCGAATAACACCATCGACAGCAACACGAACGGCCACCAGATACCCCAGAACAAAAATTGCGCGAGCAGCGTCAGGTTGTTCAGCAGGCGCGCCTGGCTGTCCGGCAGCGGCAGCAGGGCCGGCACCACCAGCAGCACGGCGTACGCCAGCACCACCGCCCATTGCACGGCACGGATCAGCCGGGCATGGCGGCGCATGCCATCGCCCAGCTGTTGCAACCAGCTCATGCCCGTGACCGGCGCAAGCCGTTGCCCACCACCAGCCAGTAGCCCAGCAGCACCAGCAAGGTGATCAGGCTGGGCGCGGCGCGGTAACCGGCAAAGTCGGCGAGCAGTGCGCCGACGCCATGGCTGTCGCTGAGCAGGGCGCTGCTGTCCCAGCGGCTTTCACCGAAGGCGTTGTAGACCCAATCGGGCATGTCCATGGCCAGCAGTTGCCCGCTGATGCGGTCCACGGCGGCCACCAGCAGGGCGCCCCCCAATAGCAGCAACAGCGCTTCGCTGAGGGCGAAAAAGCGCGACCACGAGATATAACGCCGGCTGCTGCGCAACAGCATTACCGTGAGACCGGCCAACACCAGGCCCAGCACACCGCCGATGGCGAACAATCCCAGCGCGGTGTCATGCAGCCGCGCGCCGGCACCGTAGAGGAACACCACGGTTTCGCTGCCTTCGCGACTCACCGCCAACAGCGCCAGCAGCATCAGCCCCCAACCGCCCTGATGGGCCAGGCGCTGGTCGGCTTCGCTCACCAGGGTATGCTTGAGGGTGGGTGCGTTGCGGTGCATCCAGAACACCATCTGCACCATCAACCCACTGGCCACCAGCGTCATGAGGGCTTGCAGCCATTCGCCCTCGGCGCCGGTCATGGTCTCGCCGGCCCACAGCATCAACCCGGCCAGGCCCGCCGAGCACAGCAGCCCCGACAGCACCCCGGCCCAGAGAAAACGGGCCAGGCGTGAATGGCCGTTCTGGCGGTTGATCCAGGCTTGCAAGATGCCGATCACCAACAGCGCTTCGACGCTTTCGCGCCACACAATGAACATCGCTTGATTCATCAACGGCTCCTAGTCGGCGCGGATGCTGCCTTCGGGCAGTTGTGGGTTGAACTCGTCGAAGAAGGGATACACACCGGGCTTGAGCGGGTGGATCACCACAAAGGTGGTCACTCCGGGCGACAAGACTTTCTCCACGCGCAGCGGTGTGCTTTCGAATTCGGCAGGCCCGGCGCCGACATTGTTGAGCAGGATCTTGAAGCGCTCGCCGGCCTTGACCACCAGTTGCGGCGGGGTGAAATGGCCGTCTTGCAGGCTCAGTTCATAGGTGGGCAACGCCGCCGCCAACGCCGCGCCATTGAGCAGCACACCGCCCAACAGCAAAACGCGGCGCATCAGTAGCCGCCTTTTTTGCCGATGCCGGCGTAGACGAATTCGTACTGCACCTCGCAGCGTTCGAACCAGGGCGCCACGCCGGTTTCCTTGTCGGTGTGACGGCCCAGGGAGTGGTGGCCGGTGGGCGGCAGCACCCTGAAGGTGAGGGTGTATTTGCCGGGGCCTTGCAGCTTGACGTTGTCGCCATAGTGCGGCCCGTCGTTGGCGACCATGGCGTGGAAGTCACCGCTGATCGGCGTGTCGCTGCCGTGTTTTTTCAGCGAGAACGACAGGTTCAGGTACGGCACGAAACTGCCTTCCTGAAAGCCCTGGGCATTGTCCGCCGTGGCCCGCACATCGGCCTCCAGGTGCACGTCGGAATCGGCGGTGGCGCGCATCATGCCGGCCGGGGCCATTTCAATCGGTTGCAGGTACACCGCGCCGATCTCCAGACCGGGGCACGGTTGCGGTTCGCCGATGGGGTACTCCTTGGCGAGCGCCGCGGAGGTGGACAACAGCAGGACGATCGGTAGCACAGAGAGGGTACGCATAAGGGTTTCCAGACGGGTGAGAAGAGGAGCCCGAGTCTAGAAAGGTCTGGCGTAAACAATAATGATTCTTGTCAAGTTCGGACGATATTTCATGCGTGCCAAGCTTGATATCGGTCAAGGCGGGGGGTGGCACTCAGGGGTAGGGTGGTGATGTCGCCCTTCGGTAAGGAGCACTGTAATGGCCAAGCCTTTCCCGCTGCACCCTAAACACCCCGAGCGCATCTGCTGGGGCTGTGATCGCTACTGCGGCGCCACCGACCTGGCCTGCGGTAACGGTGCCGACCGCACCATGCATCCGGCCGAGATGCTCGGCGACGACTGGTACGAATATGGCGACTGGGGCCTGGCGCCCGAGCCGCCGAGTGCGGATGAGCCGTCAGCTGCCTGAGCGCGGTTTTTGCTGGCGGTCTTTATCGGGAGCGGCAGGCTTGGAGGTCTTTTCCTGTTGTTTGTCGGTGTCCTGGTTTTTTTTGTCGCTGTCGGAAGGGCTGCTCGGGTAATTCCCCGGCGGCAGGGCAGAACCGGCAGCGCTGTCGCCGGCCAAGGTGTTGGCCGCTGGTGTGGGGTTGTCACCAAACGCGGCGAGGGCGGGTGAACCGGACAGGGCTGTGAGGCACAGAGCAAGCAGCATCCTTTGCACGTACTTCATGATTCAATCCTCTTGATCAAGAACCGGAGCCTTTCCAACAACGGGCCCCGGTGGCGGAACCAGGCGACAAACAGCGTCAGGCCGCTATCGGCTTGGCGCTCATGGTTTTTTTATACGCAGCTTTCATGGCTTCCATTTCGGCACCCAGCTCTTCAAGTTGCGCTTTGCCCAGCAGTTTTTTCGCTTGAGGGAACATCTCGGTTTCCTCTTCTTCGATGTGATGCTCCAGCAACTCCTTGACTACTTTGACCCGGCCGGAAAACTCGGTGGTGGACGGTTCGGTCTGTTTAAGGTCAGGCAGTACCAGGGTGTCAACGGTGCGGTGCTCTTCCTTGGCTTCGTGGTACATGATGTCCTGTTCCTTGCCACCGGCTTTACGGAAGGCGGGGTAGAGAATCTCTTCCTCGAGCTTGGTGTGCAGGGTGATTTCCATCTCCAGCTTGGCCAGCAGTTCGGTGCGCTTTTTCACGCCGCGCTCGGTGGACTCGCTCAGTTGGGCCAGCAGGGCTTTGACACGTTCGTGGTCGGCTTTGAGAAGGTCAATGGCATTCATGATGAAACCTCACGGTCTGGGTTCGGGCACGTCGAAGTGCGCGCCTCGTCGGGTAGACGGTTGCATCAGGTGTACCAACTTGAGTGACGGTTTAAATCCTATGTTTATCAATGGGTTGTATGAATATTATGACGCTGGGTATCGTGCAGCTTGCATGGTCGGGTGCGCAGCGGGATTGCATTACACCGTTCCCGTTCATGGCCACCCCTTGAGTGCTTGATGTTCTCTGTGAGCCGCGAGCACACCCCTGTGTAAATCCGATGGAACCCTTGGCGCAGATGTTTGACTTAACCCATAGACCTCAGGAGGTGAAGCATGCAAATAGAATATGTCTGGATCGGGTTGGCGGTGATTCTGCTGCTGTTGGAATTGTGGGCGATCAATGTGGTGTTGCGCAGCACCGGCGGCTGGGAGACCAAAGGCTTATGGTTAGTGGTGCTGATTTTTGTGCCGTTGTTGGGGCTGATCGCCTGGGCGATGTTCGGGCCCAAACGCGAGATGGCAGACTCGCGTAAAAGCTGACGTGTGAAGCGGATAGCAAACAGGCGCCCCACGGGCGCCTGTTTACGTTCAGGGTTCAGCGATCAGCCAGCCAGCGCCTGGGCAATCGCCTCGTTGAACGCCGGCAAGTCATCCGGTGTGCGCGAGGTGATCAAGGTCCAGCCATTGGCTTTGCATTGCTTGACCTGGGCATCGACCCAACCGGCGGCGCCGGCGTTTTCCAGGTCGATGCGCACGCTTTTATACGAGGTCAGGGTCTTGCCCTGAACCACGCCCGCATCGATCAGCGTCCAGGGGCCGTGACAGATGGCCGCGATGGTCTTGCCGGCGTCGGCGAAGTCCTTGATCAAGCGCAGTGCCGCCGCGTCCTGGCGCAGGGTGTCAGCGTTGACGGTACCGCCTGGAATCACCAGCGCGTCAAAATCGCGGCTGACGACGTCCGACAATTGCACGTCGGATTCCACGGTCTTGTCCTTTTCGGTATCACCGACAAACGTCTGGGTGGTGCCGCCCTTGCTGGAACCGTGGGTCACCGTCGCGCCAAAATCGCGCAGTGCTTGCAGAGGCTTGAGCAACTCGTCGCGCTCGATGCCGGTGTTGGAGGTGATGATCAGGATTTTTTTACCGTTGAGTTGCGAGCTCATGTGCGGATGTCTCCTGTGCTAATGAGTGGATTACTTGGCGTATTTGCTTTGCAGCTCCTTGGCCATTTTCAGGTGTTTTTCCAGGGTCGGCAGCTTCTCGCTGGCGAAAGCCTTCAGCTCGGCGTTGTCCGAGGAAGTCGACTCTTTCTTGAACAGCTCGACGGCTTCTTCATGGGCATTGACCTGGTTGTTGGCGTAAGCCTTGTCGAACGATTCGTCGCGCATCTCAAGGATGGCTTTCTTGGCCTTGTCCATCAGGGCGGCATCGTCCGGCACTTCAAGATCGTGTTTTTTGGCCAGGGCCATCAACTCCTGGTTGGCTTTGGTGTGATCGTCGACCATGTGCTGGGCGAAGGTCTTCACGTCAGCCGAACTGCTCTTTTGCAGGGCCAGCTTGCCAGCCTCGACTTCGGTGATACCGCTTTGCGCAGCCTTGTCGACGAAGTCATTGTTGGTTGCCGCCATGGCGACGGAAATCGAACCGGCAACCAGTGCGAAGGTCAGGCCCATCTGTTTCATCAGCTTGGTAGTCATGGTGTAGCTCCTTGTGGATGACGTGATGTCGTTACCTGAAAGTTGAGCGAAGGTGTGCGTAAAAGGTTTAATTTTTTTTGATTTTTTCGCAGGCGGCGAAGTGGAAAATTGACTTGAACTATCCAAATGTGGCGGGCTCTGCTGCATAAGTGCCTGCTGTTTTCGTGGGCCTTAGACTGCCAGGAGACTCACCATGACCGATCACAACCCTGCCGACAAAACCCCGGAAGCGATCAGTTCCGAACACGCGCAAGAGGGCCGCGAGCGGGCGTCGAAGGGGCAGACCCTGGAACATCCGAATCCGAACACGCAAACGGTCGACAAAGTGCTCACGCCCACCTCGATCAAAGACACCGAGCGCCAGACCGACGCTATCAATGAGCGGCTCGACAAGGCCGAGCGCAAGCTGGACCGCTGAGCATGGCCAAGGCTATTTCGGCGTCCGAACTGAGCATCCAGCTCAAGCCCGGAGATGACACCAGCCTGTTCAAGTGGTTTATCGCCAGCTTCCTGATGGGGAAGCGCATCCAGGCACCGATTGCCGCGCAGGCGTACAAGGTGATTGTGCAAGAGCAGGGCTGCGACACCGCGCGTAAGTTGCAGCACTGCACATCGCGAGAGCTGGTGGCAATGCTGGGGCGCGCCCATTACGTGCGCTACGACGAAACCACTGCGCAGCGCCTGCTGGACCTCAGCGCCAAGTTGAACTCCGAGTATGCGGGCAAGATCACCCAGGTGCGCAGCGCCAGCGCGGACCGCCAGGCGTTTGAGAAGCGTCTGGCCGAGTTCGATGGTGTGGGGCCGAAAACCATCGAGATTTTCATGCGCGATGCGGCGGCGGTGCTGTTTTGACGGCATCGCTGTATGTGGGATGCGCGGGCTGGAGCTTGCCGCGTGAGCACTGGCCGGCGTTCAGCGAGGAGGGCACGCATTTGCAGCGCTATGCGTCGCGCTTCAACGCGGTGGAAATCAACAGCTCGTTCTATCGTCCCCACCTGCCGAAAACCTATGCGCGTTGGGGCCAATGCGTGCCGCCAGGATTTCGTTTTTCGGTGAAGGTGCCCAAGCGCATCACCCACGAGTTGCGCCTGCAACAGTGTGAAACCGCGCTGGATGAGTTTCTCGAACAGTGCCTGGCATTGCGTGAACACTTGGGGTGCCTGCTCGTGCAACTGCCTCCCTCTTTGCGCTATGAGCCTGCCAGTGCCTGTGTATTTTTCAGCGCATTACGCGAGCGCTTTGCTGGCCATGTGGTGCTCGAACCGCGCCACGCCAGTTGGCTGGCGGCGCAGTCGATGTTGCAGGATCTGCACATAGGGCGGGTGGCCGCCGACCCACCCGTGATTGACGCCGCTCCCACCTGCGCCGGCTGGCAAGGCGTGCGCTATTGGCGCCTGCATGGATCGCCGCGCATCTATCACAGCGCCTATGGCCCGGAGCGTGTGCAAGCCTTCGCGCGACAATTGGAACAGTCGGCCGCAGCCGGCATTGCGACCTGGTGCCTATTCGACAACACCGCCAGCGGTCACGCCGTCGCTGACGCCCTGTACCTACTCGACCTCAACTCGCAGCACTTCCAGGCCTAGCTGCTCATACACCTCCACACCCGGCACATGCCACTCGGTGATCAACGTGTGAATGCGACTGCACGGCGCCACCACAAATGGCTCCACCGCGCCGAGCTTGTCCGCCATGGTCACTGCCACCACGTGTGAGGCACTGTCGAGCAGGGCTTGCTTGACCGCCACTTCATCAAAATGCAGCGTGCTCATTCCCACCTGCGGATGCAGTGCGCACACGCCGGTAAACAGCAGGTCGGCCTTGATGCTCTGGATCAGACGGATCGCTTCATGGCCGCCAGTGGAGAGCGTGGCCGGGTTGAGTGGGCCGCCGGCCAGAATCACCTTCACTTCTCGATGGTCGGCCAGGGCGATGGCGATCATCGGCGAGGTCGTGACCACCGTCAGGCGGATTGAATGCGGTAATGACTGGGCGATCTGCAGCGTGGTGGAGCCGGAATCGAACAGCACGATCTGGCCGTCTTCGACGCGCTCCGCCGCCCGTTGTGCAAGGCGCCGCTTGGCCTCATTGGTTTCACCAACGCGGGTAAAAAAATCCTTGCCGGTGTCTTTTGGCCGGGGCAGGGCGCCGCCATGGACTCGCTGCAGCAGGCCGGCGGCGGCAAGCTCGCCGAGGTCGCGGCGGATGGTGTCCTGGGACACGGCAAAGTGATCGACCAAGTGCGAGGCGGTGACTTTGCCATCGCGCTCCAGCAGCAACAGAATCTTCTGTTTGCGCAAGGAAGGCAGGTCAATGGCTTGATGGGTATCGTGCATGTTTGTGCGCTATTTTGCGGGTTTGTGCGAGATTAATCTGCGCTCTCTATAAACGCAATGGCCCCTGGACGACATCGCAGAATACGTCTGCGTGGCCGCCAATTGCAGCGCGATGGGTATAACGATATACGTGAGATGAATTGCGAGATTTTGGTGCCGGGGACATTCCCGGAAAGCATTGAATCAGCAAAAAAATCGTAAAAAAATAAAAAGAGTTGTCCACGAAAACCGTGGGTATCTCTGTGGATAACTTTGCGAACGCCCGGCTGGCTTGGCGATTTAACCTGCGGTTAATATTTGATCAGCTACCGATTTGGGCCAGCATGGGCAGGGTTTGCGCTTGACAGCCAAGCGCTAACCCAGTGCCGAAAAGCACCTTTTATGAGTCGCCGTTCCGGCTTGTGGCGTGTGTGACAACCTGCGCCGGCATCCTGGCCTGCATCAGGTTATCGAGCGCCTGTCGATAGCTGCGACCCGCCAGGCTCATGCTGTTGTTATGGCTGGCACCGGGCACCAATAACAGCCGTTTAGGTTGCTGGGCTGCTTCAAACAATTGCTGGCTGAAACGCGGTGGCACGTAGCGGTCGTCAAGGCCGTGCACCACCAGCAATGGCATATGGATATCGGCAATCTTGTCGATGGAGTCGAACTTCTGCGACAGCAACCAGCGCACCGGCAACGAGGTATTGGCCACCGCCGTGGCCACATCCGCCAGGGACGTGAAGGTGGACTCGATCACCAGCCCGCGCACCGGCAGCGGTGTTTGCCGGCCCAGTTCCGCCGCCAGATCGATGGCTACGGCACCCCCCAGCGAATGCCCGTAGATCAGGCGTTTGCCCGGGTCCGGCTGCAGCACCTGGAAACGTTCCCAGGCGATGCGTGCATCTTCGTACACTGTGGTTTCCGAGGGCAGGTCACCTTTGCTTTGGCCAAAACCGCGATAGTCGATGGCCAGCACCGAATAGCCCAGTGCATGCAACTGCTCGATCCGAAACAGCTGCCCGGTGAGGTTCCAGCGCACACCGTGCAGGTAAAGGATCGCCGGAGCGTCCTTCCTGTCCGCCGGGTACCACCAGCCGTGAATGTTCTGCCCCGACTTGAAACGGGCGGGTTTGAGCTCGAACTCCTGCACCGCCTTGGGCAAACCGCTGTACCAACTGGCGGTGCCCGGCTCGATGCGAAACACCAGCTCACGCTCCTTTTGTTGCAACACGCTGCAACCCACCGGCAGGCCAACGATCAACACCGCCATGCACAGCAGGGGGAGCCAGCGCAGGCGCAAGCGCGACAGAAAACGAGAAGACATGAAGGTTCCAGGGCGAAGGTGAAGCAGGGTTTTTACCAGATGGCCTGCACCGACAGGTATAAATTCGACGGCCGTTGAGGGTGATTGCTTGCAAAGTGTTACAGCGTTGAACAATCCGTGTACAGGTTGTTAGGGTAGACAGCCGAACAGGAGAGCAAGCACATGGATTTCACAGGTAAAACTGCCATCGTCACCGGCGGCGCACGTGGGTTGGGCCTCAGCTATGCACGGGCCCTGGGCCGTTGCGGTGCGCGGGTGGTGATCAGTGATATCGGCGCTGACAGCGCCGGTGCAGGCAGCGATGCGTCAGTGGTACAGACGGCGGCCGCAGCGTTGCAAGGCGAAGGGTTGACAGTGGTAGGGCATGGCGGCGATTTGTCCACCGAAGCGGGCTGCCGACAACTGGTGGCCTGCGCCATCGAGGTATTCGGGCAGCTCGATATCCTGATTCACAATGCTGGTTGGGTGGGGTACCAGAACATTGCAGAGCTTGACGTCACCTTCCTGCAGCGCGCCATGGACATCAACCTGTACGCGCCGCTGTGGTTGTGCAAACACGCCTGGCCGCACCTGCTGGGTTCAGCCGCGCCGCGCATCATCCTCACGACCTCTGACCGTGCGATGTACGCGCAGTATGAGCAGACCGGCCTGGTCGCCTACAGCGCCGGCAAGATGGCGCAACTGGGCATCATGAACGCGCTGGGCCATGAAGGTGCCGAAGCCGGGATTCGGGTCAACGCGATCTCGCCGGTGGCCAAGACGCGTATGTGGGGCGTGACTGAGGAACCCGACGAGCTCAAGCCGGAGTGGGTAACGCCGGGCGTATTGTTTCTGGCCTCCACGCAGTGTGAGGATACGGGCTACATCCTGCGGGCCAGCAATGGTCAATTCACCGCCACGCGCTTCACTGAAAACCCCGGTGTGGAGTACCCGCGTAATCTGGCCCGAATCAAGGCCGACAGTGCTGAAGAAGTGGCAGCCGCGTGGGCTCGCATCAAACAAGCGTAAACCCGATTATTTCCTTTAAGAGCCAGACATGGACAACAGCCCCGTTCGCATCACCGCCGAAGAAACCCTCTCGGATAACTGGTACCTCCTCAAGAAATACAGCTTCGACCTGCGCCGCCGCGACGGCAGCTGGCAAGCCCAGACCCGCGAGGTGTACGACCGCGGCAATGGCGCGACCATTCTGCTGTACAACCGCGAGCAGCGCACGGTGCTGTTGATTCGTCAATTTCGCATGCCAACGTTCGTCAATGATTACCCCGGTTACCTCATCGAGACAGCGGCGGGGTTGCTGGACAATGCCAGCCCCGAGGAGCGCATTCGCCTGGAGGCCGAGGAGGAGACCGGCTATCGCGTAGGACATGTGGAAAAGATCTATGCGGCGTTCATGAGCCCTGGGTCGGTGACGGAGCGGATTCACTTTTTTATCGGCGAGTACCAGCCGGGGGATCGCGTGAGCAGTGGCGGTGGGCTGGAGGAGGAGGGCGAGGATATCGAGGTGCTGGAGCTGGGGTTCGAGCGGGCGCTGGGGATGGTGCAGAGCGGGGAGATTGTGGATGGGAAGACGATTATGTTGTTGCAGCATTTGGAGTTGCGGATGTTGAAAGAGGGGTGGTGAGTCGGCAATTTCGGGTGAGTGAATTGTGAGCGAGCTTGTTACTTTTTGTACGCAGTTAAATATTGGTGGGGTAGAGCTGAATTTTTGTTGTACTCACTTCAACAAAGCCTGAATTTTCAGCTGGCGCCTCATCAAATTCAATGAGAATTACTGAGTCGCCGAATTTTAACGCCGCGCATTCTTTATCTTTACCTTGAATTAACTCTGCTGTTACTAGAGTTACGCCGTTTATGACGGTGATATGGGGCTTTTTTGCTATTGCAGGCCTGATGTTTTTTCCCCAGGAAAAAATATCATCCAGATTGATTTCTACATCCAGAATTTCATTAATTTTTGGAGCGGATCCGCTCCATGACGCAGTGGCATTTCCAACCGGCGATTGGAATTTCACATGCATCGTGTCTTTGTCAATAAACGCTTCGGTAACTCGTATTTTCATTTTATTTCTTCGGTAGTGGGACTCTTACAACGGTGTTATCGACGTTCATGGTGTTGGTTTTAAGCTCAAACGTCCATATTTCTTCATGGTAGTGATGCTTGCTCGGCTTACTGTTCATTTCATGAGCACCATAACGAATGCTTCGTTTCGCGTCGCTAGAAACTATTCTGTCACGATCAGCGTTGCCAGTCCTTGGGTTGATGTTTGAGTGAGGACCTGGCCCCAAAAACTCATCCCATTTTCGAATGGTTTCTTCTGGCTTAACTGGTTTGTTGGCATAGGTCTCGTTGTGATACCCAATTTGAGGGGCAGTGGATGAGCTGATGGAGCCGGGTGCCTCGCTCTCATTAACTGCACTTTTTACGAATGGGTTTTCAACATTGTTGCTCGGCTTACACTTATCTCCACCAGGGCAGGTACTCAGCCCTAGCGGGTCTACCCATCCGATAGGATTGGGCACGTACTGGTAGGCGTTAATCCCACCCGCCAGCTTCACCGGGTCCGGCGTCAGGTAGCGACCAATATCCGGACTGTAGTAGCGATGGCGGTTGTAGTGCAGCCCGCTTTCCGGATCGAGGTACTGGCCTTGGAAACGCAGCGGGTTGTCGATTTTTCCGATGTCGAGGCGGCTAATTTGACCGTAGGCGCGGTAATGGGCGGACCAGACCATTTCTCCGTCTGGGGCGGTCAGCTCCTGGGGTGTGCCGAGGTGGTCGAGTTGGTAGTGGTAGGGTTTTGTTTCCTGTGGACCAAAGCCTTCCAACAGGGCCAAGGGCCGGAAACTGTCCGGCTCGTAGAGGTAGCTGCGATGGCGGTCCGCATGGTGCTCGGCGATGAGTTTGTCGCCTTGCCAGAAAAATTCAGTGGTGATGTCGTTGACGGTTTTGCTGATGCGCCGCCCAAACGGGTCATAGCGGTAACTCGCGGTCTGGCCGTTGGGCTGGGTGAGGCCAATCAACCGGTGTTGGCAGTCGTAGCGGTATTCGGTAACGAGTTGATGACCCTTGCCGCGCCGTTCGCGGATCAGGTTGCCGAAGGCGTCGTAGTCGTAGTGCCGATCACCCTGAATCATCAACCG
>NZ_JAQQPT010000018.1:0-173448 GCF_036688725.1 Pseudomonas lactucae | reverse complement strand
GCGTAGCTCAGTTGGTAGAGCACGGGATTGTGACTCCCGTTGTCGAGGGTTCGATCCCCTTCGTCCACCCCATATTCTGAAAAGGCGCCAGATTAATCATCTGGCGCCTTTGCTTTAAGAGCTTTATGCGCGGATGTGGTGGAATTGGTAGACACACTGGATTTAGGTTCCAGCGCCGCGAGGCGTAAGAGTTCGAGTCTCTTCATCCGCACCAATTAAAGCATTGCTCGGTCGACAGGCGGGGCAGGGCTCAACAAAGAAGTGGTTTGGTTTCTTTGTTAACGCAATATGGTGGGCGTAGCTCAGTTGGTAGAGCACGGGATTGTGACTCCCGTTGTCGAGGGTTCGATCCCCTTCGTCCACCCCATATTCGAAAGGCGCCAGATTTAACAGTCTGGCGCCTTTTTTGGTTTTGGCGGTTCGTATATCCGGCGTCTGCAGGTGTTGGATCGGATTGGCGGGGTGCTTCATCGCATTTATGTTTCTCGATGATGCTGTGCTGTCTGTCGGTCCTGCACGCAGCGTCGTGCGCCAGGGCGGTGACTGGCTCCTTCTATATATAGAAGAGGCGGTGCAGAGCCCTGGCGTGATTGGCTGGTTTTGTCGCCGGGGCGAGGTGCATCAGTGCCTTCGTACCGATAAAACGCCAGCTGTTTTCGCACGTATTTCCAGTAGGGTGACTTCTTGAGTTTGACCCACTAGAATGCATGCCCTTGATTGGGGTCGGAAATGGCCGGCTAACGTCTGTGCAACGAGGAATATCCATGCAAGTTTCTGTTGAAAATACTACTGCTATCGAGCGCCGCCTGAGCATCACCGTGCCAGCAGAGCGTATCGAGACTGCGGTCAACAAGCGTCTGCAGCAGACTGCCCAGAAGGCCAAGATCGCTGGTTTCCGTCCAGGCAAAGTGCCGATGAGCGAAATCAAGCGTCGTTTTGGTGCCGATGCGCGCCAGGAAGCTGTAGGTGACGTGATCCAGGCTTCTTTCTACGAAGCTGTTGTCGAGCACAAGCTGAACCCAGCGGGTTCGCCTTCCATCGAGCCTAAGTCCCTCGAAGCTGGCAAGGACCTGGAATACGTTGCCGTATTCGAAGTGTTTCCTGAGTTCGAAGTAGCTGGTTTCGACGGTATCGAAGTCGAGCGCCTGAGCGCCGACGTTGCTGATGCCGATCTGGACAACATGCTGGAAATCCTGCGCAAGCAGAACACCCGTTTCGAAGTGGCCGACCGTGCCGCCCAGAACGAAGATCAGTTGAACATCGATTTCGTAGGCAAGGTTGACGGCGAAGTGTTCGCTGGCGGCTCCGCCAAGGGCACTCAGCTGGTGCTGGGTTCCAACCGCATGATCCCTGGTTTCGAAGACGGCCTGGTTGGCGCTAAAGCCGGCGAAGAGCACGTCCTGAAGCTGAAATTCCCTGCTGACTACCAGAACCTGGACCTGGCCGGCAAAGCCGTCGAGTTCACCGTGACCGTCAACAGCGTTTCCGAGCCTAAGCTGCCAGAACTGAACGAAGAATTCTTCGCCCAGTTCGGTATCAAGGAAACCGGCATCGAAGGCTTCCGCACCGAAGTTCGCAAGAACATGGAGCGCGAGCTGCGTCAGGCCATCAAGTCCAAGGTCAAGAACCAGGTGATGGACGGTCTGCTGGCCGCCAACCCGATCGAAGTGCCTAAGGCTCTGCTGTCCAACGAAGTGGATCGCCTGCGCGTTCAAGCGGTCCAGCAGTTTGGTGGCAACATCAAGCCTGACCAGTTGCCGGCCGAGCTGTTCGAAGAACAAGCCAAGCGCCGCGTTGTGCTGGGCCTGGTCGTGGCTGAAGTGGTCAAGCAATTCGACCTCAAGCCTGACGAAGACCGCGTTCGCGAAATGATCCAGGAAATGGCCTCGGCCTACCAGGAGCCTGAGCAGGTCGTGGCTTGGTACTACAAGAACGACCAGCAACTGAACGAAGTACGTTCGGTTGTGCTGGAAGAACAAGTTGTGGATACTGTTCTGCAGAAGGCTAAGGTGACCGATAAAGCGGTCTCTTACGAAGAAGCAGTCAAACCGGCGCAAGCAGCACAAGCCGACTGATTGTCCAACTCGTTGGAAATATAACCATAAGCCAGCCTCGCGCTGGCTTATGCGTTTTCAAGACATGACTATTTGGGAGTAACTGCAGAGCATGTTCCGTAATTCCTATATTCAGCAGAACTCTGATATCCAGGCCGCTGGCGGCCTGGTCCCGATGGTTGTCGAGCAGTCCGCTCGTGGCGAACGTGCCTACGATATCTACTCGCGCCTGCTCAAGGAGCGAGTGATCTTTCTGGTGGGTCCGGTAGAGGACTACATGGCCAACCTGATCTGTGCGCAACTGCTGTTCCTTGAAGCGGAAAACCCGGACAAGGACATCCATCTCTACATCAACTCACCGGGCGGTTCGGTAACAGCGGGCATGTCGATCTACGACACCATGCAGTTCATCAAGCCGAACGTATCGACGACCTGTATTGGTCAGGCCTGCAGCATGGGTGCATTCCTGCTGACCGCCGGTGCCGAGGGCAAGCGTTACTGCCTGCCGAACTCGCGCGTGATGATTCACCAGCCGCTGGGCGGTTTCCAGGGCCAGGCGTCGGATATCGAAATCCACGCCAAGGAAATCCTCTTCATCCGCGAGCGCCTCAATACGCTGATGGCCAAGCACAGTGGGCACACGCTGGAAGAAATCGAGCGCGACACCAACCGCGACAACTTCATGAGCGCCGAAGCCGCACGTGAATACGGGTTGATCGACGCAGTGATCGAAAAGCGCCCCGCTTAATATAAGCAGCTCAAAATAGGGCAGGTCGGATTATCCGATCACTGGCGGGCTTGAAAAAGCCCGCATTAGCCTTCATCTTGTGTTGCAAGCCTATCGGATTTGGATCGAACGAATGACTGACACCCGCAACGGCGAGGACAACGGCAAGCTGCTCTATTGCTCCTTCTGTGGCAAAAGCCAGCATGAAGTACGCAAATTGATTGCCGGCCCCTCGGTCTTTATCTGCGACGAATGCGTCGACCTGTGCAATGACATCATCCGTGAGGAGGTGCAGGAAGCCCAGGCCGAGAGCAGCGCGCATAAATTGCCTTCGCCTAAAGAAATCAGCGGCATCCTTGACCAATACGTCATCGGTCAAGAGCGTGCAAAGAAGGTTCTGGCCGTAGCGGTGTATAACCACTACAAGCGTCTGAACCAGCGTGACAAGAAAGGCGACGAAGTCGAACTCGGCAAGAGCAACATCTTGCTGATCGGTCCTACAGGCTCGGGTAAAACCCTGCTTGCTGAGACCCTCGCTCGTCTGCTCAACGTTCCCTTCACCATCGCCGACGCCACCACCCTCACCGAGGCTGGCTACGTGGGCGAGGATGTCGAGAACATCATTCAGAAACTGCTGCAGAAGTGCGACTACGACGTAGAGAAGGCCCAGATGGGTATTGTCTACATCGACGAAATCGACAAGATTTCGCGCAAGTCCGACAACCCGTCGATCACCCGGGACGTTTCCGGTGAAGGCGTGCAGCAGGCGCTGTTGAAACTGATCGAAGGCACGGTTGCTTCCGTACCGCCACAAGGCGGTCGCAAGCACCCGCAGCAGGAATTCCTTCAGGTTGATACGCGTAACATCCTGTTTATCTGTGGCGGTGCGTTCTCGGGGCTGGAAAAGGTTATTCAGCAACGTTCCACCCGTGGCGGCATTGGTTTCAGTGCAGAAGTGCGCAGCAAGGAAGAAGGCAAGAAGGTGGGCGAGTCCCTGCGTGAAGTCGAGCCTGACGATCTGGTCAAGTTCGGTCTGATCCCGGAATTCGTTGGCCGTCTGCCGGTTCTGGCCACGTTGGACGAGCTGGATGAGGCTGCTCTGATTCAGATCCTCACCGAGCCGAAAAACGCCCTGACCAAGCAGTACGCCAAGCTGTTCGAAATGGAAGGCGTGGACCTCGAGTTCCGTACCGATGCACTCAAGTCGGTGGCCAAGCGGGCACTGGAGCGCAAGACCGGTGCACGTGGCCTGCGTTCCATCCTCGAAGGCGTGTTGCTCGACACCATGTACGAAATCCCCTCGCAGTCGGAGGTGAGTAAAGTGGTGATCGACGAAAGCGTTATAGAAGGTAAGTCCAAGCCACTGTATATCTATGAAAACAGTGAGCCGACCGCCAAGGCTGCGCCAGACGCGTAAGCGTTGCGCAGTTTCGGTACAGACAAGGGGCCTCCAGAGGCCCCTTTGTTTTTTCAGATTTTTTTACTGTGTTTAACTGCTGGCAATAAGCTTGTTTTTTTTGCATGCAGCCCCCATCTTGGCTTCATGCTTATTTTTCAACTGTCATAGAGGCGAAATCATGAAGACAACCATCGAATTGCCTCTCCTGCCGTTGCGTGATGTCGTCGTCTATCCGCACATGGTTATCCCGCTGTTCGTGGGGCGCGAGAAGTCTATCGAAGCCCTCGAGGCCGCGATGACGGGCGACAAGCAGATTTTGCTGTTGGCCCAAAAGAATCCAGCTGATGATGATCCAGGCGAAGACGCCTTGTATCGCGTCGGCACCGTTGCCACTGTTCTGCAACTGCTCAAACTGCCGGACGGCACCGTCAAGGTGCTGGTCGAAGGTGAGCAGCGCGGCGCGGTGGAGCGCTTCATGGAGGTGGATGGCCACCTGCGCGCCGAAGTGGCATTGATCGACGAGGTCGAGGCCCCTGAGCGCGAGTCCGAAGTCTTTGTACGCAGCCTGCTCTCGCAGTTCGAGCAGTATGTGCAGTTGGGCAAGAAAGTCCCGGCTGAAGTCCTCTCATCGCTCAACAGCATCGATGAGCCAAGCCGCCTGGTCGATACCATGGCCGCGCACATGGCCCTGAAGATCGAGCAGAAGCAAGACATCCTCGAAATCATCGACCTGTCGACCCGTGTCGAACACGTGCTGGCATTGCTGGATGCCGAAATCGACCTGTTGCAGGTCGAGAAACGCATCCGTGGTCGTGTGAAAAAGCAGATGGAGCGCAGCCAGCGCGAGTACTACCTGAATGAGCAGATGAAGGCCATTCAGAAGGAGCTTGGCGACGGTGAGGAAGGCCACAACGAAATCGAAGAGCTGAAAAAGCGCATCGACGCCGCTGGTCTGCCCAAAGATGCTCTGACCAAAGCCACTGCCGAGCTGAACAAGCTCAAGCAGATGTCGCCCATGTCGGCTGAAGCCACTGTGGTGCGTTCCTACATCGACTGGCTGGTGCAAGTGCCGTGGAAAGCCCAGACCAAGGTGCGCCTGGACCTGACCCGTGCCGAAGAAATCCTCGATGCCGACCACTATGGCCTCGAAGAAGTCAAAGAACGCATCCTCGAATATCTTGCCGTGCAGAAGCGCGTGAAGAAGATCCGGGGTCCGGTGTTGTGCCTGGTCGGTCCTCCTGGTGTGGGTAAAACCTCGCTGGCCGAGTCGATTGCCAGTGCCACCAACCGCAAGTTTGTGCGCATGGCCCTGGGTGGCGTGCGTGACGAGGCGGAAATTCGGGGGCACCGCCGTACGTACATCGGTTCTATGCCCGGTAGATTGATTCAAAAGATGACAAAAGTGGGCGTGCGCAACCCGCTGTTCCTACTCGATGAAATCGACAAAATGGGCAGCGACATGCGTGGCGATCCGGCATCGGCGCTGCTTGAAGTGCTCGACCCGGAGCAGAATCACAATTTCAACGACCATTACCTGGAAGTCGACTACGACCTGTCCGACGTGATGTTTCTGTGCACCTCCAACTCCATGAACATTCCGCCAGCGTTGCTGGACCGGATGGAGGTGATTCGTCTGCCGGGCTACACCGAAGACGAGAAAATCAACATCGCCGTCAAATACCTCGCGCCCAAACAGATTTCGGCCAATGGCTTGAAGAAAGGCGAGATCGAATTTGAGGTCGAGGCGATCCGCGATATCGTCCGCTACTACACTCGCGAGGCCGGCGTACGGGGCCTCGAGCGCCAGATTGCGAAGATTTGCCGCAAGGCAGTCAAAGAGCATGCGCTGGAAAAACGCTTCTCCGTGAAGGTCGTTGCCGACTCCCTGGAACACTTCCTGGGTGTGAAAAAATTCCGTTACGGACTGGCCGAGCAACAGGATCAGGTAGGGCAGGTGACAGGGCTTGCATGGACCCAGGTGGGCGGCGAATTGCTGACTATCGAAGCTGCGGTGATCCCGGGCAAGGGCCAACTGATCAAGACCGGTTCCCTGGGTGACGTGATGGTCGAATCCATCACCGCCGCGCAGACCGTGGTGCGCAGCCGCGCCCGCAGCCTGGGGATTCCCCTGGACTTCCACGAGAAGCACGACACCCACATCCACATGCCGGAAGGGGCGACGCCCAAGGACGGCCCTAGCGCCGGCGTAGGCATGTGCACCGCGCTGGTGTCGGCCCTGACCGGCATTCCGGTGCGCGCCGATGTCGCGATGACCGGGGAAATCACCTTGCGTGGCCAGGTATTGGCCATCGGTGGCCTGAAAGAGAAATTGCTGGCGGCACACCGTGGTGGTATCAAGACCGTGATCATTCCTGAAGAGAATGTTCGCGACTTGAAGGAAATTCCTGACAATATCAAGCAGGATCTGCAGATTAAACCGGTTAAATGGATTGACGAGGTCCTGCAAATTGCGCTGCAATACGCGCCGGAGCCCTTGCCGGATGTGGCTCCGGAGATAGTCGCTAAGGACGAAAAGCGAGAGTCTGATTCCAAGGAAAGAATTAGCACGCATTAATGCGATTTAGCCTGGGGGCTTCCTTGACAGTTTTTTAGAGCCCTTGTTATAAAGCGGCTCTTAAGTGTCTGTAGGCCATTCAGCACTGATTTTTTGCTGTTTACCAAAAAACTTAGAATCATACTCAATAGAAATATAAGGGGACTTAGAGTGAACAAGTCGGAACTGATTGATGCTATCGCTGCATCCGCTGATATCCCGAAAGCTGCTGCTGGCCGTGCGCTGGATGCAGTAATCGAATCCGTCACTGGCGCTCTGAAGGCCGGCGACTCCGTGGTACTGGTAGGCTTCGGTACTTTCTCTGTGACTGACCGCCCAGCTCGCACTGGCCGTAACCCACAGACTGGTAAAGCACTGCAAATCGCTGCTGCCAAGAAACCAGGTTTCAAAGCCGGTAAAGCCCTGAAAGAAGCCGTTAACTAAGCTTCGATCAAGCCTTTGCTTACCCGGGTCGGACGCAGGTCTGGCCTGGCAGCGGAGCGGTAGCTGACCCACGTATTCATTGGGTCGCCACGCCGGGGGTGAGAATTCAAATCCCCGTCCGCTCCGCCAGTTACGAGAAGGCGCATCCTCGGATGCGCCTTTCTTCTATCCGGACTCTACCCACGCTCCACGGTTGCCTATTTTTGAAGTTCAACCGTTTCTGGGGGACGCATGCTGCAAAATATCAGGGACAATTCACAAGGCTGGATTGCCAAGACCATTATCGGGATCATCGTCGCATTGATGGCGTTCACCGGTATCGAAGCCATTTTCCAGGCCTCGGGTACTAACAAGCAGGACGTGGCCAAGGTCAACGGTGAAGCCATCACCCAGCCCGAGCTGAGCCAGGCCGTCGATATGCAACGTCGCCAGCTGATGCAACAGCTCGGCAAGGATTTCGATGCTTCGCTGCTGGACGAAAAACTGCTGCGCGATGCGGCCCTCAAGGGGCTGATCGATCGCAAACTGCTGCTGCAAGGCGCGGCCGATTCGAAGTTCGGCTTCTCTGAAGCTGCGCTGGACCAAGTGATCCTGCAAACGCCGGAATTCCAGGTGGACGGCAAGTTCAATGCCGAACGCTTTGACCAGGTGATCCGTCAGTTGGGCTACAGCCGTCTGCAGTTCCGTCAGATGCTGACCCAGGAAATGCTGATCGGCCAGGTTCGCGCAGGTATTGCGGGCAGCGGTTTCGTCACTGATGCCGAAGTGCTGGCGTTCGCCCGTCTGGAAAAACAGACCCGCGATTTCGCCACCGTGAACCTCAAGGCCAACCCTGCGGCGGTGAAACTCACCGACGACGAGGTCAAGGCTTACTACGACCAACATGCCAAAGAGTTCATGACCCCCGACCAGGTGGTCATCGACTATCTGGAATTGAAGAAGTCGTCCTTCTTCGACCAGGTCACCGTCAAGGATGATGAGCTGCAGGCCGCCTACGAGAAAGAAACCGCCAACCTCGCTGAGCAGCGTCGTGCCGCGCATATCCTGATTGAAGTCAACGACAAGGTCACCGAGGCGCAAGCCAAGGCCAAGATCGAAGAAATCCAGGCACGCCTGGCCAAGGGTGAGAAGTTCGACGCCCTGGCCAAGGAGTTCTCCCAGGATCCAGGTTCGGCCAACAATGGTGGCGACCTTGGCTTTGCCGGCCCTGGTGTCTACGACCCGGATTTCGAAACCGCCCTGTACGCGTTGAAGCAGGACCAGGTCTCGGCGCCGGTACGCAGTACCTTCGGTTGGCACTTGATCAAGCTGCTCGGCGTTGAAGCACCTGAAGTGCCGACGTTTGCCAGCCTGAAAGACAAGCTGACGCGTGAACTCAAGGCCCAGCAGGTCGAACAGCGTTTCGTCGAAGCAACCAAGCAATTGGAAGATGCGGCATTCGAAGCGTCCGATCTGGCTCAACCCGCGTCCGACCTCAAGCTGACCGTGCATACCTCCGCGCCATTTGGCCGTGAAGGTGGCGAAGGTGTTGCGGCCAACCGTGCCGTGGTCACCGCCGCGTTCAGCCCGGAAGTGCTGGATGAGGGAGCCAACAGCACCGCCATCGAGCTGGATCCGGAAACCATCATCGTGCTGCGTGCCAAAGAGCACCGCAAGCCTGCACAACTGCCGCTGGAAAGCGTTGCAGCGGCGATCCGCACCCAGATGGCCAAGGAACGCGCCAGCGCGGCGGCCAAGACTCACGCTGACGAACTGATCGCCAGCCTGCGTGATGGCAAGACCCCGCTGAATCAGCCGGTCGACGGCCAAGCCTGGAAAGTCACCGAAGCGGCTAGCCGTAGCGCGGAAGCGGTTGATCCTGCCGTGCTGCAAGCCCTGTTCCGCATGCCCAAGCCTGCGGCCAAGGACAAGCCGACCTTTACCACCGTGACCCTGGCTGACGGTAGCCTGGTGATCGTGCGCTTGAACGGCGTGAACGAAGCGAGCGCCCCAACGGACGAAGAAAAGGCACAATACCGCCGCTTCCTCGCTTCCCGTGTCGGCCAGCAGGACTTCGCGGCTTACCGTAAGCAGTTGGAAACCCAGGCTGACATCAAGAAGTACTGATGGCGGTTTGAATAAAAGCCCCCGGCCTGAAAAGTCCGGGGGCTTTTTTTTGCGCCGAGGCCAGGATGGTAGAGCACCCCGCAGGTGGCAGCTGTTCCTGGAGGCCCCGTCGCATACGCCTGTGACGTTTTACCGACAGGAATGCGCGCGCCAAGGCCACTTTCTGTTGCACAATACCGGCCAGACCGTTTTCCTCAGGATTATCAATGTCGACATCATTTTACTTGCGCAGCCTCGGGGTGGCGCTGGTGTTGGCGGGCGCCGCGGGCTGCTCGTCACCCAAGACCGCTATTTACGAACATGAGAGCTTCGACGACTCCGGTACGTTTTCCCGGGATTACCCGGTCAGTGATACCGCTGCGTGCGAAGCTGCCCGGCGTGCCTTGCTGAGCCAGGGCTACATCATCACCAGCAGCGATCCGAAGCTGGTGGTGGGTAACAAGAGTTTCCAGCAGACCGGCGAAACCCATCTGCAGATCAGTTTCAACGTGGTGTGCGCCGATGACGGCAAAGGCACCCACCATTCGACGATGTTTGCCAACGCCTTGCAGGACCGCTACGCGTTGAAAAAGGTCAACAACTCGGCGAGCCTGGGTGTGGGCGTGCTGGGCTCGGTGTCGATGCCGATCGGCTCCACCGATGACTCGATGGTGAAAGTGGCCAGCGAGACCGTTTCGGCACCGAAGTTCTACGAGCGTTACTTTGCGCTGGTGGACGTGTTCCTGCCTCAGGAAGTAAAAAAGGCCGCGCATATTTCCGAGCAGCCGAAGGCGGAGCTGGGTGTGCCGGAACCCAAGGCCATACCGGCTGCCGAGAAGGTCGAAGCGCCGAAAGAGGACCCCGCCGCTTCGCAGCCTCTGGCACCGCCGGCCGAGCCTGCGCCGATCGCGCCTCAGCCAGAGCCGACAGCGGCACCGACCGAGACACCGACACAGGCACCGATACCTGCACCGGCGCCGACCAATCCGGACCTGCCTGCGCCGACAGAGGCGATTCCACCGCTGCCGACACCTGCGCAGTAAATCAGACTGCTGCGGGGTCGGCTTTGTCGACGTTGATCCCGTAGAGTTTGATCGCCCCACTGACTTTATTGCGACCGATCACGCCGTCATCGGCCAGTGCCTTCAAGGCCGCCAGTGCGATGAAGTGTCGATCCACTTCGAAGAATTCGCGCAAGGTTTCCTGCGTATCCGATTGCCCGAAGCCGTCGGTGCCCAGCGCCACGAAGCGTCGGTTCGGCACGAAAGGGCGGATCTGGTCGGCGAACAGTTTCATGTAGTCCGTTGCCACCACCACCGGCCCCGTGTGTCCGGCCAGGCCTTGCTCCACATAACTCACGCGTGGCGCATTTTCCGGGTGCAACAGGTTCCAGCGCTCGGCCGCCTGCCCATCAGTTGCACCTGGGCCTGCGGGGCGACGCTCAGTGGGTACATACCCTTGAGAATGCCTTCTTCCACACCTTCGGGCATCGCCGGGTGGGGGTAGTTTTCGTTGAGCAGGGTGATGTAGTAGTAAATGTCCTCTTGCTCCACATACATGCGCCGCATGCCTTCGCGAATGATCACCGCCAGTTCGTAGGCAAAGGTTGGGTCATAGGACACACAGCACGGAATCACCGAGGCCAGGATATGGCTATGCCCATCGTCGTGCTGCAAGCCTTCGCCCATCAGCGTGGGCCCGGCCGTAGCGCCCAGCAGGAAGCCACGCGCCCGCGCATCGCCTGCCGCCCAGGCCAGGTCACCGACGCGCTGGAAGCCGAACATCGAATAGAAAATAGAGAACGGCACGGTCATCAGGCCGTGGTTGCTGTAGGACGTACTCGCCGCAATCCACGAGGAAATTGCGCCGGACTCATTCAGGCCTTCCTGCATGATCTGTCCGTCTTTGCTCTCCTTGTAGTAGCTCAATTGCCCGGCGTCCTGGGGCGTATAAAGCTGGCCTACGGCGGAGTGGATGCCGATCTGCCGGAACAGGCTTTCCATGCCGAAGGTGCGTGATTCATCCGGCACGATGGGCACGATGGGCACGATCAGCTTGCCCACCTGTGGGTCTTTGAGCAGGGTGCCGAGGATGCGTACGAACGCCATGGTGGTGGAAATGGCACGCTCGCCGGTGTCCTTGAGTTGGGTGGCGAAGTTCGGGGATCTGCAGCGAGTCGACGGCACTGTGGCGCGCCGGCACGTTTGCAACCTTCTTGAAATCCCCCGGATGGTATTGCATGTCGTCGAAAGAGCCTGATGTCTGGTTCCGTTTTGTCCGGGCCCACAGGACGGTCTTCCGTGAAATCGAACGCCGCCTGGCCGAGGCAAACCTGCCGCCTTACGCCTGGTATGACGCCTTATGGGGCTTGGAAAGCGGCCCCGACGGCACCCGCCGCATGCACGAATTGGCCGATGTGCTGGCCATCGAGCGCTACAACCTCACGCGCCTGGTAGACCGCCTGGAAAAAGACGGCCTGGTGGTGCGTTCACGCTCCGATGGCGATGGTCGCGCGGCGTTTGCCTCGATTACCGAGGCCGGGCGGGTGTTGCGTAAAAAAATGTGGAAGGTCTACGAAAGCACGGTGGATGAACTGTTTTTGTCGCAGATCGAGCCGCAGCAGCGCCAGGGGTTTGCCGATGCGCTGGAGCGCACGGCGGGGCTGGCGATGGACGCGGGTGCGCAGACTCGCAGTCGACGCAAATCCTGAAGCATAACGAAGAGTCCCTGTGGGAGCTGGCGTTTCGAATCGTCGCACCGCTGCGATCAAACCCTTGCTACGCGTCATCCTGTTGATGTGATGTAGATACCTAAATCCGGATAACGCTGCTACGTTTAATCCTGAAGGGCGGGAATGTCATGACGCAGACTTTTTTTCGTCATGACGGCACTTTAGGCTGGCTATGCAGGTCATTAATCCTGCAACCGCTTTTAACAAAGAAGAGGAGTCCACGATGGACGATTATCAGGAAGAACTGCTGGAGTACCAGGCCTTTGAATGGGATCCGCTGGATCCGGCCGACGACGCCACCGAGCTGTAAGACCGACTTCAGGCGCAATGCCGTTGACTGCGGCGAAATTCGCCTGGGGTCTGGTTATTCCACCGCCTGAATGCCCGTTGAAACGCTTGGGCCGAGGCAAAACCGAGCAAGTAGGCGATCTCGCCGAACGCCAGTTCCGTATCGCGAATGTAGGTCATGGCCAGGTCGCGGCGGGTATCGTTGAGAATCGCGCGGAACTGAGTGCCTTCCTCGGCCAGTTTGCGGCGCAGTGTCCAGGTCGGCAGCTTCAAGCGTGCCGCCACTTCTTCAAGGTCGGGTTCCCGGCCGCCATGGAGCATCGGCCCGAGCAGTCGGGTAATGCGCTCGCGCAGGCTGCGGGTGCGCGTCAGTTGCTCCAGTTCCCGTTCACACAGTTGCAGCAACAGTTGCCAGGTGCTCGGGCAATGGTCCGGATTGCGCAGGGCCAGGGTTGGCTGGCTGAGGCGCAGTTGATTGGCAGCGGCGCCGAAGTGGATCGGGCTGGTACCCAACAGGCTGTAGTGCTCACTGTAGTCCGGGGCGTCGAATTCAATGTCGATCCGCTGCGCCTGTACCGGTTGTCGAGCCAGGCTGGAGAGCTGATGCAGCCAGCTGGACAGGATCGAATCGACCACAAAGCGGTTGTAGGCGTTATAGGGGCTGATGGAATAGAAACGCAGCCAGGCACCTTCCGCGTCCTCATGAAAACTCGATTGCCCACGGTAGTTGGACCCATACAGCGGCTCGAAGCGCGTCAGTGTGCGAGCGGCTTCGCGTACGGTGGGTGCCTGGGCGGCGGTGACTCCGGCCAGGCCCGCCTGGCTCAAACGGCTGAATTGCCCCATACGCAGGCCCAACGCTGGGTCGCCGGTCAGTTGGATGGCCGCATGGCCCAGGCGCATGTAGCGCGGGATCGACAACCGCGCGCCGGCTTCGGCGAGGCGGGCGGGGTCGAGACCGTATTGCAGCAGCAGCGGTTGCGGGTCCAGGCCGTGGCTGGCGACGGCATCGGCCAGGGTGTGTACGAAACCCACCGACAGATCTCCCAGACGCACCGGCTTCATGGCGTTACAGCCAGATATTCAGTAAGCGTGCGCCACGGGCGTCGCCGTCGGCGCTGATCTGCCCGTTGTGGCTCAGAAAGCTTTGCCCGGCGGTGCCCAGGTCCCAGAACTGTCCACGCAGGAAGACGCTCACGCCGGCGCCTGCCTGGCTCACCGGCGGCTGGCTGATCAAGGTGAGGCGACGCCACGCTTGGCCTTCGCTGAGTTCTTCGGGTTTGAGGCTGATTTCCTGCGGCGTAGACACGCTTTTGAAGCCGCGCCACGGGCGGTCCCAGGTCTCGCGGCCGAGCACAAAGGCCGGTACCGCGATCAATTGCGCGCCGTGCTCGTTGAGCTTGCGGTAGTTGTCCGGGTACCAGCTGTCACTGCCCACCAGCACACCGAGGCGACCGGCCGGAGTGTCGACCACGCTGATGATGTTTTCGTCGCCAGGCTCGATAAACCCACGCTCATCGTAGATCGGGTACAGCTGGCGCTGCGGATCACCGACCGGCAGGCCGTCCGCCGCGAACACCACGCTGGCGTTGTACAGCGCGCCGTGGCCGACCTGCAGTTGCCCCTGGCTCACACTGGGATTGGGCAGCGTGATGGAGCCGGCTACCAGCGTGACCCCGAACTCCTTGGCCAACCCACCAAACAGCACCTGGTAATCACGTGCCATCGCCGGCGCTTTCATGCGCAGGTAGGCATCGTTGGTGCGGTCATCGCCGGTAGCGCTGATCCAGGCGCGCAGGAACTGCAGCGGGTTGCTGATCGACAGCCAGTGCATGGCATCCTTGGCGTGCAGCGCCTGGTACACCTCATTTTTTTCGCCGGTCAGCATCAGCCAGGTGCCGATATGCTCGGGCAGCACCACGATGGTCTTGTCATTGATCAGGCCTTGGTCCCGTGCGTTGCGCAGGTAGGCGGCGAGTTTCAGGTGCAGGCGTTCCAGGCTCTGGTAGTCGGCGGGGAACAGCTCCGGCTGGATGCCCAGCAGGTTGCCGCGGTCGGCAGGCTGGCCCTCGTTGACCGCGAGGGTGCTGCGCAGGTCCGACAGGTAATGCGCCACGGGGCGCTCCTGAGTCCAGACCAGGTACGCGGCAACGGCGGCAACCAGAGCCAGGGTGACGGTAAAAGCGAGAAGTTTGCGCATGGGGCAACAGACAACAGACCGGGTGCAGGGTTCGTTGACTAGGGTAGGGCCCCGGCAGCGGCTTGCCAAGGGGTGCTGTGCATTTGGATCAATAAGTTGTGAGTTTCGGTCATTGAGCGGTAGGGCACCGACTCTTAGTCTGTGGGATATAAACCGATGGGGCGTCATTCGAACGTCCCACGTCCCGTGATGATCCGTTGTGGAGCTGTACCATGACCGCTGCTGCCTATCCGCATCTGTTGGCCCCGTTGGACCTGGGTTTTACCACCTTGCGCAATCGTACCCTGATGGGTTCGATGCACACCGGCCTTGAAGAAAAGCCTGGCGGTTTCGAGCGCATGGCCGCCTATTTCGCCGAGCGCGCCCGTGGCGGCGTGGGCCTGATGGTTACCGGTGGCATTGGCCCGAACGATGAAGGCGGGGTGTACGCCGGCGCGGCCAAGTTGACCACCGACGAAGAAGCGCAGAAGCACAGGATCGTCACCCAGGCGGTGCACGCGGCGGGCGGTAAGATCTGCATGCAGATCCTTCACGCCGGCCGTTATGCCTACAGCCCCAAGCAGGTGGCGCCAAGCGCGATCCAGGCGCCGATCAACCCGTTCAAGCCCAAGGAGTTGGACGAAGAGGGCATCGAAAAGCAGATCCGGGATTTTGTCACCTGCTCGCTCTTGGCCCAGGTGGCCGAGTACGACGGCGTGGAAATCATGGGTTCCGAAGGTTATTTCATTAACCAGTTCCTGGCCGCCCACACCAACCACCGCACCGACCGTTGGGGCGGCAGCTATGAAAACCGCATGCGCCTGGCGGTGGAAATCGTCAGCCGTGTGCGCGCAGCGGTTGGTCCGAATTTCATCATTATCTTCCGCCTGTCGATGCTCGACCTGGTGGAAGGCGGCAGCACCTGGGAAGAAATCGTGCAGTTGGCCAAGGCCATCGAGCAGGCCGGCGCGACGATTATCAATACGGGTATCGGCTGGCACGAAGCGCGTATCCCGACCATTGCCACCAAGGTGCCGCGTGGCGCGTTCAGCAAAGTGACCGCCAAATTACGCGGTGCGGTGCGGATTCCGTTGATCACCACCAACCGCATCAACACCCCTGAAATCGCCGAGCGGATCCTTGCCGAAGGCGATGCGGACATGGTCTCCATGGCGCGGCCGTTCCTGGCTGACCCGGAGTTCGTCAACAAGGCCGCCGCCGGCCGTGCCGATGAAATCAACACCTGCATCGGCTGCAACCAGGCCTGCCTGGACCACACTTTTGGCGGCAAGCTGACGACCTGTCTGGTTAACCCGCGCGCGTGCTACGAGACCGAACTGAATTACCTGCCGGTGCAACAGATCAAGAAAATTGCCGTGGTCGGCGCCGGCCCTGCCGGCCTGGCCGCTGCGACGGTCGCGGCCGAGCGGGGCCACCAGGTGACGCTGTTCGATTCGGCCAGCGAAATCGGCGGTCAGTTCAACATCGCCAAGCGCGTGCCGGGCAAAGAAGAGTTTTTCGAAACCCTGCGCTACTTCAAACGCAAGTTGCAGACCACCCATGTCGAACTGTGCCTCGACACCCGTGTGGATGTGGCGCAACTGACGGCCGGTGGCTACGACGAAATCATCCTGGCCACTGGCATTGCGCCGCGTACGCCGGCCATTCCAGGCGTGGAAAACGCCAAGGTACTGAGCTACCTGGACGTGATCCTTGAACGCAAACCGGTGGGCAAGCGCGTCGCGGTGATCGGCGCCGGTGGTATTGGTTTTGACGTGTCGGAATTCCTCGTGCATCAAGGTGTGTCCACCAGCCTGGACCGCGAAGCGTTCTGGAAGGAGTGGGGCATCGACACCCAGCTGCAAGCCCGTGGCGGCGTGGCCGGGATCAAGCCCGAGCGCCATGCGCCGGCGCGTGAGGTATTCCTGCTGCAACGCAAGGCGTCCAAGGTCGGCGACGGCCTGGGCAAGACCACCGGCTGGATCCACCGCACCGGGTTGAAGAACAAGCAGGTGCAAATGCTCAACAGTGTCGAGTACCTGAAAATCGACGATGACGGCCTGCATATCCGCATCGGCGCCGAAGGCGAGCCACAGGTGTTGGCGGTGGACAACATCGTGATTTGCGCCGGCCAGGACCCGTTGCGTGAACTGCACGACGGCCTGGTCGCGGCCGGCCAGAACGTGCACCTGATCGGCGGTGCGGACGTGGCGGCCGAGCTGGATGCCAAGCGCGCCATCAACCAGGGCTCGCGCCTTGCCGCCGAGCTGTAAAGAGCGAGCGGTCAACCAAAGGTGCGGTGTTAGACTACCGCACCTTTTTTCATGCAGATGCGCCCCCCATGGGTCCCTTCGATTGGCTGCCCCAGGCTCCCCTTGAACCCTTGCAGTTGGACTGGCTGAACGGGGTCGAACTGGCCGTGCTGCGCCTGGACCGCATCGACCCGCTGATCAGCGGCAACAAGTGGTTCAAGCTCACCGAGCACCTGACCCAGGCCCGACAGGCCGGTGCCCACGGCATCATCAGCCTGGGGGGTGCCTACTCCAACCATCTGCACGCACTGGCGGCGGCGGGCAAACGCTTTGGTTTTCCCACCGTCGGCCTGCTGCGCGGCCATCGGCAAGACACACCCACCGTCCTGGACTTGAAAGCGTTCGGCATGCAGCTGCATTGGCTGGGTTACGGCGGCTATCGCGCGCGTCATGAGCCGGGTTTCTGGGCGTCGTGGCGTGAGCTTTATCCGCACCTGTTTCCCGTGCCCGAAGGGGGCGGCGGATTGGCCGGCGCAACAGGTTGCAGGGTGCTGGTCGAACAGGCCCGCGCGCAATTGAGCAACCTGGGCTGGCCCGACTACGACGCCTGGTGGCTGGCGGCGGGCACCGGCACCACACTGGCCGGGTTGGTACTGGCCGAGGCGGGCGCGCATCCGGTGTACGGCGCGCTGGCCGTGCCGGACGATCACGGGGTGGCGCAGAACGTGAGCGCCCTTGTGTCAGGCGGCTATGAACTGGTGGACGCCAGCCGCGGCGGTTTCGCCAAGGTCGATCCGGTGTTGCTCGACTTCATTGAAACCACCGAGCAAGCCTGCGGGCTGCTACTGGAACCGCTCTACACCGGTAAGGCCCTGCTGGCGTTGAAACAACAGATCGAGGCCGGACGTATCGCACCCGACACTCGCCTGATCTTCGTGCACACCGGCGGCCTGCAAGGTCGCCGAGGGTTTACAGCCTAGCGCGCTTGCCCGGCATCATGCGCAAGGCGGTGTTATCGCGCACTACGTAATGGTGAAAGATGCCCGCCAATGCATGCAGCCCGATCAGCCAATAACCGAGCTTGCCGAACCACACGTGCCAGCCTTCAATCTGCTTGGCCAGGGCCTTGTTCTCGCCAATCAACGGCGGCAACTCCATGCCGTAGAACAGCACCGAATGCCCTTCGGCGCTGACGACCAACCAACCGGCGATCGGCATACCGATCATCAATGCGTAAAGCGCCAAGTGCATCAGCGTGGCCAACAGGCTTTGCCATTGCGGCGGCGCCGGTTCGATCTTCGGTGCAACTCCCAGGCTGCGTGCAAACAGTCGCAGCCACACCAGCACAAACACGGTGAGGCCGAGCATGAAGTGCATCTCGACGATCAGCGTGCGGGCGCCGCTGCCTTTGGGGAACTGGCCGCGTAATTCAATGCAGGCGTAGACCACCGCCAGCAGCACCACCATCAACCAGTGCAGCGCAATCGACATGGTGCTGTAGCGCGTATCGGAATTTTTCCACGGCATCGCTGGGTTTCCTCATTTCATCAGGGCAAGCCTGTGGTGAGGGAGCTTGCTCCCGCTGGACTGCGTAGCAGTCCCCATTCTTTGTAAACAAAGAGCGGGCCGCTTCGCGCCCCAGCGGGAGCAAGCTCCCTCGCCACAGGCACAGGTTTTTCACGGAACAGCATTGCGTTCTTTGGTGACGCAGTGTTTTAACTGTATGCCTGTTTTGATCGGATTGCCCGGTGCGAATGCCGCTGTTTTGACCTCTGTCAGTGGCTTTGCGGCATTTCACCGCGGGCCAGGCGCTGGTTGATATCGGCGATCACCGTCGGCAGGTCGGCGAGCGTGTCGATCAGGTAATGCGGGCGTGAGCCGTCGAACATCGCCTCGATGCGCTTGCGCTCGCTGGCCAGTGTGGCGTTGTCCAGGACGCGGAACTGCTCATAGGTCAGGCCCAGTGCATTGCCGGAGCAGGTCAGCGCCACGGTCCACATCCCGGCGCGACGGCCTTCGAGGATGCCCGGCACGGTGTCGTCGACCTTCACGCATGCCGCCACATCGTCTATGCCCAGCGCGATGACGTTGGCCAGCGCCTGGGCCGGCCAGGGTCGGCCGTTGGGCACTTCGTCGGTGGCCACCACATGGTCGGCGATGTAGCCGTTGGTGGCCGCCAGTGCCACGACCTTGTCCATCACTTGTTTGGGGTAGCCGGAGCAGGAGCCAATTCTGAGACCGTGCGCACGCAGCTGGGCGATGGTGTCGAGGGCGCCGGGGATCAGCGCGGAGTGCTCGGCGATCTTTTCGATCTGCAACGGCATGAAGCGCTGGTAGATCGCGGTTACGTCGTCGTCGGTGGGCGTGCGGCCGAACGCCTCGCGGTAGCGCTCGGCGACCTGCGGCTGGTTGCACAGGGTGCGGATGTGGTCCCACTTGCCCATGCCCATCGGGCCTCGGGCTTCTTCGATAGAGACTTGCACACCGAACTCGGCGAAGGCCTCGACAAAGATCTGCGTGGGTGCGAAGGAGCCGAAGTCGACCACGGTGCCGGCCCAATCGAGGATCACGGCCTGGAGCGTGTTGGGGGCTTGATAGTTCATGGGTGCGATCCAAAGGATGAGAGGGTGATGCCCATCGCTTGCAGTGCCTGGGCGATGGCGGTAACGGCGGCGCGCATGTCGGCTGCGTCGACATGGCCGATGCAACCGACGCGGAACGTCTCCAGCCGGGTCAATTTGCCGGGGTACAGAATGAAACCCTGGGCCTTGACCCGTTCATAGAATTCCTTGAAGCGGTAGCGCGGGTCTTGCGGGGCATGGAAGGTGACGATGATCGGCGCCTGGATATCGGCCCGCAGGAAGCTGCGCAAACCCAGCCCGGCCATGCCGTCGAGCAACGCCTGGCAGTTGTTGGCGTAGCGTCGATGGCGTGCGGGCAGGCCACCGTCCTCGGCGTATTGCCGCAGCGCTTCGTGCAGGGCGGCGACCACGTGGGTCGGCGGAGTAAAGCGCCATTGGCCGGTCCTGACCATGTAGCTGTGCTGGTCGAAGAGGTCCATCGCCAGGGAATGGCAGTTGCCTTCGGCGGCGGCCAGCGCCTGTTTGTCGGCGAAGACGAAACCCATGCCCGGTACGCCTTCCAGGCACTTGCCCGAGGCAGCGATCAGCGCGTCGAACGGCACTTGGCGAGCATCGATAGGCAGCGCGCCGAAGGAACTCATGGCGTCGATGATCAGCCGTTTGCCGTGGTTGTTCACCACTTGGGCAATCTGCGCCAGCGGGTTGAGAATGCCGGTGCTGGTTTCGCAGTGGATCAGCGCGACATGGGTAATGGTCGGATCGGCGCCCAGCAGGCGGTCTGCATCGGCGGCGGTGGTGGGTTGGTCTTCGGCGGTTTCAAAGGTGCTGAAGTCGCGGCCGAGCACCTCGCAGATCTTCGCCAGGCGCTTGCCGTAGGCGCCGTTGATCAGCACCAGTACCTTGCCGTTGCGTGGGACCAACGTGCCGATGGCCGCTTCGACGGCAAACGTGCCGCTGCCCTGCAACGGCACGCAGTGGTGGCTGTCGGCGCCGTGGATGATCGCCAGCAGTTGCTCGCGGACGCTGGCGGTGAGTTGGTTGAAATCCTCGTCCCATGAACCCCAATCCACCGTCATTGCCTGACGGGTTCGAGCAGACGTGGTCAGTGGCCCGGGGGTGAGCAGGATGGGCGCGGCGGTGGTCATCGGGTGTCCTCGCAAAACAACGGGTTGACTCTACGGCGCCTAAATTGCAGTTTGGCTTGTTATCAATCAAATTGTTTGTTGTTATGCGAGCTATCAGTGAGGCCGATAATGATGAACCTGTTCCAACTGCGCGCATTCGATGCCGTGGCCCGCGAGGGCAGCTTTACCCAGGCCGCCAAGCGGCTGTTTATCAGCCAGCCGGCGGTGACCGGGCATATCAAGGCCCTGGAGGAGCATTACCAGATCCCGCTGCTGCGCCGCACCGCGCGACGGGTGGAATTGACCGAGGAAGGCGTGCGCCTGGCGGCGATCACCCGCTCGATCTTCGGCCTGGTGGACGAGGCACAGGCGCTGTTGGAAGCCAATCGCCAATTGCTCACCGGGCGCCTGGAAGTGGCGGCGGACGGTCCGCACCTGGTGATGCCATTGATCGCGCGCCTGCGCGCGCGTTACCCAGGCATTACCGTGAACCTGCGTCTGGGCAATGCCCAGGAAACCCTGGCCGCGTTGTTGTCCGAGCACGTGGATGTGGCGGTGCTCACCGAGGTGGAACCGCGCAATGGCTTGTACCTGCAGCCCTTGAGCGCGTCACGGATCTGTGCGCTGGTGCCCAGCGGGCATCCATGGGCAACGGCGGACAAGGGCATTGAATTGGCGCAACTGCACGAGGTGATCATGGTGCTGCGCGAACCTGGCTCCATCACCCGCCGCACCTTTGATGGCGCTTGCCTTGCAGCCGGTGTGCAGCCCAACGTGCTGCTGGAACTGGACAGCCGTGAGGCGGTGACCGAAGCCGTCGCGGCGCAATTGGGGGTGGGGGTGGTGTCGTCGATGGAGGTCAGCCCGGACCCTCGCGTGCAGGCGATAGCAATCCAGGGCGCTGGGCTGGTCAATCGGCATTTGCTCGGTTGTATGGAGCGGCGTCGCTCATTGCGCTTGATCCAGGCGTTTTTCCAGTTGGCGCCCTGAGGGTTTTTGGTGGAACGATGCGTTCTTGCGCTATAAACTCTGCCCCCAAAGCGCCGGCCAGTAGACGTCTCGGCGCTATGGATATTAGAGAGTGAGTCATGGGCGCACAGTGGAAAGTCAAACATAAAGAAGCGGCAGCCAATGCCAAGGGCAAGATCTTCGGCAAGCTGGTGAAAGAAATCACCATCGCCGCCCGCAACGGTGCCGACACCGCGACCAACGCCCACTTGCGGCTGGTGGTGGAACAGGCCAAAAAAGCCTCGATGCCCAAGGAAACCCTGGACCGCGCGATCAAGAAGGGCGCCGGTCTGCTCGGTGAGACCGTGCAATACCACCGTGTGACTTACGAAGGGTTTGCCCCGCACCAGGTGCCGCTGATCGTTGAATGTGTAACCGACAACATCAACCGCACCGTGGCGGAGATCCGAGTGGCGTTCCGCAAGGGCCAACTGGGGGCTTCGGGCTCGGTGGCCTGGGACTTCAACCATGTGGGCCTGATCGAAGCCTCGCCGGACACGCCGGACGCCGATCCGGAAATGGCCGCCATCGAAGCCGGTGCCCAGGACTTTGAAGCAGGTGAGGAAGAGGGGACGACCCTGTTTATCACCGAGACCACCGACCTGGATGCGGTCCAGAAAGCACTGCCGGAGCAGGGTTTTACCGTGCTGTCGGCCAAGCTCGGCTACCTGTCGAAAAACCCGGTGAGCGGTTTGACCGATGAGCAGATGGCTGAAGTCGAGGCGTTCCTGGAAGGTCTGGACAACCATGATGACGTGCAGGATATGTTTGTCGGTTTGGCGGGCTGATTTATAACTGAATAGACACTGTTCAAATGAGGGAGGGGCACAGCCCCTCCCTCGTTGGTTTCAGGGGTGTTGGCTAGATTCGAGCAAGACCTCGATCTCTTCAAAGCTTGGTCGCGCCAACACATCCGGCTGACAGCAGGTTCTTTGCAGTTCCTGCAGTTCGTCGCCCAGTCCTCCCTCAACCCGCTCCAGCAACTCCCCCAGCAACACCCCGAACGCCCGCACTTCAATGCGCTGCAGCGCCCGTGTTTCGAGGGTATCCGCCGTGGCATGGAACGACGCCGCGCCAAAATCCCCGAGCAGGCAATCCCCGGCTTCATTCCACAGGATGTTGTGGCCGTAGAGGTCGCCATGGGTAATGCCGTGCCGGTGCAGATGCGCGGCCACCGAGGCGATGCCCCGTGCCATACGCAAGGCCACTTTGGCGCTGAAACGCGTGTCGGGCGCGTAGATGTCACGGGTACACGAGGCCAGGCTCGGCAGGGCCGCCAGGTTGCGGTAGCTCGGGTCGATCAGGTCCATCACCAGCGCAGCCTGGTCATCGGGGTGGCCGATGACGCGGCCCTGCACCCTGATCAGGTTGGGGTGCAGCCCGGCGGCGATGCAGGCTTGCATTTCGTGCAACGGCGAACCGTCGCTGGTGATGGTGCCTTTGTAGAGCTTGACGGCAACGGGCGTGCCCGTGGGTTTACGCAGCGCTTTGCGAATCACCCCCGAAGCGCCTTCGCCCAGCACTTGGGCCAGTTCCAGCTCGGCCCAAGGAATGTCGGGCGTGGCGTCGTCCACCGCTACATCCACCGCCATTTCCACCGGGTTACCGGCATAGGCCAGCCAGGTCAGGCTGGGCAGGGTCAACAGCCACGCCGGCAGCTGGGTGAAGCGGTTGGACGCGATGCGCAGCAATTCGAGGTGGTGACAGTGACTCAGGTTCGGCGGCAGATGCGCCAATTGGTTGCCGGCCAGCATCAGTTTTTGCAGCAGTGGGCGCTCGCCCAATTCATCGGGCAATTGGCTGATACGGTTGTCGGTGAGGATCAGCCAGCGCAGCAACGGCGGCAGCGCGGCGGCGGGCACGTGGCTGATCTGGTTGGCCTTGAAACCGATCATGCTCAGTTGCGCGCACTGGCCCAGGCATTCGGGCAGTTCGGTGAAGGCGTTGTCCGAGCAGAACAGTACCCGCAGGTGTGGCAGGCGATGCAGGTCGTCGGGCAACCGGCTCAGGGCGTTACCGCTGAGGTTGAGGATCTCCAGGGAGTCGGCCAGTTCGAAGATTTCCCGGGGAAATTCAGTGAGCCCGCAGGACAGGTCCAGGCGCTGGATACCGGCCAATTGGCCGGACTTGAGTTGGGCGAGGGTATGCATCAGCGGCGCGGTCACTCGGCTAGGGGGCGTAAAGGGCGCTCATGATACCGGGTCGGGCACCGGTTGCGGGCTGGCCTGTTGCAATTGGTTCAGGCGGCTGGCGGTGCGGGCGAGGTCGATGGCCTCGCCACTCATCGCCTGTGCCAGTGGCTGTTCACCGATCAGCACCAGGTGCTTGTCTTTGTCGTAGAGCACGTCCACCAGGTTGATAAAGCGCTGCTGCACGGCAATCGGACACTCGGCCAGGTGAGGCAGGCCGTCGATGATCCAGTGGTCGAAATCTTCGCACAGCAGCAGGTAATCCATCACGGCCGTCAGTTGTTCGCAGAGGTCGCTGAAGGTGAACGCGACCGTTCGCGCCTGATGGTAGCGGCAGGCCAACTGCCGGTTGCCCACTGCCAGGGGATGCGCCGGGCCATCCGTGGCGGGGAGGCCGAGCGTCGCGCGTTGGGCCGCGGTGCCGGGCCACACATACTGCCCCGTGGTAAAGCGTTGCGTGGCGTGGGCCTGGGGCAAGCGGCGAAAATCCTCGGGGGAGCTGACTTCCAAGACGTCCATGCGCGCGGCGATCAAGTCGATCACCGGCTTGAAACGCTCGTGGTACAGAGGGTTGGGCAACAGGCCTTCAGGCGGATAGTTGGAGGTGACCAGCACCCAGACACCGCGCCGGAACAGGGCCTGGAACAGCCGCGTGATCAGCATGGCGTCGCCGATGTCGTGGACGTGGAACTCGTCGAAACACAGCACCTGGCAGCCGTCGAGCAACTCATCGAGGGTCATGGCGAGCGCATCGTCCACGGCCCGGTGGGCGAACATGCCGCGGTGCAAGCGCGCGAAAAACTCATGGAAATGCACACGCTGTTTCTCGGCGATGGGCAGCGCCTGGAAGAAACCGTCCAGCAGCCAGCTTTTGCCACGTCCCACCGGACCGTGCAGGTACAGGCTTCGAGTGGGCCGGCGGGCGAGCCGGTGCCGGGTTTCGCGTGCCATGGCGGCGATTGCCCGGACCTGGCCGGCGCTGAGGGTGTAACCCTGTTGCCGGGCCTGGTTCTCAAAGAATGCCTGGATGGGCGAGGTGTCGTGGGGGGCGCTGTGTTTACCGAGTAAACGACGGAGCAGGGGAAGCACGGCCAATGCGAGTCACTCTGTAGTGCGGTGGTCGCTCACTTTAGGGCGCTCGCGCTGATTTGACCAATACAGGAGCGCCCGCGCCTAGAACTGCAACAGGTGTGCGGGCACCTGGTCCGCCGGGCTGACGACCGCATAGTTGTAGCCGCCGCCGGACCAGTATTGCGCTTGCAGCCCATCTGCGGTGCGGCTGCCACGCGGTAGAAAACCGTTGTTCGGCCCCGGCGGCCGGATATAGAAACTGATGCGCCGGCCTTGCGCGTCCTGGTAAAGCACCATGGCGGCAGCGCCTTGCTCGGTGCTGAGCAAACGCCCGCTGACCGGCTTGAACCCCGATGGGCTCAAATCCGGCAGGCGATGGGCCTGGTTGAAATAGCGGTCGAGCCAGGCCTGCATGGTGCCGCTGTCCTGGGCGTTGTAATCGGCGGGCAGGATGCCGTCCTGGGCAAACAGCCGGAACGCTTGCATCGCGTCGGCCATTGGCTGTTGGGGTGATTGCGTGGCTTCACGGGCATGCCAGCCGCCGAGGCCGCCAAGGCTCACGGCGATCAGCAACACGGCGACCGTGGCGAAGTGGCGGCGCGACCGGTGCTGGATGCGCTGGCGAATCAGCGCCGGGTCAAGGTTGGGGTTGGCCGGCTGTTGCAGGGCGCCGCTCAATGACGCGCGCAGCAACTGCGCATCCTGCTGCCAGGCATGCACTTGGGCCGCGACGTCGGGGTGCGCGGCCAGCCACGTTTCGAGAACACGGCGATCGCTCTCCAGGAGTTGGTGATCGACGTAGGCATGCAGGTCGCGTTCGCTGGGGGGCAGGCTGATCATTTGAGTATCCGCAGGGAAGGGCTGGCAATTTCGCCGTCGCTGAGTTGCCGCAGGGCTTGGCGGGCGCGGGACAGGCGTGACATCACGGTGCCAAGCGGCACGTCGAGTATTTCGGCGACTTCCTTGTAGCTCAAGCCTTCGACCGATACCCACAGCAACAACGCGCGTTGTTCGGTGTTGAGTTGATCGAACGCCTGCAGGGTCGACTGGGCGATCACCGTGCGCTCGACCGACGGCTGCGCATCTTCGCGGCCGGTGAAGAATTCCAGCATGCGCGCATAGCGCCGGGTGCGCCGGTGGGCATCGAGGAACTGGCGGTAGAGGATCGAGAACAGCCAGGCGCGCAGGTCGCCTTCGATGCGTTTGTCGGCCCAGCGGGTGATCGCCCGCTCCAGGGTCGACTGCACCAGGTCATCGGCACTGCTGGCGTTACGGGTCAGGGACACAGCAAAACGCCGCAGCCTGGGGATGAGTTCACGTAACGGTTCGTCGAGTTCATGCATGGGGTGTCTGGCTGGTCACTACGCTGGGACTAGAGAGACGCCCGGCGCCGGCGGTTATTCCAGGCCACGAAAAATAAATCCGTGCCCAGGGAATAGGGTGGGGCGGTGTTCGTCTCAATACACCGACCTTATGTTCACCCCCTAAGGCCACTGGCCCTGGAGTTTGTTTATGGTAGATCACTCATCACCGCCGCGTCCCCCGTTGAGCAAGGCGAGCCTGATCGCGCGGCTCGCCGGTATCGGTGCCGTGGTTGCTGTTGTGGCAGGGGCATTTGCCTACGTCAACGGCACGCTTGACCCACAGCGCCTGCGTCCGAAAACTCTGGTCAACGCGCTGGAAACCAATAACGGCGTGCATCCGGGCTTTCGGCGCAACCATGCCAAGGGCGTGTGCGTGGCCGGGTATTTCGAGAGCAGCCCCGAGGCCCGTGCGTATTCCAGTGCGCAGGTGTTCAGCGAGGCCAGGACCCCGTTGATCGGCCGGTTCGCCTTGCCCAGCGGTAACCCGTATGCGCCGGACAGCAGTGTGCCGATCCGCAGTTTTGCCGTGCAATTCAGCCAGGCTAACGGCCAGCAATGGCGCACGGGAATGAACAGTATGCCGGTGTTTCCGGTGGGCACGCCCGAGGCGTTTTACCAGTTGCTCAAAGCGGGCGCGCCGGACCCCGCCACCGGCAAGCCGGACCCTTTGAGCATGCCGGCGTTTTTTGCCGCGCATCCGGAGACTGCGCCGTTCCTGGCGTGGGTCAAGACCGCCAAGCCGTCTGCCAGTTACGCCACCGAGACCTATAACGGCATTAACGCGTTCTATCTGGTCAGTGCCGATGGCAAGCGCCAGGTGGTGCGCTGGAGCGTGGTACCACAGCGTCAGGATGCGCTGGGCGATACTGCGCCGGCCGGCGCAGACTTCCTCGAAAAAGACCTGGTGCAACACCTGGCCGCCGGGCCGTTGCGTTGGCAATTGAACATGACCCTGGCCAACCCCGGCGACCCGCTGGACGACGCCAGCAAGACCTGGACCGGCGAGCACAAAGTGTTGAACGCCGGCACCCTGGTGGTGCAGAGCAGCCAACCCCAGGCTGACGGCGATTGCCGCGACATCAACTTCGATCCGTTGATCTTGCCCAGCGGTATCGAAGCCTCCAATGACCCGCTGCTGGCCGCTCGTTCGGCCGCGTATGCCAGTTCCTACCTGCGCCGTGCCGGTGAAGTCAGCCCGTTGCACAGCGCCCCTCAGGAGTCGAAACCATGAATGCACAACCACGGTTTTTCGCGCCCCTGGCGCGGCTGCTGCATTGGCTGATGGCGCTGATGATCATCGCCATGCTGTTTATCGGCGCGGGTTTGGCGGCGTCCGTTTCCGAGCGGCATGAATGGTTGATCCACCTGCACAAGCCGCTGGGCATCGCGATCCTGGCGTTGGTGATCGTGCGTCTGGTGGTGCGTTTCTCCACTCGCCAACCGCCGTTGCCGTCTGATCTGCCCCTGTGGCAACGGCTGGCCGCCAAGGCGTCCCATGTGCTGCTGTATACATTGATGCTGGTATTGCCGCTGCTGGGCTGGGCGATGATTTCGGCGGCGGGCGACCCGGTGATGCTCAGCAGTTCGGTGCAGTTGCCGGCATTGGTGGGCGCTGATGCACCGTTGTTTGCACTGCTGCGCAAGGCCCACGGGTTTTTGGCCTACCTGCTGTTTTTGACCGTGCTGGTGCACCTGGCCGCGGCGCTGTTCCATGGGTGGATTCGGCGTGACGGTGTGCTGCAGAGCATGACCGGTACCAAGGGCTGAGCAAGTCAGTGTGGTCAACTCCTGCACCACACTGATTCAACGGGGTACGCCCACTATCAGCGCAGGACACCGACGATATCGGCGACGGTGCTCAGCACATCCTTGCCCAGTTGCTTGGAGCGTTCGCCTGACCAACCGGTGTGGGGGTTGGGGGCGTCGTCGTTGTCCTTGAAGGGCATTTCCAGGGTCAGTGACAGGCAGTCGTATTTCTCGCCGACGGCATTGCAGGCCAGGGTCATGTTGGCTTCGCCCGGCAGGTCGCGGGTGTAGCCGTGGGTGGTCTGGAAATCGCGGGTCAGTGCGCTGAGGTGGCGGCGAAAGTGTTTTTCCAGGGCTTCGATGCGTGGGGTGTAGCCGGGGTTGCCTTCGCACGCGGCGGTGAACACGTAGGGGATTTCTTCGTCGCCGTGGATATCCAGGAACAGGTCGACGCCGTATTTTTCCATTTGTTGCTGTACGAACAGTACTTCGGGGCTGGTTTCCGGGTTCGCGCTTTGCCAGGCGCGGTTGAGGTCCTGGCCTGCGGCATTGGTGCGCAGGTGGCCGTGGAAGGCGCCGTCGGGGTTCATGTTCGGTACCAGGTACAGGTCGGCGACGGCCAGCAGTTTTTTCATCTGGGCATCACCATCCTGTTGCAGGCGTTCGATGATGCCTTCCATAAACCATTCGGCCATGTGCTCGCCGGGGTGTTGCTGGGCGATGATCCAGATATTGCGTCGGCCTTCGCCACCTTTGCCGCGACGCAGCAGTTGGATGCTGCGGCCTTCGACACTTTTACCGGTGGCCAGCAGTTGGGTGCCGGCGTATTTCAATGCTTGCTCGATCAGCCCGTCGTGGCGCTCGCGGCTATAGGGTTCGAAGTATGCGAACCACGCGTGTTTCTCGCGGGTTTGCAGGCTGATGTGCAGGATCTCGCCGTCAAACACCGTCGGCACCCGAAACCAGTTGATGTGGTCATAAGACGCGACAGCCTTGTAGCCGCTCCACGCATGCCTGTAGGAAGATTTACCGGCATTGCTCAAGCGAAAAGTGTGGGTGTGGCCCACGTGCATGCCTTCGGCCTTGAAGTGGAACCATTGGAAATGTTGGCTGCGGGTATCGGGTTTGATTGCCAGCAGCAACTGGTAGGCATCGCTGGCGTCGAGCACCTGGATATTGCCACTGTCGAAGTTGGTGCTGATCTTGATGGAGGTCAAGGCCACGGTCATAGTCTGGTTGCCTGAATATGAGTTATGGCGGCTATATTACACAGGACGCTGGTAAAGGCTGGACGCAAAATTGTTGCGCAGGAGGGGGCATCATCCCTGACGCGGCCGCAGCTTAGGTCCTATGAGATTGATTCTCAAGCGCTATTTCGCAGAGATGTGAGCCAGAGCGCTCGGCTGGGTTTCTTTGGGCGATGGTCTTTTGCTACCATGCGTGTCATCAAGCAACACACAGTCTTCATTAGCCTGAAGCCATGCCAGGGAAACTGGCAAAAAAAAGACCCGGCCAAAGAGCCGGGTCAAAAACCGTGATTAGCCTGATGAGGAGATATTCCAAGAGTCCGACCTAAGGTCCCTTGGTCTATCGACTGATCTCGCGATCAGCTGGTCCCAATAATAATCATTATCATTTGCAAGTCAAATGTTTTTATCCGCCGGATAGAAATATTTTTCTTTCGCGTCGTTATACGTTTGCCTGACTCGGCGGCGGCTGCAACGAACGCTCCACCATCGCCTTCGCCATATCGATCAAATACACCACCGAAAACGCCAGGTCCCGCTGATTGCCCTGATGGCTGCTCGCCGACTCATAGGCCGTGGCCGCTGCGCTGCGCAGCAGGTCGGAGGCATGCACCAGGGCTTCTTCCTGGCTGATGCCGGGTTTTATGGCGAACAGGGTCTGATCCGCCGTCGCGGCCGACATTTCTTCTTTCAAGTAAAAATCCAGCGCACGCTGGGCAGCGCCGCTGCTGCGCAGGTGTTGCAGGTCGTTGTCTTCGAGTGTTTCGGGCAGGAGATACGGGCTCGTCGTCATAAGGGGCGGTACTCTGTGTGGGTGTCGAAAACCTTATGCCTGATGATAGTACGTATCGTATTTATGTCGTTTTATGGATTACTACAAACTGTTTATTGCCCTGAAAACTGGCTGACGTATCGTCGCGTCCATGGATAACTGGATAGCGTTGGTCAAGGCCAACATGAAAGACCGCAAGGTCACGCAAGGTGAGCTGGCTGAGCGCCTGGGGATGTCCCAGGGCGGTGTCGGCCACTGGCTCAACAAGCGCCGCGTACCCAGCCTGGAGGACATGAACCGGGTGTTGGAGGCTCTGGGGCTGGGCTACCTGGAGGTGGTGCAGCAGGTGCGAGAGAGGGCCGATGAAGCACCGGCCCTGGTCAAGCGGTACAACCCGTATTTCCGTTATCCGGTCAGTGACTGGGACGCCCTGTGTGAAGTCTGCGATGAGCGCCCGGCCTATGGCGATGCGCGCTTCGAACTGAGCGATTACCACGCTCGGGGCGATGCCTTCTGGCTACCGGTGACAGGCGATGCCATGACCGCGCCCACAGGCCTGAGCATCGCGGCGGGTATGCTGATTCTGGTGGACCCAGCCCTTATCGCCGAACCCGGCAAACTGGTGGTCGCCCAATGGGCCGACAGTCCCCAGGCCACCTTCCGCCAGTTGCTCGAAGAAAGCGGCCAGCGTTACCTGGTACCGCTCAATCCCACCTATCCGAAACAGCGGTTCACCGTCGATTGCCGCATCCTCGGCGTGGTGGTGCAGGCTTGCGCGAAGTTCTAGTCCGCGCTTTCCAGCTCCACCAATGCGCAACCCTCTGCAACCATTTCGCCTTCCTGGCAGAACAGCGCCTTGACCACCCCGGCCTGCGGCGCGCGGATGCTGTGCTCCATTTTCATCGCCTCCAGTACCACCAGTTGCGCGCCGGCCTCGACCGCTTGGCCCACCGCCACCAGCACGCGCACGATGCTGCCGTTCATCGGTGCGGTGAGGCCGCCCTGATGAGCCTGGCTGGCGTCCACCGCCGCAATCGGGTCGAACAGGCTGACGCCGTGCATCTCGCCGTCCCAGCGCAGGAATACTGAACCTTGGCTGCGTATTGCCAGATGTGAACGCCGTACGCCCTCACGTTCGATCAGCAACTGCTCACCGCGCAACTGCGCCGCAGTGCCCGCCAAGGTCACCAGCCGATCCTGCCCATTGCAGCTCAGATGCAACGACACCTCAGCGGGCAAACCGGCGCGAAAACCGCGTGTATCCGCCCACGGCCCGTCCCCCACTGGCAAGCTCTGCATAAACGCCGAGCCCGCCGCCTGCCAGAATGCGTCGCTCAACTCGCCGGGCACGGGTAGCAACTGATCCTGATAACGCGGAATAAACCCGGTATCCAGTTCGGCCGCCGCAAACGCCGGGTGCCCGATGATGCGCCGCAGGAAGCCCAGGTTGGTCTTCAGCCCACCGACGGCAAATTCGTCGAGCATGCTCAGCAAGCGCAGCCGCGCCTGCTCGCGGTCTTCGCCCCAGGCAATCAGCTTGCCGAGCATCGGGTCGTAGAAGGGCGACACGCTATCGCCTTGCTCGACGCCACTGTCCACCCGTCGGCCAGGGCCCGCGGCAGACTCGCGGTACAGCGCCAGGTGCCCGGTGGCGGGCAGGAAATCATGGGCCGGGTCTTCGGCATACAAGCGCACTTCAATCGCGTGGCCGATCAGCGGCACCTGTTCCTGGGTGATCGGCAGCGCCTCACCCTGGGCCACGCGAATCTGCCAGGCCACCAGGTCCAGGCCGGTGATCGCCTCGGTCACCGGGTGTTCCACCTGCAACCGTGTGTTCATCTCCATGAAGAAAAACTCGCCGCGTGCGTCCAGCAGGAACTCCACGGTGCCGGCACCTACGTAGCCGATCGCCTGGGCCGCGCGTACGGCGGCTTCGCCCATGGCCCGGCGTTGTTCAACACTGAGCCCTGGCGCCGGTGCTTCTTCGACGACTTTTTGGTGGCGACGTTGAATCGAACAATCGCGTTCATTGAGATACAAACAATGCCCGTGTTGATCGGCAAATACCTGGATCTCCACGTGGCGCGGCTTGAGCAGGTATTTCTCCACCAGCATCTGCCCATTGCCAAACGACGACAGCGCTTCACGCTGGGCCGAGGCCAGGGCTTCGGCGAGTTGGTCGACGTGCTCGACCACCTTCATGCCCTTGCCACCGCCGCCGGCGGTGGCCTTGAGCAGCACCGGGTAGCCAATGCGCGCGCAGGCTTCGCGGAAGGTTTCCAGGTCCTGGGCTTCGCCGTGATAACCCGGCACCAGCGGCACACCGGCGGTCTCCATCAGCGCCTTGGCGGCGGATTTGCTGCCCATGGCGTCGATGGCCGAGGCGGGTGGACCAAGGAAGATCAGGCCCGCGCTTTCAATCGCACGGGCAAAGGCGGCGTTTTCCGACAAAAAGCCATAGCCCGGATGAATCGCCTGGGCACCGCTGGACTGGGCGGCGGCAATGAGTTTGTCGATCTGCAGGTAGCTCTCGGCAGCCTTGCTGCCGCCCAGGTCGATGCGGATATCCGCCTCGCGGCTGTGCCGTGCATCGCGGTCGATGGCGCTGTGCACGGCGACGGTGGTCAAGCCCATGGCCTTGGCGGTACGCATCACCCGGCAGGCGATTTCGCCACGGTTGGCCACCAGTACAGTGGTCAATGTGTTCATGAACGCGGCTCCTGCGACTGCCAACTCGGCGCACGTTTTTGCAGGAAGGCCCTTAACCCCTCCTGGCCCTCGGCGCTGACGCGAATCCGCGCGATGGCATTTTCGCAATAGCGGCGCAGGGCAGGGGTGAGGGCGCCGTTACCCACCTCACGCAGCAGGTCCTTGCTGGCGCGCATTGCGGCCGGGCTGTTGTGCAACAGATTGGCGATCCACTGCTCTACGTGCGTGTTCAACTCCTCCGCTGGGTAGCTTTCCGCCAGCAGGCCGATGTCGCGCGCGCGCTGGCCGCCAAAGCGTTCAGCGGTCAGGGCATAACGGCGTGCCGCGCGTTCGCCGATGGCCTGCACCACGAAGGGGCTGATCACCGCCGGTGCCAGGCCGATGCGCACTTCCGATAAACAGAATTGCGCGTCATCGGCGCCAATCGCCATGTCGCAGCAACTGATCAAGCCCAGCGCGCCGCCGTAGGCCGCGCCTTGTACCACCGCCAGGGTGGGGATTTTCAGTTTGGCCAGGTTGTACATCAGCTCCGCCAGTTCGCGGGCGTCGTCCAGGTTGGTGTGATAATCCAGCTCGGCCGACTGCTGCATCCACGCCAGGTCCGCACCGGCGCTGAAGTGCTTGCCGCGCCCGCGCAACACCAGAAAGCGCAGGGAGGCGTCGCCTTGTACCTGGTCGAGGGCGATGATCAGTTCGCGGATCATTTCGGCGTTGAACGCGTTGTTCTTGGCTTCACGACTGAGCCACAGCGTGGCAAAGCCACGACGGTCGGTGATCAGTTCGAGGGTGTTGAAATCGCTCATGGGGTACAGCTCCATTTACATGCGGAACACGCCGAAGCGGCTCGGCTCGATGGGGGCGTTCAGCGCGGCGGACAGGGCCAGGCCCAGTACGTCGCGGGTCTGCAACGGGTCGATCACACCGTCATCCCACAGTCGCGCACTGGAATAGTAGGGGTGTCCCTGGGTTTCATACTGATCGAGGATCGGCTGCTTGATGGCGGTTTCTTCCTCGGCACTGAAGCCGTTACCGGCACGTTCGGCCTGCTCGCGCTTGACCTGCACCAGCACGCCGGCGGCCTGCTCGGCGCCCATCACGCCGATGCGCGCGTTGGGCCACATCCATAAAAAACGCGGGTCGTAGGCACGGCCGCACATGCCGTAATTACCGGCGCCAAAACTGCCGCCGATGATCACGGTGAACTTCGGCACCCTGGCGCAGGCCACGGCGGTGACCAGTTTGGCGCCGTGCTTGGCGATGCCGCCGGCTTCGTATTTCTGGCCGACCATAAAACCGGTAATGTTCTGCAGGAACAGCAGCGGAATCCCGCGCTGGCAGGCCAGTTCGATAAAGTGCGCGCCTTTCTGCGCGGCTTCGGCGAACAGAATCCCGTTGTTGGCCAGGATCGCAATCGGGTAGCCCCGCAGGTGTGCAAAGCCGCACACCAGGGTGGTGCCGAACAGCGCCTTGAACTCATCGAACACCGAACCGTCCACCAGCCGCGCGATCACTTCGCGCACATCGAAGGGCTGCTTGGCGTCGGCCGGGATCACGCCGTACAACTCTTCGCCGCTGTACAACGGTGCCACCGGCGCGCGCTGCGCCAACTGGCCCAGTTTGCGCCAATTGAGGTTGGCCACGCTGCGGCGGGCCAGGGCCAGGGCGTGTTCGTCACTGTCGGCGTAGTGGTCGGCCACGCCGGAAACCTTGCAATGCACATCGGCACCGCCCAGGTCCTCGGCGCTGACCACTTCACCGGTGGCGGCTTTCACCAGCGGCGGGCCGGCGAGGAAGATGGTGGCCTGCTGGCGCACCATGATCGCTTCGTCGGCCATGGCCGGCACATAGGCGCCGCCGGCGGTGCATGAACCCATGACCACGGCGATCTGCGGGATGCCCTGAGCGCTCATGTTGGCCTGGTTGAAGAAGATCCGCCCGAAGTGCTCGCGGTCGGGAAACACTTCGTCCTGGCGCGGCAGGTTGGCGCCGCCGGAGTCCACCAGGTAGATGCACGGCAGGCGGTTCTGCTCGGCGATGGTCTGGGCGCGCAGGTGTTTTTTTACGGTGAGCGGGTAGTACGAGCCGCCTTTTACCGTGGCGTCGTTGGCCACGATCATGCATTCGACACCTTCCACGCAGCCGATCCCGGCGATCACCCCGGCGGCGGGCACGTCTTCGCCGTACACCTGATGGGCGGCCAGTTGGCTGAGTTCCAGAAACGGCGAGCCCGGATCGAGCAGGCGATTGATGCGCTCACGCGGCAACAATTTGCCCCGAGAAGTATGCCGCTCCTGAGCCTTGGCGCCGCCGCCTTGCTGCACGTGGGCAAGTAAGGTGTGCAGGGCGTCGACCTGCTGGCGCATCGCCGCGCTGTTGGTGGCGAATTCCGCCGAGCGCGGGTTGAGCTGGGTGTGCAAGGTGGCCATGGCGCGCTCCCTCAGCGGGTTTCGTTGAACAGTTCGCGACCGATCAGCATCCGCCGAATCTCACTGGTGCCGGCGCCGATTTCGTACAGCTTGGCGTCGCGCAATAAGCGTCCGGCGGGGAATTCGTTGATGTAGCCATTGCCCCCCAGGATCTGGATCGCATCCAGGGCCATTTGCGTGGCGCGTTCGGCGCTGTAGAGGATCACCCCGGCGGCGTCCTTGCGTGTGGTTTCGCCACGCTCGCACGCCTGGGCCACCGCGTAGAGGTAGGCGCGGCTGGCGTTGAGTTGGGTGTACATGTCGGCGACCTTGCCCTGGATCAGCTGGAATTCGCCGATGCTCTGGCCGAACTGTTTGCGGTCATGGATGTAGGGCACGATCAGGTCCATGCAGGCTTGCATGATCCCGGTGGGGCCGCCGGAGAGCACCACGCGTTCGTAGTCCAGGCCGCTCATCAGTACTTTCACGCCGCCGTTGAGCGCGCCGAGGATATTGGCTTCGGGCACTTCCACATCATCGAAGAACAACTCGCAGGTGTTGGAGCCGCGCATGCCCAGCTTGTCGAACTTGTTGCTGCGGCTGAAGCCTTTCCAGTCGCGTTCGACGATAAACGCGGTGATGCCGTGCGGGCCCTTTTCCAGGTCGGTCTTGGCGTAGATCACATAGGTGTTGGCGTCGGGGCCGTTGGTGATCCAGGTCTTGCTGCCGTTGAGCACGTAGCGGTCGCCGCGTTTGTCGGCGCGCAGTTTCATCGAGACCACATCGGAGCCGGCGTTGGGTTCGCTCATGGCCAGGGCGCCGACGTGTTCGCCGCTGATCAGTTGGGGCAGATAGTTGAGTTTCTGTTCGTGGGTGCCGTTGCGGTTGATCTGGTTCACGCACAGGTTCGAGTGCGCGCCGTAGGACAGTGCCACCGAGGCCGAGCCACGGCTGATCTCTTCCATGGCCACCACGTGGGCCAGGTAACCCAGGCCGGCGCCGCCGTATTCTTCCGGCACGGTTATGCCCAGCAGGCCCATGTCACCGAACTTGCGCCACAGGTCGGCGGGGAACAGGTTGTCGATGTCGATCTGTGCCGCGCGGGGGGCAACTTCCTTGGCCACGAAGGATTGCACCTGGTCGCGCAGCATGTCGATGGTTTCACCGAGGGCGAAGTTCAGGGACGGGTAACTCATGGACAGGCACCTTAATGTCAGCGTTGTTGTTGTGTGGAGCATGCGCCAGGGGAGGGCGCTAACCTTTACGTTAACGTAAGCTTGCGTTAGCGCGCTGTCAATCGTAGTTTACGTTTACGTCAACCTACAAAAAAGACAACAGGGGTCGTTATGGATCAACCACACCCGAGCTACAGCCGTGGCTCTCAGGACAAGACCTTGCTGGCCATGACCATTGGCCAGGCCTTTGATAAAACCGTCGCGCAGTACCCGGAAGGTGAAGCCCTGGTGGTGCGCCATCAGTCGCGTCGTTATACCTGGCGTCAACTGGCCGAAACGGTTGAGTTGCACGCCCGTGCGTTCCTGGCCCTGGGCATGCAGACCGGCGACCGCCTGGGGATCTGGGCGCCCAATTGTGCCGAGTGGTGCATCAGCCAGATCGCCAGCGCCAAGCTCGGTGTGATCCTGGTCAATATCAACCCGGCGTATCGCAGCAGCGAGCTGGATTACGTGCTCAAACAGTCCGGCTGCCAGTGGCTGGTGTGCGCCGGGTCGTTCAAGACCTCCGACTACCACGCCATGTTGCAGGCGCTGGACCCAGACCTGCGCGGCCTTATCAGCCTTGATCCCAGCCCGCCCCCGGGCTTTATGCCCTGGGCGCAACTGGCGGCTCTCGGCGCAGGCGTGCCGCCCGAGCAATTGCACAGCCGCCAGGCCAGCCTGCATTTCGACCAGCCCGTGAATATCCAGTACACCTCCGGCACCACCGGCTTCCCCAAGGGCGCCACCCTCAGTCATCACAACATCCTCAACAACGGTTACATGGTCGGCGAAAGCCTGGGCCTCACCGCGCAGGATCGCCTGGTGATCCCGGTGCCGCTGTATCACTGTTTCGGCATGGTGATGGGTAATTTGGGCTGCATCACCCACGGCACCACCATGATCTACCCCAATGATGGCTTCGACCCGCTGCTGACCCTCAACGCCGTCGCCGAAGAACGCGCCACCGGCCTGTACGGCGTGCCCACCATGTTTATTGCCCTGCTCGACCACCCGCGGCGTGGCGAGTTTGAATTATCCAGCCTGCGCACCGGCATCATGGCGGGCGCCACGTGCCCCATCGAAGTCATGCGCCGGGTCATCGACGAAATGCACATGGTCGAAGTACAGATCGCCTACGGCATGACCGAAACCAGCCCGGTGTCGTTGCAAACCGGTGCCAATGACGACCTGGAACGCCGCGTCACCAGCGTCGGCCGCACTCAGCCGCAACTGGAAAACAAAATCATCGACGCCGCGGGCAACACGCTCGCGCGCGGTGAGATCGGCGAGTTGTGCACCCGGGGCTACAGCGTGATGCTCGGCTACTGGAACAACCCCGAAGGCACCCGCGACGCCATCGACCCGGCCGGCTGGATGCACACCGGCGACCTGGCAACCATGGATGAGCAGGGCTACGTGTGCATCGTCGGGCGCAACAAGGACATGATTATCCGCGGTGGCGAGAACGTGTATCCACGGGAGTTGGAGGAGTTTTTCTTCACGCATCCAGCGGTGGCCGACGTGCAGGTCATCGGCATTCCCGATAAACGTTATGGCGAAGAGATCGTCGCCTGGGTCAAGTGCCATCCCGGCCATGAAGTAAACGAGCTTGAGCTTCTGGACTGGTGCAAGGGCCGCATTGCGCATTTCAAGACGCCCAGGTACTTCAAGTTCGTGGATGAATTCCCGATGACGGTGACGGGCAAGATCCAGAAGTTTCGCATGCGCGAGATCACCCTGCAGGATCTCGGCCGCGGTTGACACACTTCGGCATACGCAGGGCGATACTCGTGTGCCGCCTGTGTGCCCGTGCCACAGCCTAGGGTAGCGAACCTATTTCGCTCCCCCAGGGTTATGCACGTGACACAGACCACTTCAGACCAGAATGAACAAAATGTTCACCTTCATACCATCAGAGACAACACACCCGACTGGTACACCGACGCGCTGGCTGAACACAAAACGCAATTGGCCCTCCAGCCGCTGAACATTCCGGATTGGTACCGACACGCACCAGATCCCGCCAGGGACGCGCTCAAGGCGGTCCATGTACGGAGCCGGCACTCATTGAATCAGTTGGATCGACTGCTGATCGGCTTGAACAGTGCCGCTGACTTTGCCGAACCCTTGCTGGTCGAGGCCATCAAGAAAACCTTCGGTCTTCAATTGGACGTCAGGCAGGTTTTTTATGCACGCAAGATAGAACAGAAGGAATGCGAGCGCCTGCCCGACGAAGTGTCCCGAAGCAGTGAGCCCTCACTGGCGTCAGCGTTCTACTCCTACAAAGGGGTTAGCCTGCTTGAAGCGGCACTTTGCAACTTCAGCGAAGATGAAACCCGGGTGCCTGTCTGCCAGGACTGCCACCTGATTACCCGATACAACTTTCATGGGCGTTCTTTGCGCAAATGGCCGGAGGCCGGCAACGTCAGGTCCTTGCCGGTGGGAATCAAGGCCCACGAGTTTGCCCGCATGTGCAGGACGCTCGATTTGGGGGCGCAGTATTACGAGCATGTGCGTGCCACGCTCAATGCCCGGATTACCTCGACAAACCCGGAGGCAGCCGCCGGTAAACTCTACAGCGCGATGATCACCGCGCATCGCAACCAGTTGGAGCTGGCCGCGCAGATCGCGGTGATGAAGCAGGACATCCAGAATGATGGCCATGCCTTGATCAAGGATGTCCTGGTTAACCAGAGCGGCCGGCAATTGGATGGGGAGGCTATTAAGTTCTCCAGGTTTTCACTGTGCGCATTGGCGCTGGAAAATATTCTGGTCATCGGGCCCGTAGTGTTTAAGGCCCACTTCAGGAATGCGTCGATTCAGCCCCGTCGATGCTGGGTCTACATCCCGGGCGATCCGGAGTGTGTATTGAAGGAATATCCCAATCTCGATTGGTTTGCCGATGATCTGACCACACGTTTGTGCAGGGTCGAGTACCGGACGTTCTTCAGCCAGTTCGTGCCGCTTGCCGAGCAGCAGGCGTTTTTCACCAAGCTCAAGACACTGCTTGATCCTAAGGGAACGTTCACTCAGTCCGAGGATTTCGCCCCGGCGTCCAAGCGCAGAATCAGCAACCCCGCCGACTACGGCTACGGTCCGTCATTAAAGGATGTGTGGCAGGACAGCGCGTTGCAGAAAATCCGTTTGATCATGGCCAACTCCAGTATCGCAGCCGTTTCGACAGGGGACGTGGATAATCGTGTCACACGTGCCAGGCTGTTGTTGTGGGGAAACAGGCTGCTGGACGTTCTGAATCTGGCCGGGCTTGTGGTACCGGGTCTTGGCGAAGTCATGCTGGCCGTCGGAGCGATGCAAATGTCCTATGAGCTTTTCGAAGGAATCGAGTCCTGGTCTGACGGGCAGGTGCAAGAGGGCTGGGCACACTTTTCGACGGTATTGCTGGGTGTGGCGGGGCTGGCGGTTCCCAAGGCACTGCTGGTGGCGAAGGAATCGGCGCTCGTCAAACGCTTGGTCCGCGTCGAATTTGCGGGCGCAAAAGTCCGCTTGCTTGATTCCGATCTGCGGGCTTTCAGGCACTCGGTCACCCTGCCTGCCGAGCTCAAGCCTGATGCCCGGGGGCTGTACGCGCATGCCGGCGAAAGCTATCTGCCGGTGGAGGGCGGGCACTACAAAGTCGCAGACACCCACAACGATACCCGGCTTATCCACCCAGACGACGCTTCGCAGTATTCACCGCGCATTCGGCATAACGGCGGCGGTGCCTGGGTGCATGAGTTCGAGCAGCCCCTGAGCTGGGATCGTAGGACTTTGTTGCGCCGTATCGGGCACAGTGTCGATGCCTTGAGCGATACAGACTTGGAGCAACTCAGGGTCATGAGCGGGGTGACGGATGAAGAGCTGCGCAGCATCTACATCGATCAGCAGTTGCCCCCACCGCTGTTCAGGGAAGTCCTGAGACACTTTGAGGCAAACGCCAAACACCAGGCGTTGCTCGATAAATTGCGCAGCACGGACCCGCAAGCGCTAACACGCGTAGACGGGTATGCGCAGCTCAAGTTGATCATGCGCGAGGGCGTGTGGCCTGGCACCAAGGCGCTGCAGATCGACAATGCGGCGGGAGATGCCGTATGGAGTTCTTTTAATGGAGACACAGAAAAGCAAGTCGTCCTGCTGCACGAAAAAGACGTGCTTGCCGGGCACATCCTGCCGTCGCTTCTGGCACAGCTGGAGCTGACTGAAGCGCGTCAGTTATTGGATGAAGGCATTGCGCGCGATACGGTAATACTCGATCTGTTGATCGGTGAGACAGAGGTCGAATTGCCGGATCACTTGCAACGCCCTCTTGCCAAGCGGGCTCTTGAAGTGCCTTCTGACGCCAAACGGCTTGTCACCTACCAGCGTCGCTTGCTGCAACTGGCAGACGAACATCGTCATGAACTGCTCGAGCGTGAGCTGGAGACAGGCAACCTGTCCAGTGACGTCAATGTGCAGTTGCTGCAGCGCGACTTTCCCAGCCTGCCCAAGGGGGTCATCGAAGAGTTGCTGGCCAATGCCAACAGTCAGGAGCTGGCATACATTACGCAGCACTCGCGCGTGCCGTTGCGGCTGGCGGAAGAGGCGCGCCGCTACCTGCCGCGAGTACGCATTCTGCGGGCGCATGCCGCGCTTGATTTTGACGGCCCACTCACGATGGATACTGTGCAACTGGCCTTGCACAAGCTGGCGGCTATGCCCGGTAACTCGCAGGCGTTCGGCATCGAGTTGCGTGCCGACAGCCTTACCGGCGCGTTGCTCGATCGCGTCGGCAGCAAGGACGCCCCCCTACAGCGCCGGTTGGTTCGGGTCACCCTGGCCCATTGGGAAGTCTTTGATGAGTCCGGTAAAAAGCTGTATGCACGAAGCGATAAAGACGCTTTCTACAGCGCCCTCTGGTTCGCCGCAGGCGGTAAGTACACGGCTAGGGAAGCGCTGCGCATCGACACGCAGGCGCTGAAACTCAAGCTTGTGCGACAACCCTTGACCGACGCGCAGGCCCGGCGTGCATTAGCGCTGCAACCCATCAAGCCAGGTTACAAATCCCCCATGCGCCTTGCGGATGGGCGTTTTGGTTATCCATTGAGCCCGGTGGGGGGCGCCACGCAGCGACCTTTGGCACTTGAGCTTGCTGCGGTGAACATCTACCCGTCCAGAACGCTTGATGAGGTGCGCGCCTTTTTGGGATACGAGGGGCGTAGCGACGCTGACTTCCACGCGAAGCTGACTGAGCTTGGGGTTGAGTTTGAACACCTTCAAACGGTGCTGAGCACATGGGTTGGCGCGGCGGGTTCGGGGTATGCAGGGGCCAGGCGCAGGGTCGCCGGCACCATCAAACTCGCTTGGCAGCGCAGCTCCCCCTCGGCATTTGCAGGTGGGCATATCCTCGATTTGTCTGATGAGATGATCGAAGAGCTTCCCGCGATCAGCGCAAATATGGACCACGTGAGCGATTTGCGTTTGAGCCGTATGGCGCTGAGCGATGAATCGTTGGCGTTCCTGCAGGCCTTTGGCGGCTTGCGACGGCTGCGGCTCGAAAATAACAACCTGACCCAATTGCCGGAATTTGCCGATGGCGGCGTCAACCTCATTGAGCTGAACTTGAGCGCCAACGATATCCGCCTGACGGAACAAACAGTCGCGCGCCTTGAGGGCATGCGCAGTCTGCAAGACCTTGACCTTTCCCATAACACCCGGTTGGGATGGACCCCCAACTTGAGTACCCTGCGACGCCTGAACCGGCTTAACCTGCGTCGTACCGGGACAGTAACATTCCCCACGGGTTTGCAGCATTTGCCGCAGCTTGTCGATATCGATTTGCATACCAACCAGATCAGCACGGTGCCCGATTACGTGTTCGAGCAACGTGAACGCATCAACCTGCACGACAATCCGTTATCCGCAGAGAGCCTCCAGCGGCTGGGGCTCCAGGCCCCCGTGGTTCAACCCAGCTGGGAGCATGTAACGGCTGCCGAAGGGCGGGAGTCATGGTTGCGCGGCTTGGAGCAAACCGAGCGATCACGCTGTGAAACGATCTGGGACTCGCTCACCGCCAATCCGGAATCGAGCGCATTGTTTACGGTCGTGGCCGATACCACACGGTCCGCCGAATACCGCAAGGTGACCACTCGAGCGCAATTGAGGGCGCGCGTTTGGGAGATGCTCAAGGCCGTCAGTGAGCGCGAGAGTGTCCGCAATGGCTTGTTCGCGATTGCCGATGACAGGGCTACCTGTGGTGATGGCAGTACGCTTGAGTTCATGAACCTGGAGCGTGAATTGTTCGTGCTGGACGTTATGGATCTGGCGGATGGGCCGCAGATCGAGACGCAGTTGTTGAACGCTTCGAAAAAACTGTTTCGACTGAAGTTGGTAGATGACATTGCGCAACGAGATGTCATCTCTAGAGGCGCTGCGTTTACCGAACAGACTGAAGTGATTCTGGCGTATCGAATTGGATTGGCGGACAAGCTGGGGTTACCGGTCAAGTCGCGGGATATGTTGTTTTCTCAGACGGCCGGTGTCAGCCAAGCGGCCATCGATGACGCCTACACTCAAGTACTGACAGCGGAAGCGGTCAGCAGCGACCAGGAAACGTTTCTGGTTGAACAAGCATTCTGGGACAGATACCTGCGTACGCACTACAGCGATGAGTTTGAAGCGCTGATCGCCCCCGGAATCAAGCGTATAGATGAACAGAGTGATGCGTTGTTTGAGTTGTCTAGATTGCAGGAGGGGGCCGGTGCTCAAACGGATCAAGCGGCAAAGGATGCCTGGCAAACGAAACGAGACAACGCGGTCGACGCAGTGGTCAGTGCGCTGGGCATCAGCCGCGACGAAATGCTGGTCGATGGCTCGATGCAACGTGACTTTTATGTAAAGCAGATGGACGCACTCAGCATTGCACGAAGGAGAGAGGAAAACCTGGGGCTAAAACGATTGACGCGAAAAGCGCTCATTAATCACGCGGCGGAGCATGGCTTGCAGCTCTGAAACATCCTGCGCAGAAAGCACAAAGGGGACCCGAAGGTCCCCTTTAATTTGTCGTTGCGTGCTCTTTTTTTATTATTGAGGGGCGGCCTGTTGTTGTTTTTGGCAGCCGTGACCCTTACCGCTGTTTTTGTCGACCCCCATGCGGGGTCAAGAGCAAACGTATTTTTTTGAGCGCTGATCTGCTTCTTCGCACGCGATCCAACCAGTGGGTAGCTACCTGAGGTAGTTTTATTTTTCTCTATCCGGTTGCGGGTTTCGGCGAGCCGTACCCTGCGAAGCACATCTTCTCCAAAAAAATCTGTTAGCTGCGTCTCTGCCGTGTTGTTTTTGTTATGTCAGAGTCGTTTCGTCTTATTTTTATTAGGTTTGGCGCTTTTTATTCTTGTTATGCCATAGAGATAGCAGAAGCCGTGCCAACTTTAAAAAATTGTTTAAAATCAATGGCTTGTATTTTTGTGAGGAAATACCCCGCAGCCAACACGAGAAAATATGTTCCCGTGTTACTCGATGTGTAGGCGCGCGGTAACACATTGTCACAGGCGCTCTACTCACACGGCGTTACGCGCCTTGGCCACCCGTGAGCCGCTGGGGCGTCCGAGTACCTGGCTGATTTGCCGGCCCGCGAGAATCAGCGCCTCCAGGTCGATACCGGTGTCGATGCCCAGCCCGTCGAGCAGGTACACCACATCCTCGGTGGCGACGTTACCGCTGGCGCCCTTGGCATACGGGCAGCCGCCAAGGCCTGCGATAGAGCTGTCGAACACATGGATACCTTCGAGCAGGCCGGCGTAGACGTTGGCAATCGCCTGGCCGTAGGTGTCATGGAAGTGGCCGGCCAGCTTGTCCCGCGGCACCTGCGCACCTACGACTTCAAACAGCCGCCGCGTGTCGCCTGCGGTGCCTGTGCCGATGGTGTCGCCCAGGGACACCTCATAGCAGCCCATGGCAAACAGCTCCCGTGCGACCGCCGCCACCTGTTGCGGGGCGACCGTGCCTTCGTACGGGCAACCCAGCACGCAGGACACATACCCGCGCACACTCACCCCGTGTTCCTTGGCCGCCGCCATGATCGGCACAAACCGCTCCAGGCTTTCGCTGATGGAGCAATTGATATTGCGCTGGGAAAACGCCTCGGACGCCGCCGCAAACACCGCGACTTCCTTCACCCCGGCCGCCAGCGCATCTTCAAAGCCGCGCAGGTTCGGCGCCAGCGCGCCATAGGTCACGCCGGGCTTGCGCTGGATCTGCGCAAACACCTCGGCCGAACCGGCCATTTGCGGCACCCACTTGGGCGAGACAAAACTGCCGACCTCGATATAACTCAAACCGGCGGCGCTGAGTGCGTCCACCAACTGCACCTTGTCGGCCACGCTGATGGGTTGGGCTTCGTTCTGCAGACCGTCGCGCGGGCCGACTTCCACCAGGCGTACGTGTGAGGGGAGGGACATGGCGGTTACCTTCTGATCAATGGCCGGCCTGGCTCATGGTGTGCGCAAGGGCCTGGGTGCAGCGCTCTTCGGCGGTGTCCAGTTCCAGTTTCATTTGTTCGATATCCAGCAGTTGCTGTTCCAGCTGTTCGCGGCGCTCGGCGATTTTCGCCAGCATGCTGTTGAGCTGGATGTGGTTGCCGCTGGTGGGGTCGTAGAGTTCGATCAGCTCGCGGCATTCGGCCAGGGAGAAACCGATGCGTTTGCCGCGCAGGATCAACTTGAGGCTGACCTTGTCGCGCGCCGAGTAAATGCGCTCCTGGCCCCGGCGTTCCGGGGCCAGCAGGCCTTGCTCTTCGTAAAAGCGAATGGCGCGGGTCGTGATGTCGAGCTCGCGAGCGAGGTCGGAGATGCTGTAGGTGGTGCTCATGACGGTGCTCAAGGGTGGCTTGAGCGTTAGGCTAGTGGCTGGTTTACGTTAACGTCAAGGGCTGCTTTGCAGCCCGGCGCAGGGCAAGCCTGCTCACCCCAACAAGCCTGCCTGCTGCAGCAAGCTCTCTTGTGCGGGTCAAGCCTGCTTGCCATCGAGCTTCTTCTCATGAGCGGTAACCTGCTGGCACAGCTCGATCATCTGCTCACGCATCCAGCGGTTGGCCGGGTCCTGGTCGGTGCTTTCGTGCCAGTACAAGTGCGTTTCCACCGCGGGTACGTCGTTGACCGGTAAATTGAACCAGTGCAGTTCGTGGCGTCGGGCGAAGCGTTCGGGCACGGTCATGACCATGTCGGTCTGCTGCAGCACTTGCGAGGCCATCAGGTAATGCTGGGAACGCAGGGCGATCTTGCGTTGCAGGCCCATCTTGCCCAGGGCCAGGTCGACGTGGCCCAGGCCGTTGCGGCGGCTGGAAATATGGATATGGGTCAGCCCCAGATAATCGTCCAGGGTCAGCTTGTCCTTTGTCGCCATAGGATGACCCTTGCGCATGGCGCATACGTAGCGGTCTTCCATCAGCTTGACGTGACGCACTTGCGGGTCGGTGTTGAGCGGTGCGTCCACCGCAAAGTCCAGACGGCCGGCCGCCAGTTCCTTGGTGGTTTCGCGACGTTTGGACAGGAAGCTTTCGATCACCACCGTCGGCGCCAGGCGACGCAGGCGCTGGAACAACGCCGGCAAAATCACCGCCTCGGTAAGGTCGGTCATGCTGATGCGGTAGGTCTTGGCCGCCTGTTGCGGGTTGAAGATGCGGCTTTCCTGCACCGACACCCGCAGCAACGACAACGCGTTGCGCACCGGACCAATGATGTTCTGCGCCATCGGCGTGGGCACCATGCCCTGGGCGGTGCGCACGAACAGCGGGTCGTTGAAGGTTTCGCGCAAGCGCGCCAACGCGTTGGACACCGCCGGCTGGGTGATGCCGACGATCTGCCCGGCGCGGGTCAGGTTGGCTTCGGTGTAGATCGCGTCGAAGACGATAAACAGGTTGAGGTCGACCTTGCTCAGATTCATGGGGTTGCGCTCTTATTGTTAGATGGCGATTTATTACGGGCTGAGGCGCCGATCATATATCGGTGATGAATGTTAATACACGCCGAGAATAGGCTAGGTAAATTATCAACGCTGTTCTAGCATCGATTGCATGACCTAAACAACCTCTCAGAGAAGGGAGCTGCTCATGGATTTCGCCTATTCGCCCAAGGTTCAGGAACTGCGTGAACGCGTCACCGCATTCATGGACGCTCATGTCTACCCCGCCGAGCCGGTGTTCGAACGCCAGGTCAGCGAAGGCGATCGCTGGCAGCCCACCGCCATCATGGAAACATTGAAAGCCCGCGCCAAAGCCGAAGGCCTGTGGAACCTGTTCCTGCCCGAGTCCGAACTGGGCGCCGGCCTGACCAACCTTGAGTACGCACCGCTGGCCGAAATCATGGGCCGATCCTTGCTGGGCCCGGAACCGTTCAACTGCTCAGCGCCCGACACCGGCAACATGGAAGTGCTGGTGCGCTACGCCAACGAAGAGCAGAAACACCGCTGGCTCGAACCGCTGCTGCGCGGCGAGATCCGTTCGGCGTTCGCCATGACCGAACCGGACGTGGCCTCATCGGACGCTACCAACATGGCCGCCCGCGCCGAACGCCAGGGCGACGAATGGGTGATCAATGGCAAAAAATGGTGGACCTCCGGCGCCTGTGACCCGCGCTGCAAGATCCTGATCTTCATGGGCCTGAGCAATCCGGATGCGCCGCGTCACCAACAGCACTCGATGATCCTGGTGCCGGTGGACACCCCCGGGGTGAAAATCGTACGGCCGCTGCCGGTGTTCGGCTACGACGACGCCCCCCACGGCCACGCCGAAGTGCTGTTCGACAACGTGCGCGTGCCGTATGAAAACGTTCTGCTCGGCGAAGGTCGCGGCTTTGAAATCGCCCAGGGCCGTCTTGGCCCAGGCCGTATCCACCATTGCATGCGTTCGATCGGCATGGCCGAGCGTGCGTTGGAGTTGATGTGCAAACGCTCGGTCAGCCGCAGCGCATTCGGCAAGCCGTTGGCCCGTTTGGGCGGCAATATCGACAAGATCGCCGACTCACGCATGGAAATCGACATGGCGCGCCTGCTGACCTTGAAGGCGGCCTACATGATGGACACCGTGGGTAACAAAGTGGCGAAAAGCGAAATCGCCCAGATCAAGGTGGTGGCGCCGAACGTGGCCTTGAAAGTGATCGATCGCGCGATTCAGATCCATGGCGGTGCCGGCGTGTCCAACGATTTCCCGCTGGCCTACATGTACGCCATGCAACGAACCCTGCGCCTGGCCGACGGCCCGGACGAAGTGCACCGCGCGGCGATTGGTAAATTCGAGATCGGCAAGTATGTGCCCAAGGAACTGATGCGCGGCGGGCAGTAACACCGAGTCGCCTGTATCGGGAGCAAGCCCCTCCCACACAAAATGTGGGAGGGGCGGTGCGACGATTCGACTTGCCCCCGATGAGGCCGGATCAGGCAATGAAGATCCAGCAGGTTCAATACACCCAAACCTCCACCCGCCGATTCTTGATCCGCCCCTCATCCGCCGTATTCGCCGCCACCGGCATCTGCGCGCCAAACCCGCGAATCTCCCTCAGTACCACGCCGTTCTTCACCAATTCGCGACGCACCGCCATCGCCCTCAGCTTGGACAGCAACGCCGCCCGCTGCGGATCGTTCTTGGCATCGCCGAACCCCACCAGCGTGACCTGTTTGTCGAGTTTGTCGTGGCCCTTGAGGTACGCCACTACCCGCCGCAGATCCTGGCGCGCCTTGTTATCCAGGCTGGCGCTGCCTTCCTCGAAACGAAAATTCACGCTCAGGCGCTGGGCGTCACGGGCGATGGCTTGATAGTCCTCGGGCATCGATGCGCGCGGTTCCACGGCCATTGCCTGCACTTGCTGCGCAATGAAGCCGTTGGCCGCGACGATGGCCTGGCCTTTGCCGCTTTGGGCAAACGCTACCAGCGCCTTGGCCCATGGGTTATGGCTTGACGGCGGCAGGTAGAGAAACAACCGGCGGGACAGCGGGTAATCTTCGGTGGCGATCAGGCTGTTGAGCGGCAACATCGGCTGCGAGTCGCCGTCCACAATCGCCACGGCCTTGGCTTGGCGTACGTAGGGCAGGCCAATAAAACCGATGCCTTGGGGATTCTGGCTCACCGCGTCGGACAATTGCTCGCTGGACTCGTAGCGTTTGGCCGAAGCGACGAGCGGCTTGCCGCGCAGGCGCAGCACCAGCTCCTTGAACGTGTCGTAGGTGCCGGACTGATCGTCCCGCGCGTACACCTCAATGGGCCCGCCGATACCACCCAGCGCCTCCCAGGTGCTGATTTCACCATTGAAAATCTGCGCCAGTTGCTCGGTGTTCAACGTGTTCAGCGGGTTGCGGGGGTTGAGAATGATGGCCAGGCCGTCGATGGCGATCACCTGTTCGGCTTCAGGGCTTTTCAGGTCGCCGAGCGGTTCGAGTTCGACCAGTTCGCTGTCCTTGATCGGGCGAGACGAAGCGGCGAGGTCAGCCGTGGCATTTTTTAGCGCCGCGAAACCGGTGCTGGAACCATGCGCCGCCACTTCGATCGTGATCGACTTTCCCTGGCGAGTCGTACCGATCACACGCTGTTCGTTGGCGCCGGCCGGTTCACTGTGTATCGCCTGCAAGCCCTGTTGCTCCATCAATCCCTTGACCAATGCAGGGCCCAGTGCAGCGCCGATGGTGTTGGAACCCTGGATGCGTAGCGCAGGACCTTGTTCGGGGACGGGTAGGGCAGTTGCCACAGCGGAGAGGGACAACGCGCAACACAACAGAAACAGAACGCGCAGCGTCATGCCGGCACCTTCTCAAGCCAAAGGGAGTGCCGCGAGATTAAGTCAGTTGGGTTTCAATAATGTGACTGGCGATCAAGCGATCAAATGTGGGAGGGGCCTCCCACATTCAACTCCAACACGGTCAGGGGGTCAGCTCAGTTCAAGCCAGATCGGCGCATGGTCCGATGGTTTCTCCAAGCCGCGCAGATCGTAATCCACCCCGGCATCCTTGACCCGGTGCACCAGTCCCGTGGACGCCATGATCACGTCAATGCGCAGCCCGCGCTTGGGCTCGTCTTCAAACCCACGGCTGCGGTAGTCGAACCAGCTGAAACGGTCGGTCACGTCCGGGTTGAGGTGGCGGAAACTGTCCACCAGGCCCCAGTTTTTCAAGCGGGCCATCCACTCGCGCTCTTCCGGCAGGAAGCTGCATTTGCCGGTTTTCAGCCAGCGCTTGGCGTTGTCGGCGCCGATGCCAATGTCGCAATCTTCCGGGGAAATATTCACATCGCCCATCACCACCAGCGCCTGGTCATTGCTGAACTGGCTTTCCAGCAGGTGCTGCAAGTCTTCATAGAAACGCTGCTTGGCCGGGAACTTGGTGGGGTGATCGCGGCTTTCGCCCTGCGGGAAGTAGCCGTTCATGACCGTGACGGGGTTGCCGTGTTCATCGGCGAACGTGCCCCAGATAAAGCGGCGCTGAGCGTCTTCCTCATCGCCGACAAAGCCTTTGTGCACGCTCAAGGCTTCTTGGCGCGACAGCAGGGCCACGCCGTAGTGGCCTTTTTGGCCGTGGTAATACACGTGATAGCCAAGGGCTTGTACTTCGGCCAGGGGGAACTGGTCATCGTGGACCTTGGTTTCCTGCAGGCCGATCACGTCCGGTTGGTGCTTTTCAATCAGCGCCGCCAGCTGATGAGGGCGGGCGCGAAGCCCGTTGATATTGAAGGAGACGATTTTCATGGTCGGCGGTCCGGTCCTGGCAAAAAGGCGATGCTAGCCGACAAGTCGGACGGGGGCCAGCGTGGCGCTAGCACTGTTGCGCTGCTAAGGTCTGGGAACGACTCGCGCTGCACAGGTTCGTACCCATACGAACGCCATCGTTTAAATGGCGCCCAGGGAGATTCACCGTATGCCTGACACTTCGACTGCCATTGCTGAAATTCGCCTGCTCAACAGCGGCTATTCGCGCGAGGCCCGTTCCCTGTTGTACCAGGCCTATCGGCACGAGCCGACGTTCGCCTACATTTTCGAGGCCGAGCGCGCCGGCTATGAACAGCGGGTACGCGCCACCGTGCGCGAGCTGGTCAAGCAGCATTTTTTCCAGAAACTGCCGGCCATCGGCCTGTTCGTCAATGACCGATTGATCGGCATCGCCCTGATCGCTCCGCCGCAACGACGCCTGGGGATTACCGAGAGCTGGGCCTGGCAATTGCGCATGTGGCTGAGCACTGGCGTGCGCGGTACGCGGCGGTATCTGGACTACCATCACGCGGTCATGGCGTGCCTGCCCGGTGAGTCGGTGCATGTGCTGCCGTTGCTGGGCATCCATCCGCAATTCCAGGGCAAGCACTACGGTGAGCAGCTGCTGGAAGCGGTGCACAACTGGTGCGCCGAAGACCCGCATTCCTCCGGCGTGGTGTTGGATACGGGGAATTCACGTTATCTGGACTTCTATAAGCGTCAGGGCTACGAGGAAATCGGTGAAGTTGCTGTAGGGCCTATCCTGGAGCACGTGTTTTTTCATCCCAATCCGCAGCCGTCACAGACAGCGACGGCTTAAGACAGAATTATTCAGACAATTCTCAGTTCAAAGAGTCCCCCCAGCTCTGTAGCATCCGCGCCTATGAAATTTCCAGGAAGATACACCAGCGGCTTGGTTCTGCTGTTTATAAGCTGCGGCGTAGTGGCGCAAAGCGAATTGGACGTGCGGATCAAGCCCTCGAACGACGCGCTGAAAGCCAACATCGAAGGCTACATCGGTGGGGTGGGCGATCGTGACGAAGAAGCCTTGCTGCGGTTCAGCCATGGCGCCGAGGAGCAGGCGCGTAAAGCGGCCCAGGCCTTGGGCTTCTATCAGCCACGCATCGACAGCGATGTGAAGGGCGGCAAGAACCCGCGCCTGATCCTCAACATCGACCCCGGCGAACCGGTGCATTTGCGCGACGTAACCATTCGGGTCGACGGCCCTGCGGCGAACCTCAAGGCGTTTCGCGTGCCCGCCAGTGACGAGCTCAAATCCGGTGCCGTGCTCAACCACGGCCATTACGAAGAGGCCAAGCGGCTGATCCAGAACCAGGCCTCGCGCTATGGTTTTTTCAGCGGGCGTTTTACCAGCCAGAAACTTGCGGTGGACCCGCAGGCGGGCGTCGCCGATATCGAACTGGTGTACGACAGCGGCCCGCGCTACACCCTGGGCAAGGTCAACTTCGCCGGCGACACGCCGTTCGACGAAGACCTGTTGCAGCGCATGGTGCCGTTCAAGGCCGGCGAGCCCTACGATTCCGAACTGATCGCCGAACTCAACCAGAACCTGCAGGCCAGCGGTTTTTTCGAAGGCGTGCGCGTGGATGCCGCGCCGGCTGCGTCGGCCAACGATGTGATCCCGGTGGCCGTGCGCCTGGAAACCCGCAAACCACGCACCATGGGCCTGGGCCTGGGGTTTTCCACCGACGTCGGCCCACGGGGCAAGGCCAACTGGACCCGCCACTGGGTCAACCCTCAGGGCCACAGCTACGGTTGGGAAACCGAGTTGTCGGCGCCACGGCAGAACGTCGGGCTGTGGTACGACATTCCGCTCGACCCACCGATTACCGACAAACTGCGGTTCGCCGGTGGCTACCAGAATGAAGAACTGGCCGGTACCGACACCTTGAGTAAATTGCTCACCGTGGGCCCGGAATGGCACAGCAAATTACCCAGCGGCTGGACCCGGGTGATCTCGCTCAAGTACCAGCGTGAAGAATATCGCCTGGGCAATGACTCGGGCCTGAGTAACCTGGTGATGCCGGGAATCAGCTATTCCTACCTGCGCAGCGACAACCGCATCGACCCCCACCACGGCTACCGTCTGCAATTCGACACCAAAGTGGCCAAGGAAGGCTTGGGCTCGGACACCAACCTGCTTTACGGCACGGCCATGGTCAAGGGCCTCACCACCCTGTGGGACAACCACCGTTTCCTGGCACGGGCGCAGGTCGGCGGCAGCGCCACCAATGGCTACAAGTCGGTACCGCCGTCGCTGCGTTTCTTTGCCGGTGGCGACCAGAGCGTGCGCGGCTACGAGTACCAGACCCTGTCACCGGAGAACGACCGTGGGGATCGCATCGGTGGGCGCTACATGGTGGCCTTGAGCGCCGAGTATCAATATTCCATCGCCGAGAAATGGCGGATCGCGACCTTTATCGACCAGGGTAACTCCTTCAACAATCTGGAGCTGCCCAGTCTGAAAACCGGCGTGGGTGTCGGCCTGCGCTGGGTGTCGCCGGTCGGTCCGATCCGCCTCGACCTGGCCCATGCCCTGGACGAACCGGGCGGCGTTCGTTTGCACTTTTCCATGGGGCCTGAGCTGTGATGCGCGGTTTGAAAATAGCGGGACTCGCCGTGCTGGCTGTCCTGGTTTTGCTGTTGTTGGCGCTGTGGACGGTGCTGGGTAGCCAGGCCGGCAGTCGCTGGGCCTTGAATCAGGTGCCGGGCTTGAGCGTGGAAAATTTCCAGGGCCATCTGGGAGGCCAGTGGCGTGCCGATCATCTGCTGTGGCAGCAAGACAGCAGCCGTGTCGAGCTTAAAGCGCCAATATTCGATTGGTCGCCGGCCTGCCTGATGCGCATGACCCTGTGCGTCAATCGGTTGGATGTGGAACAGGTCAGCCTGCAGTTTCCACCGAGTACCGAAGACAGCGGCGGCCCTATCACGTTGCCGGATCTTGAATTGCCGGTTGCCCTCCAGTTGGGCGACATTCGCATCGGTAGCCTGCTGTTTAACGGCAGCGAAGAGCTCAAGGGCCTGCAACTGGCGGCGCATTGGACCGCCGCCGGCCTGCAGATCGATTCGGTGCACCTGCAACGGGACGATCTGGTGCTGGACCTGGCCGGCCTGCTGCAACCCACTGGCCAGTGGCCGCTGACCGTCAGCGGCAACCTGAGCCTGCCTTATGCACCCGGCGGCGCGCCGTGGAACGTCGCACTCAAGGTCGATGGCGACCTGCTCAAGACCCTCAAGCTCGACGCCGACAGCAGCGGCTATTTCCCAGCCAGGCTTAGCGGCGAGTTGCAGCCGCTGGTGGAAAACCTCCCGGCCTCCGTGCACATCACCGCCGATGGCTTCAAGCCCAGCGCCGAGTTGCCCGACACCCTGCAACTCAACCAGCTCGATCTCACCGCCAAAGGCGACCTGAAAAACGGTTACCAATTGCTCGGAAAGGCCGTGCTGCCGGCGGAAAAAGGCCCGGTGGACCTGTTGCTGCAAGGCAAGGTCGACGCCAACGGCGCGCAGATTGCCGGCCTGGACCTGACGGCCGGCGACAAGCAGAGCCTCAAGCTCGCGGCCCAGCTGGATTGGCAACAAGGCTTCAGTGCCGACGCCAGGATCGATTGGCTCGACTTCCCGTGGCATCGCCTCTATCCGGTGATTGACGAGCCGCAGGTTGCATTGCGTACGTTCACGGGTGAAATTTCCTATAAAGACGGCAACTACCTGGGCAATCTCAAGGCCGACCTCGACGGCCCGGCGGGCAAATTCAATGTGGTCACGCCGTTCAGTGGCGACCTCACGCAGATCTTCCTGCCCGAACTCAAACTGACTGCCGGTCAGGGCAAGGCCGAAGGGCACCTGAACCTGCAGTTCGCCGATGGCATCGTCTGGGACACCGCGCTGGACCTGTCGGCGCTGAACCCGGCGTACTGGGTGGCGGAACTGCCCGGTACCCTGGCCGGCCCACTGCGCAGCAAGGGTGAGTTCAAGCATGAGCAACTCAAGCTCAACGCCGACCTCGACCTCAAGGGCCGCCTGCGTGGGCAAACCGCTGTGTTCGCCGCCAAGGCCGACGGCGCGGGCGAGCAGTGGACCCTGGCCAACCTGGATATCCGCCTGGGTGACAACCGCATCAACGGCAGCGGCAGCCTGCAACAGCGCCTGGCCGGGCGGATCGACATCAAACTTGCGCGCCTGGCCCAGCTATGGCCGCAATTGCGCGGCCAGGTCAACGGTCGCCTCGACGTGGCCGGCAGCCTCAAGGCGCCACACGGCAAACTCGACCTCAAGGGCCAGCAACTGGCGTTCGCCGACAACCGCCTGCAAAGCCTGAGCCTCGGCGCCACCCTGGATAACGCCCAGCGCGCGAGCATCGAACTCAAGGGCAGCGGCATCCAGAGCGGCGACACCCAGGTCGGCACCCTCACGGCCAGCGCCCAGGGCGATATCAAGCATCAAAAAGTCCAACTGGACCTCGCCGGGCCGTTGGTCAAGCTGGCCCTGGCCCTGGACGGCAACCTCGACAAAGGCAACTGGCGCGGACGCCTGGCCAGCGGTGACGTACAAGCCGGTGGCCAGGACTGGAGATTGCAGGCCCCGGCGAAGATCGAGCGCCTGGCCGACGGCAAGCTGACCTTTGCCGCCCATTGCTGGGTCTCCGGCGCGGCCAGCCTGTGCGGCGAAGACCAACGGCTGATGCCGGAACCCCGGTTGCGCTACCACCTCAAGCAATTCCCCCTCGACAGCCTGGCGGCGTTTTTGCCCAAAGACTTCGCCTGGCAGGGCAAGCTCAATGCCGACCTGCAGCTGGACCTGCCCGACAGTGGCCCCAAAGGTCTGGTCTCGGTGGATGCCGGTGGCGGCACCTTGCGCGTCAAGGACAAGGACCAGTGGCTGGATTTCCCCTATGACACGCTCAAGCTGGAAACCACCCTCAATCCCAAACGCATCGATGCCCAGTTGAACTTTCGCGGTGGCAAACTCGGTGAATTGCTGTTGCAGGCGCAGATCAACCCGCTGCCGAAGAACAAGCCGATCACTGGTAATTTCAGCCTTACCGGCCTCGACCTTGCCGTGGCGCGACCGTTTGTGCCGATGGTGGAAACCCTCAGCGGCAAACTCAACGGCAATGGGCGCATCTCTGGCGGCCTGCTGGCGCCCCAGGTCAACGGCAGCGTGAACCTGATCGGCGGCGAAGTCTCCGGGCCCGAACTGCCGGTCAGTTTCGAAGGCCTGAACGTGCAGGCGCAGATCGCCGGCGACGGCGTCCAGCTCAACGGTGGCTGGCGCAGCGGCAAGGCCGGGCGGGGCAGCCTCAAGGGGCGGATCGACTGGGGCCAGGCACTGGCGGTAGACCTGAGCCTGCAAGGCGCGTACTTGCCAGTGACGGTGGAGCCTTACGCCGAACTGGAAGTGGCGCCAGACCTGAAGATCACCCTCAAGGACGACAAACTGGCGATTGCCGGCAAGGTACAGATCCCGCGAGGCAACATCACCGTGCGCGAACTGCCGCCATCGACCGTCAAGGTCTCGGATGACACCGTGATCATCGGCGGCCAGACCGAAGAGGGCAAGCCGCCGATGGCCATGGCCATGGATATCGACGTGGCAGTGGGCGACGACCAGCTCAACTTCGCAGGCTTCGGCCTCACCGCCAAGGTGCAGGGTCATGTGCATATCGGCGACAACCTGGACACCCGTGGCGAGTTGTGGCTCAACGACGGCCGCTACCGCGCCTACGGTCAGAAACTCGACGTACGCCGTGCGCGCCTGCTGTTCGCCGGGCCCCTGGACCAGCCGTACCTGGATATCGAAGCTATCCGCAAGGCCGACGACGTGGTGGCCGGTATCCGTCTTAGCGGCAGCGCCGAACACCCCACCACGCAAATCTTCTCGGAACCGGCCATGAGCCAGGAGCAGGCGCTGTCCTACCTGGTGTTGGGGCGCCCGCTGAGCACCACCGGCGAAGACAACAACATGCTCGCCCAGGCCGCCCTGGGCCTGGGCTTGATGGGCAGCGCCGGGGTCACGTCCGACCTGGCCAAGAACCTGGGCATCCAGGATTTTGAACTCGATGCCCAGGGCAGCGGCAACAACACCGCGGTGGTGGCCAGCGGCAAGATCACCGAGAAGCTCAGCCTGCGTTACGGGGTAGGGGTGTTCGAGCCGGCCAGCACCATTGCCTTGCGCTACCTGCTGAGCAAGAAGGTCTACCTGGAAGTGGCCAGTGGCGTGGCCAACTCGCTGGATATCTTCTACAAGCGGGATTTTTGATCCTGTCGCGGTAAAAAATGTGGGAGGGGCACTGCCCCCCACATTGTTCGGTATTTCAATCCTCTTTCCTGAACAAATACCAAGCAACCTAATTATTCCATTTGACTTTCGCTGCCTAGGCAGTAACATCTCGTCATACATTCACTGCCTAGGCAGTAATAAGGTGACTTCCGATGCCCCACTTCACCCCGGACAACTTCCATAACTGCCACCTCGGCCTGTTGCTCGGCCGCGCCGCGATCCTCAAGGACCGCATCATCGACACCCATATGGAACCCCACGGCATCACCGCCGCGCAGTTCAAGGTGTTGATCATCATGGCGCAATTCGGTGTCGACACCCCGGCGGAGCTGTGCCGCCACCTGTCGCTGGACAGCGGCTCGATGACCCGCATGCTCGACCGGCTGGAGCAAAAAGACCTGCTCAGCCGCAAGCGCTCGGAACTCGACCGTCGTCAAGTGCAGTTGGTGTTGACCCCTGACGGTCAGCGCCTGGCGGACCTGCTGCCGTTCATCGGCGCCCAGGCGTTGAACCAGTTGGCCGGCGTACTGGAGCCGGGCGAGCTGGAAACCCTGGAGCGGATCCTCAAGAAAATTCTGATAGCTGCCGGTGACCCCATCACTATCCAGCGGGTAGGTAATAAATGAATACACGTGCCCTTTGCTTGGTGCTCGCGGCCATGAGCCTGGCCGGTTGCGCCAACTACAGCGGCCTTGACACCCAGGGCCAGCGCCTCGACGCCAACACGCTGCAGACCGGCAAGTCCCTGAGTGGCGTGGCCTTGTCGCCCGCCGCCTGGCCGGCGGCCGATTGGTGGAAAAGCCTCGGCGACCCACAACTCGATGGCTTGATCCGCGAAGCCCTGCAAAACAGCCCCGACATGCAAGTGGCCGACGCCCGTGCCCATCAGGCCCAGGCGGCTGCCTATGCCGCGAACGCTGCGCGCATGCCGACGCTGGACGCCAGCGCCGGTGTCAGCCGTTCGCGTCTGGCCAGGGACCAGGACCCGCGAGGCGAGGGCGATGCCTATTCCACCGTGCGCAATATCAGCGCCAGCTTCAATTACACCTTCGACCTCTGGGGCGGCCAGCGCGCCACCTGGGAAGCCGCGCTGGGCCAGGCCCGCGCCGCCGAAGTCGACCAACAGGCCGCGCGCCTGACCCTCGCCGCCGACGTGGCCAAGGCCTACAGCGACCTGGGCCAGGCGCACATCGTGCGTGACCTGGCCGCCGATGACCTCAAGCGCACCCGGCAAATGCTCGACTTGAGCAAGCGCCGCCTGGATTCAGGCATCGACAGCCACTACCAGTACCAGCAGACCGAGAGCCTGGAAGCCAGCTCGCAGTCGCAACTGATCGACGCGGAAAAACAACTGCAGAGCGCCAGGATTGCCTTGGCGGTGTTGCTGGGCAAAGGTCCGGATCGCGGCAATGAACTGGCGCGCCCCAACGTGTTGAGACCTGCCGCCGTCGCCGTGCCTTCGGTGCTGCCCGCCGAACTGCTGGGCCGTCGTCCTGACCTGATCGCCGCGCGCTGGCGAGTCGAGGCCGCGAGCAAGGACATCGCCGCCAGCAAGACGCGCTTCTACCCCAATCTCAACTTGAGCGCGAGCGCCGGGGCCGAGTCGTTGCTGGGGGATGCGATGTTTGGCTCGGCTAGTCGCTTCTTCAATATTGCACCCACTGTTTCGCTGCCGATCTTCGACGGCGGTCGCCTGCGCGCCGACCTCGATGCCCGCGACGCGGACTACGACCTGGCCGTGGCGCAGTACAACAAAACCCTGGTGCAAGCCCTGGGCGACATCGGCGACACCCTGTCGCAACTGCGCGAAACCGGCCGGCAGATCCAGGCCCAGCAACACGCGACCGACATTGCCCAGCAGTCCTACGACACCGTGGTTCAGCGCTATGGCTCCGGAATCGGTAGCTACCTGGACGTGCTCAGCATCGAGCAGCAACTGCTGCAGGCCCAGCGTCAGCTGGCGAGCCTGAATGCCGGGCAGATCACGCTGTCGATCCAATTGATGCAGGCCCTGGGCGGCGGCTTCAACGCCGCCAACGTGGCGTCGACCACCCCAGCCACACGCACCGAATAATTCGAGGTATTTGTCATGGCCACTGCCGAAAACACCAACGCAACTGAACAACCGACAGACAACAACCCGCGCAAACGCAAAGTCATGCTGATCGGTCTTGCACTGGTCGTCATCCTCGGCGCCGTCGGCGTATGGGGCTGGTATGAGTTTTACGGGCGCTTCAACGAAAGCACCGACGATGCCTATGTAAACGGCAACGTGGTGGAAATCACCCCGCTGGTCACCGGCACCGTGGTCAGCATCGGCGCCGATGATGGCGACCTGGTCCATGAAGGCCAGGTGCTGGTCAATTTCGACCCCAACGATGCCGCGGTCGGTCTGCAAAGCGCCCAGGCCAACCTGGCGCGCACCGTGCGCCAGGTGCGGGGCTTGTACAGTAATGTCGACGGCATGAAAGCTCAGGTCAATGCACAGAAAGCCGACGTGCAAACCGCCCAGGACAACTACAACCGTCGTAAAACCCTGGCCCAGGGCGGGGCGATTTCCCAGGAAGAACTGTCCCACGCCCGTGACAGTCTGACCGCCGCGAAGAACGCGCTGACCAACCTTGAGCAGCAACTCAAGACCAGCAATGCCCTGGTGGATGACACGGTGATTTCGTCTCACCCCGATGTGCAGGCCGCCGCCGCGCAACTGCGCCAAGCCTACCTGACCAATGCCCGCAGCACCCTGATCGCGCCGGTGACCGGCTACGTGGCCAAGCGCACCGTGCAACTGGGCCAGCGCGTGCAGCCGGGCACCGCGTTGATGGCAGTGATCCCGCTGAACCAGTTGTGGATCGATGCCAACTTCAAGGAAACCCAGCTGCGCGACATGCGCATCGGCCAGCCGGTGGACATCGAGTCGGACATCTACGGCAGCGACGTGAAGTTCAGCGGCACCGTCGATAGCCTCGGCGCCGGTACCGGCAGTGCGTTTGCCCTGTTGCCTGCGCAGAACGCCACCGGTAACTGGATCAAGATCGTGCAGCGTGTACCGGTGCGCATCCACATCAATGCCGAAGAATTGGCCAAGCACCCGTTGCGGGTGGGCTTGAGCACGGTGGTCAATGTGAACCTGCACGACCAGAGCGGCCCGGTACTGGCGCAACAACCGCCGCAAAAAGCCTCGTTCACCACCAACGTGTATGACCGCCAATTGGCCGAGGCTGACGCCATGATCACCCAGTTGATCCATGACAACAGCGTCGCCGCTCCCAAGGCTGTGCAACGCTGATGAGCAATAACGCCTCGTTCACGCCACCCAGCCTGTTGATGGCCACCATTGGCCTGTCGCTGGCGACCTTTATGCAGGTGCTCGACACCACCATCGCCAACGTGGCGTTGCCGACCATCTCCGGCAACCTGGGCGTGAGTTCGGAGCAGGGCACCTGGGTGATCACCTCGTTTGCGGTGAGCAACGCCATTGCCTTGCCGCTCACCGGCTGGCTGAGCCGGCGCTTTGGCGAGGTGAAGCTGTTTCTGTGGGCAACCGTACTGTTTGTGCTGGCCTCGTTCCTCTGCGGTATTTCCACCTCGATGCCCGAGCTGATCGGCTTTCGGGTGCTGCAAGGCCTGGTCGCCGGGCCGTTGTACCCAATGACCCAAACCTTGCTGATCGCGGTGTATCCGCCCGCCAGGCGCGGCATGGCCCTGGCGTTGCTGGCGATGGTTACGGTGGTGGCGCCGATTGCCGGCCCTATTCTTGGCGGCTGGATCACCGACAGCTACAGCTGGCCGTGGATCTTCTTTATCAACGTCCCCATCGGCATCTTTGCGGCGATGGTGGTGCGTTCGCAGTTGAAGAAACGCCCGGTAGTCACCAGCTATCAGCCGATGGATTACGTGGGCTTGTTGAGCCTGATCGTCGGCGTCGGCGCTCTGCAGATCATCCTCGACAAGGGCAATGACCTGGACTGGTTCGAATCCAATTTCATCCTCATCGGCGCGGCGATTTCGGCGATTGCCCTGGCGGTGTTCGTGATCTGGGAAATGACCGACAAGCACCCGGTGGTCAATCTGCGCCTGTTTGCCTACCGCAACTTTCGCATCGGCACCATCGTATTGATCGGCGGCTATGCGGGTTTCTTCGGCATCAACCTGATCCTGCCGCAGTGGTTGCAGACCCAGATGGGCTACACCGCCACCTGGGCCGGGCTGGCGGTGGCGCCGATCGGTATTCTGCCGGTGCTGATGTCGCCGTTCGTGGGTAAATACGCGCACAAGTTCGACCTGCGCCTGCTGGCGGGGCTGTCGTTCCTGGCGATGGGTTTAAGTTGCTTCATGCGCGCCGGTTTCACTAACGAGGTGGACTTTACCCACATCGCCCTGGTGCAGCTGTTCATGGGCATCGGCGTGGCGCTGTTCTTCATGCCGACCTTGAGCATCCTGATGTCCGACCTGCCGCCGCAGCAGATTGCCGACGGCGCCGGCCTGGCCACTTTCCTGCGGACCCTGGGCGGCAGCTTTGCGGCGTCGCTCACCACCTGGATCTGGATCCGCCGGGCCGACCAGCACCATGCCTACATGAGCGAGAACATGACCGTCTATGACTCGGCCACGCGCGATGCCTTGCAGGCGCTGGGTGGGGCAGGGCAGAAGGCGTATTCCCAGCTGGATCAGATTCTCACCAGCCAGGCGTACATGATGTCCACCGTGGATTACTTCACGTTGATGGGGTGGATCTTCGCCGGGTTGATGCTGCTGGTGTGGCTGGCCAAGCCGCCGTTTACCGCGAAGGCGGGGCCTGCGGCTTCAGGTCACTGACCGCTGAAGCGTGGAATGGGATCACTGTGGGAGGGAGCAAGTCGAATCGTCGCACCGCCCCTCCCACATTTGGATCTCTGTTCACATTTGAACGACGGTGTACTTGAGTCAGGCGCCAGGCAAAGCCAACTGCGGGTTCACAAAATCAAACGCCGCCAACGCGAACCCCTGCTCATCCACCTGCAACGCCCAACCCTGCTTGTCCCAATCCCCCAGCACGATGCGCTTGGCCGCCTGGTCGCCAATCTGCAGCTTATGGATCGCCGGGCGGTGGGTGTGGCCGTGGACCAGGGTGCGCACGCCAAAATGCTGCATCACCCGTGGCACTTCCTCGGGCGTCACGTCGACAATGTCGTTGGCCTTCATGCGTGTTTGCGCGCGGCTTTCACTGCGCAGCTTGCGCGCCAGCTTGTGCCGGGTGCGCAGCGGCAGGTGACGCAGGATAAACAGCACGATCGGGTTACGCAGGATGCGCCGCAGCTTCATATAGCCGAGGTCGCGGGTGCAGAGGCTGTCGCCGTGCATCAACAGCACGGGTTCGCCGTAAAACTGCACGACACTCGGGTCCTTGAGCAAGGTAGCGCCTGCGGCTTTGCAGAACGCCTTGCCGATCAGGAAATCGCGGTTGCCGTGCATGATGAAAATCGGGGTGCCACTGTCGCTCAGTTCGCGTAAAGCTTCACAAATCGAACGCTGGAACGCGGTCATCCCATCGTCGCCAATCCAGGCTTCAAAAAAGTCCCCCAGAATGTACAACGCCTGGGCACCACGGGCGCGGCCGTGGAGCAGATCCAGAAACGCCCGGGTGATGTCCGGGCGCTCCTCTTCCAGATGCAAGTCTGAAATCAGCAATATCACCCAACGATCTCGGCTTTCTCGACGATCACGTCTTCGGCTGGAACGTCCTGGTGACCGGCTTTGGACGTGGTGGACACGCCTTTGATCTTGTCGACAACGTCAGTGCCTTCGGTGACTTTACCGAACACCGCGTAGCCCCAACCCTGCACGTTCTTGCCGCTGTGGTTCAGGAAGGCGTTGTCGGCGACGTTGATGAAGAACTGCGCGGAGGCCGAATGCGGCTCCATGGTACGGGCCATGGCGACGGTGTACTTGTCGTTGGAAAGACCGTTGTCCGCTTCGTTCTGGATGCTTGGGCGCTTGTCTTTTTTCTCTTTCATGCCCGGCTCGAAACCGCCGCCCTGGATCATGAAGTTGCCGATGACACGGTGGAAAACGGTGTTTTCGTAGTGGCCGGCTTTGACGTACTCGATGAAGTTGGCGACGGTGATCGGCGCTTTCTCGGCGTTCAGCTCGATGACGATGTCACCGTGGTTGGTGGTCAGTTTGACTTGAGTCATGTTCACTACTCTTTTCAGGGAATTCGTGGGTTTGGGCGAATAAACGCTTTACCTGTCTGGCTAAACGGCGGCCAAGGCGCGCAGTTTAGCGTGCCTGCCAGGAATTTCGAGGTGGTTTTTTACCGCCCCACTCGTTAAAAGGGTAATTAAACAGCAGTTTTTGGTCCCGGCCTGTCAGTGTCTTGACAGCATCAGCTATGATATCGCCTTTGTTTTGTCTGGCCCCCACCGGCCACGAACCTGTCTGTTCAAGGATCCTATGAGCAAGCCCACTGTCGACCCTACCTCGAATTCCAAGGCCGGACCTGCCGTCCCGGTCAATTTCCTGCGCCCGATCATCCAGGCGGACCTGGATTCGGGCAAGCACACGCAGATCGTCACCCGTTTCCCGCCAGAGCCCAACGGCTACCTGCACATCGGTCACGCCAAGTCGATCTGTGTGAACTTCGGCCTGGCCCAGGAGTTCGGTGGCGTCACGCACCTGCGTTTCGACGACACCAACCCGGCCAAGGAAGACCAGGAATACATCGACGCGATCGAAAGCGACGTGAAGTGGCTGGGCTTCGAATGGTCCGGTGAAGTGCGCTATGCCTCGCAGTACTTCGACCAGTTGCACGACTGGGCCGTCGAGCTGATCAAGGCCGGCAAGGCCTACGTCGACGACTTGAGCCCCGAACAGGCCAAGGAATACCGTGGCACCCTCACCGAACCGGGCAAGAACAGCCCGTTCCGTGACCGCTCGGTGGAGGAGAACCTCGATTGGTTCGCCCGCATGCGCGCCGGTGAGTTCCCGGACGGCGCCCGCGTGTTGCGCGCCAAGATCGACATGGCCTCGCCGAACATGAACCTGCGCGACCCGATCATGTACCGCATCCGCCATGCCCACCACCACCAGACCGGTGACAAGTGGTGCATCTACCCCAACTACGACTTCACCCACGGTCAGTCGGACGCCATCGAAGGCATCACCCACTCCATCTGCACGCTGGAGTTCGAAAGCCATCGCCCGCTGTACGAGTGGTTCCTGAGCAACCTGCCGGTGCCGGCCCAGCCGCGCCAGTACGAGTTCAGCCGTCTGAACCTGAACTACACCATCACCAGTAAGCGCAAGCTCAAGCAACTGGTCGATGAAAAGCACGTGCATGGCTGGGACGACCCGCGCATGTCGACGCTGTCGGGCTTCCGCCGTCGCGGCTACACCCCGGCGTCGATCCGTAACTTCTGCGACATGGTCGGCACCAACCGTTCCGACGGCGTGGTCGATTTCGGCATGCTCGAATTCAGCATCCGCCAGGACCTCGATGCGAACGCGCCGCGCGCCATGTGCGTGCTGCGTCCGTTGAAAGTCGTGATCACCAACTACCCGGAAGGTCAGGTCGAACATCTCGAACTGCCGCGTCATCCGCAGAAAGAAGAACTCGGCGTGCGCAAGCTGCCGTTCGCCCGTGAAATCTACATCGACCGCGATGACTTCATGGAAGAGCCGCCGAAGGGTTACAAGCGCCTGGAGCCCAATGGCGAAGTGCGCCTGCGCGGCAGCTACGTGATCCGTGCCGATGAAGCGATCAAGGACGCCGATGGCAATATCGTCGAACTGCGCTGCTCGTACGATCCGGACACCCTGGGCAAGAACCCGGAAGGCCGCAAGGTCAAGGGCGTGGTTCACTGGGTGCCGGCCGCGGCCAGCATCGAGTGCGAAGTGCGCCTGTACGATCGTCTGTTCCGCTCGGCCAACCCCGAGAAGGCCGAAGACAGCGCGAGTTTCCTCGACAACATCAACCCTGACTCCCTGCAAGTGCTCACTGGTTGTCGTGCCGAGCCATCGCTTGGCGACGCACAGCCGGAAGACCGTTTCCAGTTCGAGCGCGAAGGTTACTTCTGCGCGGATATCAAGGACTCCAAACCTGGTCATCCGGTATTCAACCGTACCGTGACCTTGCGTGATTCGTGGGGCCAGTGATTCTGTTTAAGGAACTGTCGTGCTAACGATCTACAACACACTCAGCAAGACCAAAGAAGTCTTCAAGCCGCTCGATGGCAACAAAGTGCGCATGTACGTGTGCGGCATGACCGTGTACGACTACTGCCACATCGGCCACGGCCGCAGCATGGTTGCCTTCGATCTGGTGACCCGCTGGTTGCGCTTCAGCGGCTATGACTTGACGTACGTGCGCAACATCACCGACATCGACGACAAGATCATCAACCGCGCCAACGAAAACGGCGAGGCGTTCGACGCGCTCACCGAGCGCATGATCGCCGCGATGCATGAGGACGAGGCCCGCCTCAACATCCTCAAGCCGGACATGGAACCGCGCGCCACGGACCACATCCCTGGCATGCACGCGATGATCCAGACCCTGATCGACAAGGGTTACGCCTACGCCCCAGGCAACGGAGACGTGTACTACCGCGTCGCCAAGTTCATGGGTTACGGCAAGCTGTCGCGCAAGAAGATCGAAGACCTGCGCATCGGCGCGCGCATCGAAGTCGACGAAGCCAAGCAGGACCCGCTCGACTTTGTGCTGTGGAAAGGCACCAAGCCGGGCGAGCCGAGCTGGGAATCGCCGTGGGGCGCCGGGCGTCCGGGTTGGCACATCGAGTGCTCGGTGATGTCCACCTGCTGCCTGGGCGAGACCTTCGACATTCATGGCGGCGGCAGCGACCTGGAGTTTCCGCACCACGAAAACGAAATCGCCCAGAGCGAAGCCGCCACCGGCAAGACCTACGCCAACGCCTGGATGCACTGCGGCATGATCCGCATCAATGGCGAGAAGATGTCCAAGTCCTTGAACAACTTCTTCACCATCCGCGACGTGCTGGAAAAGTACCACCCGGAAGTGGTGCGTTACCTGTTGGTATCGAGCCACTACCGCAGCGCCATCAACTACTCGGAAGACAACCTCAAGGACGCCAAGGGCGCCCTGGAGCGGTTCTACCACGCGTTGAAAGGCCTTCCCGCAGTTGCACCGGCTGGCGGCGAAGCGTTCGTGGCACGCTTTACCGAAGTCATGAACGATGACTTCGGCACCCCCGAAGCCTGCGCGGTGCTGTTCGAAATGGTGCGCGAGATCAACCGCCTGCGCGAGAGCGACCTCGACGCGGCGGCGGGCCTGGCGGCACGCCTGAAAGAACTGGCCAGCGTGCTGGGCGTGCTGCAGATGGAAGCCGACGACTTCCTGCAAGCCGGCGCCGAAGGGCGTGTGGATGCGGCGCAAGTGGAGGCGCTGATCCAGGCGCGTCTGGCGGCTCGTACCAATAAAGACTGGGCGGAATCCGACCGTATCCGCGACCAACTGACCGCGATGGGTGTGGTGTTGGAAGACGGCAAGGGTGGGACGACGTGGCGGTTGGCTGATCAGGCCTGATTGGTAAACCCTGAATGAAAAACGCCCCGACTGGTTCGGGGCGTTTTTTTGCACACTGTTTTAGTGAGCGGCTCACCCGATCCAGCGCCATCGGGGGCAAACCCTCTCTCACGTTTTGGCCCAATCTTCGATCTCAGAATCTTGAAACCGGGATGAATCCAACGGTGGATTCGGACTGTCTTTAATCATGGCGAAACTCCTAGAGTATTGGAGCCACCACCCATCGCTGCGAAACAATTTTAGGGTGGCAGCTGTACGCAGGTTCGCAGGCCGGGACTCTAGGCACCCGACATACCCGAAGGTATCCCGCGCACAGCCGCCATAATCCTTTTTGTACGCTTGGACGCTAATGTTAATTTAATCCTCGCGTGCAACAACCGAGCTTCGCCCTGATGCCATTCATTCAAAAAGTAGAAGGGGTAAACAGTAACTGTGTTCCCCTTAACTAACTGGAATCAGTCGTTACGCCCACTTTTTGTAGTGCGAGATTGTATGCGAAATTGGTTGATCCGTTACCGTTACGCAATCATTTTCTGGTTGTGCTTCGGCGTTTTTCGTACCTCCCTGGCTGACTGGAATCCCATTCCCTCCGGCTCCATGCGCCCGACCTTGCTGGAAGGCGATGTGGTGCTGGTCAACCGCGTGGCCTACGACCTCAAGGTGCCGCTCACGGATATTTCCCTGACCAAGCTCGATAGTCCCCGGCGCGGCGATGTGGTCACCTTCTCGTCGCCGAAGGATGGCATGCGTCTGATCAAGCGGATCGTCGGCATCCCCGGGGACACCCTGGAAATGAAAGATGAGGTGTTGTGGGTCAACGGCGTACCGGCTACCTACAGTGACGCGCAGGACATCAGCGAGCCCATCGTGCCTGGCCATACGGTTCCCGGCATCAAGCTGATCGAGCGAGCGGACAGCAGCCAGCGCACTGTGCAGTTCATGCCGACGGTGCGGGCGTTACGCGATTTCGGCCCGGTCACGGTGCCTGCCGACAATTACTTCATGCTAGGGGACAACCGCGACAACAGCGATGACTCCCGTTACATCGGATTCGTGCCTCGTCGGTTGTTGATCGGGCACGCGCACCATGTGCTCGCGTCGGCGAACATTCTTGATCACTGGAGGCCGCGCTTAAGCAGATTTGGCACGCCGATTTTGTAATCGGTAGACTCAAGCCAACTCATGACGAAAATGGCAGTGATTAAAATGGATTGTATTTTCTGCAGCATTGTCCGCAAAAACGCCCCGGCCCATATCCTGTGGGAAGACGAGCAGCACATGGCGTTTCTATCAATTTTCCCCAACACCCCAGGTTTCAGCGTGGTCATCCCCAAGCAGCATTACGGCAGCTATGCGTTTGCGCAGTCGGATGAGGTGTTGGCTGATCTGATCGTGGCCACCAAGAAAACCGCCTTGCTGATTGATCGGGCGTTTCCCGACGTAGCCCGTACCGGGATGATGCTGGAAGGGTATGGGGTGGATCATCTGCATGCGAAGTTGTTTCCCATGCATGGGACGGGGAAGGACAGTGCGTTCAAACCGTTGAGTTCGAAGGTGGATAAGTTTTTCGAAGCCTATGAAGGCTATATCTCTTCCCATGACCATGTGCGGGCGGATGATGCCGAATTGGCTGAGCTGGCAGAGCGAATCCGGTCTTTCGTCTAGTGCAGCGCCAAATGTGGGAGGGGGCAAGTCGAATCGTCGCACCGCCCCTCCCACATTTGGATTGTATTCTCTTCAGCGCTCAGCGGCGGCTGCTGACCTCGGCGGGTACGTCGTCACCGGCCATGCGCTTGCGGAACAGCGCCGTACGGGCCAGCAGCAACGTAGTCACCGGCACGGTGATCGCCAGCAAAATCGGTATCAACCACCCGTGCAGCACCGGCCCGGACTTGAGTACCGAAAAGTAGATAATCGACGCCAACGCCACGCACCACGCGCCCAACGTCGAGGCCAGGGCCGGCGGATGCATACGCTGGAAAAAGTCTTTCAGCCGCAGCAGCCCAATCGCGCCAATCAGCGCAAACACACTGCTGAGCACCAGCAGCACCGCGACAATCACTTCGATCCACAACGGCATCATTCAATCACCTCCCCACGCAGCAGGAATTTGGCCAGGGCAAACGAGCCGACGAAGCCGAACAGCGCGATCAACAGCGCCGCTTCAAAGTAGGTGTCACTGGCATACCGAATGCCCAACACCAGCATCATCAGCATGGCCAGGATGTAGAGGTAGTCCAGCGCCAAGACCCGGTCCTGGGCCGACGGGCCTTTGAACAGGCGGATCAGGGTCAGCACCATGGCCACCGAGAACAGGAACAGGCTGAACAGGATCGCATTGGCGAGCAGGGCGCTCATTCGAAGATCTCCATCAGGGGCCGTTCGTAGGCGCTTTTGAAATGTTCGATGAAGGCCGCTTCGTCATCCAGATCGAAGACGTGCAACAGCAGGATGCTACGGTCCAGCGCCAGTTCGGACCAGATCGTACCGGGCACCACGGTGGTAATCATCGACAGCGCCGCCAAGCCGTTGGCGTCACGCAGGTCCAGGGGGATCTTGATAAAGCGCGATCGCGGCGGGCGGGCGCCGCAGACCAGCACACCCCAGGCCACTTGCAGGTTGGACACGATCACATCGCGGCCGACCAAAAAGAACAGGCGGATGATCACACCGGGGCGGCGGATGCGGATCGGCAGCGGGCGCAGCGGTGCCATCAGCAGCGGCGCGAGAAACCCCAGCAGTGCGCCCAGCAACAGGTTGCCGGGGCTGACCGACAGGTTCAGCACCAGCCACAGTACCGCCAGTGCCAGCGACAACCACGGCGCAGGGAACAGGCGCTTCATGGTTGCACCTCCAGGATGGCGGTCTTGGCTTCGGGGCTCGGAATCGGGCGCGTTGCCATCACCGCCATCACATAGCGTTCCGGGTTGTTCAGGCTGTCGGCGGTGGCCTGGGTGTAGCGCATCAACGGCTCGGCCTTGAACGTCAGCACGATGCTCAGGCCCAGCAGGAAGAAGATCGGCACGCACTCGTAGCGACGCAGCAAGGGCGAGGGGCGTTCTTCCGGGGTCCAGAAACGCTGGATGCCCAACCGTGCGAAGGCGATCAGCGACGCCAGGCCGGACACAATCAACAGTGCCACCAGACACCAGGCCGCCGGACGGATCGGTTCATCGACGCCGACGCCCAGACCCAACGGATTGACCAGCGCACTCAACAGGCTGAGCTTGCCGATAAACCCGGACAACGGCGGCATGCCGATGATCAGCAGCGCGCAGGCGATAAAGCTCAAGCCCAGGAACGCCATGGTCCAGGGGATCACCTGGCCGACCACGGCTTTCTGTTCGTCATCCAGATTCACGCCTGGCCGTGGATGCAGCGATTCCATGGCCTTGGGCAGCGCATCGATTTCTTCATCCAGCGGCAGGTCGTTGGCCGAGCGTGAGCGTTCGATCAACTCGGCCAGCAGGAACAGCGCGCTCAATGCCAGGGTGGAGCTGACCAGATAAAACAACGCCCCCGCCGTCAGGCTCGGCTGGGCAAAACCCACCGCCGACAGCAGGATCCCGGCGGAGACCAGGATGCTCAAGCTGGCCATGCGCTCCAGGCGTTGCGCTGCAAGCATTGCCAGTGCCGCGCAGACGATGGTCGCCATGCCGCCATACACCAGCCAGTCGCCGCCAAACAGCGCCGACGCACCGGCCTGGCCGGAGAACAGCAGGGTCCACAAACGCAGCACGGTGTACACGCCGACCTTGGTCATGATCGCAAACATCGCCGCCACCGGTGCGCTGGCCGAGGAGTAGGCGGGCGCCAGCCAGAAGTTCAGCGGCCACATGCCAGCCTTGGCCAGGAACGCCGTTGCCAGGATCGCCGCACCCGCATGCAGCAGGCCACGGTCCGCTTCGGGCACCAGCGGGATTTTCAGCGCCAGGTCGGCAAAATTCAGCGTGCCGGTGACGCCATAGATCATCGCCGCGCCAATCAGGAACAGCGACGACGCCAGCAGGTTGATCGCGATGTAATGCAGCCCCGCCGACACCCGCGCGCGGCCGGAACCGTGCAGCATCAAACCGTAGGACGCCGCCAGCAGCACTTCGAAAAACACGAACAGATTGAACAGATCGGCGGTGAGAAAGGCGCCATACAGGCCCATCATCTGGATCTGGAACAGCGCATGGAAGCTGGTGCCGGCACGGTCCCAGCGGGCCATGGCGAACAGCAGCGCGCTCACGCCGATGATCCCGGTGAGCACCAGCATCAGCGCCGAGAGTTGGTCCACCACCAGCACGATGCCGAACGGCACCTGCCAGTTGCCCGGCAGGTACACGCCAATCGAACCGGGGCCGTCCTGTTGCGTCCAGTACAGCAGCAACACGGCAATGCCCAGGCCGATCAGGCTGGAGAACAGGTTGATCCTGGCTTTGAGCGGACGACGTTTTTCGCCGAGCATCAGCATCAGCGCGGCGGTCAGCAACGGCAGCAGGATCGGCGCGACGATCAGTTGATTGATCCCACTCATTCCTTGGGCTCCCGGCCATCCACATGGTCCGTCCCGGTCAAGCCCCGAGAGGCCAGCAGCACCACCAGGAACAGCGCGGTCATGGCGAAGCTGATCACGATGGCCGTCAGCACCAGGGCCTGGGGCAGCGGGTCGGTGTAGTTGAGCAAGTCTTGCGGCACGCCGTCCTTGATGATCGGCTCTTTGCCGATGAACAGGCTGCCCATGCTGAAAATGAACAGGTTGACGCCATACGACAACAGGCACAGGCCCATCACCACCTGGAACGTCCGCGGGCGCAGGATCAACCACACGCCCGAGGCCGCCAGGACCCCAATGGCAATTGCGATGACTTCTTCCATCAGGCGGCTCCTTCTGTGGCGGCAACGGCTTTGGGCTGGTTGCCCGGTTTGTGCGCGCGCACCGATTGGTGGCCGAGGGCAGTGAGCATCAGCAGCGTCGAGCCCACCACCATGGCGTACACGCCGACATCGAAGAACAATGCGCTGGCGATATGAATATCCCCCAGCAGCGGCAGGCTTAAATGCCAGGTGTGGGTGGTGAGGAACGGGTACCCGACAAACAGCGCGCCGAGCCCGGTGAGGGTCGCCGACAGCAGGCCGAAGCCCATCCAGCGCATTGGCCGCAGGCTCATCTGCGCCTCGACCCATTGGGTGCCGGCAACCATGTATTGCAGGATAAACGCCACCGACATCACCAGCCCCGCGACAAAACCGCCGCCCGGTTGGTTGTGGCCGCGCATGAACAGGTAGAACGACACCACCAACGCAATCGGCAGCAGCAGGCGCACCAGCACCGCCGGCACCATCATGAAGCCCAACGCGGTGTCATTGGCCTGGCGCGGGTTGACCAGGTCGGTGGCCACGTCCGGCGCCAGTTGGCGCTGTTGCGCGGGCAGTTGCATGCTTTCCTTCGAGGGGCGGAAGCGGCGCAGCAGGGCGTAGACCGTGAGCGCCACGGCGCCGAGTACGGTGATTTCGCCCAGGGTATCGAAGCCACGGAAGTCCACCAGCATCACGTTCACCACATTGCTGCCGCCGCCTTCGGGCAGGGCGCGGCTCAAGTAGAACGAGGAGATATCGTTGGGGGTCTGGCGCGTCAGCATCGCATAGGACAGCAACGCCATGCCGCCACCGACCACGGTGGACAGCAGGAAGTCACGCAGGCGACGGATACGTGCCTTGCGCAACGAGCTGGGCAGTGGCGAGACTTCTTCGATCCGTCGTGGCAGCCAGCGCAGGCCGAGCAGGATCAGCACCGTAGTGACGACTTCCACGACCAACTGGGTCAGCGCCAGGTCCGGCGCCGAGAACCACACGAAGGTGACGCAGGTCATCAGGCCGCACACGCTGACCATGGTCAGGGCCGCCAGTCGGTGGTATTTGGCTTGCCAGGCGGCGCCCAGGGCACAGGCAATCGCCAGCAGCCACAGGGTCACGAACACGACGGAACCGGGGATCTTCGGCCGGTCACCCCAGGTGAGGCCACTGTTGAACATCGGGATCATGGCGCCGATCACTGCAACGATCACCAGCAGGAACAACTGGGTCTGCAGGCGCTTGGTGCTGATGCGTTTTTCGATCTTGCGCACCCCGCGCATCATCACCACCAGGCAGCGTTCGAAACCGCGTTTGCCGTTGAAATAGCTGATGACCGGCGGGTATTTGAAGCGACCACGCTTGAGCTGCTTGCGCAGCATCAGGTAAAGCACCACGCCGCCGGTCATGGCCACCAGGCTCATGATCATCGGCGCGTTCCAGCCGTGCCAGATCGCCAGGCTGTACTGCGGCAGGACGCCGCCGACCACCGGCAACGCGGCGGCGGCGAGGATCGAGCCGACCACCTGGGCCGGGAAGATCCCCACCAGCAGGCAGGTGAATACCAGCAGCTCAACCGGCGCACGCATCCAGCGTGGGGGTTCGTGGGGCGTGTGCGGCAGGTCGGTGGCGGGCGGGCCGAAGAACACATCCACGGTAAAGCGCAGGGCATAGGCCACGCTGAAGGTGCCGGCAATGGTCGCGATCACCGGCAGGGCGATTTCCACCCATTTTGTCGCCGAGATAAACACCGTTTCGGCGAAGAACATCTCTTTGGACAGGAAACCATTGAGCAACGGCACGCCGGCCATGGAGGCGCTGGCCACCATCGCCAGGGTCGCGGTAAACGGGATCAGCCGCACCAGGCCGCTGAGCTTGCGGATATCGCGGGTGCCGCTTTCGTGGTCGATGATGCCCGCCGCCATGAACAGCGAGGCCTTGAAGGTGGCGTGGTTGAGGATATGGAACACCGCCGCGACGGCGGCCAGCGGGCTGTTGAGCCCCAGCAGCAAGGTGATCAGCCCGAGGTGACTGATCGTGGAGTAGGCCAGCAGGCCCTTGAGATCGTTTTGGAACATGGCGCAGTAAGCACCGAGGAGGAGGGTGAGGGCGCCGGCCCCGCCGACGATCCAGAACCATTCTTCGCTGCCCGACAGCGACGGCCACAGGCGGGCCAGCAGGAACACGCCGGCCTTCACCATCGTCGCCGAATGCAGATAGGCCGAAACCGGCGTCGGCGCCGCCATGGCGTGGGGCAGCCAGAAATGGAACGGGAACTGCGCGCTCTTGCTCAACGCGCCGATCAGCACCAGGGCCAGCATCACCGGGTACAGCGAGTGCGCGCGAATCTGATCGCCCGCCGCCAGCACCTGCTCCAAGTCATAGCTGCCGACGATATGCCCCAGCAGCATCACCCCCGCCAGCAGGCACAAACCGCCCGCGCCGGTGACCATCAACGCCATATAGGCACCGCGTCGCGCATCCGCGCGGTGGTGCCAATAGCCGATCAGCAAGAACGAGAACAGACTGGTCAGTTCCCAGAAGAACACGATCTGCACCAGGTTGCCGGAGATCACCAGCCCGAGCATGGCGCCCATGAAGGCCAGGAAAAACGCGAAGAAACGCGGCACCGGATCTTCCGGCGACATGTAGTAACGCGCATACAGCGACACCAGCGTGCCGATGCCCAGCACCAGCATCGAGAACAACCAGGCGAAGCCATCCATGCGCAGCACGAAGTTCAGCCCCAGGCTGGGCAACCACATGAATTCTTCGCGGATCACGCCGCCATAGGCGACCTGGGGGTAGAGCAGGGCAACTTGAACAGTCCCCACCAGCGCCACGAGGCCGGCCAGCAGGGATTCGGTATTACGTGCGTTGTGCGGCAGCAAGGCCGCCAGACAGCTGCCGATAAAAGGCAGAAGCAGTAGAACTATCAGGGACATAGGCTTCTAATCTGCGGGAGTTTGGGATGCATCATACGTGCCGCTTTCTCGATCACCAAACGGCAAGATGTGGCAGGATCCTACAAGGTAGGACGAAAACTCCTATTTGGCACTGTTTCAAAATTCGCAGAATTGGAATGCCGACCCCTGTGGGAGCAGGGCTTGCCCGCGAAGGCAATATTACAGGCACCACAGTATCTGGAGGCTATCCCTGACGCTTTTGTTCCAACGCATCGGCCAGGTCAACCGCCTTCTGCCCTTTTGTCTTCATCTCACTCACAATCACCGCCAGCACAATCAACACCGCCCCCAGCATCGCAATCGGCGGGAAGCGCTCGCCGGCAATCCGCCCCACCACGCCGGCCCATACCGGCTCACCGGCATAAATCAACGTGGCTCGCGTGGGCGAAACGCTCTGCTGTGCCCAGTTCATCGCCACCTGGATCACCGCGCTGGTCAAGCCCAGGCCCACCGCACTGAACAGCAGCAACCAGGAGAACCCCGGCAGTGCCTCGCCCATCGGCACGACCATCAGGAACGACAGCAGCGATGCCGTGGCCAGTTGCACCACGGTGACGCGGCGTACATCCACCTGCCCGGCAAATGCGCTGATCAGGATGATTTCCGCGGCAATCGCGATGGCGCCGATCAAGGTCGCGATTTCGCCGGGGCTGAAATTCAGCGATGCTCCGGTCGGCCCCGTCAACAGCATCAACCCGGCAAACGCCAGCATGATGCCGATGCTGGGCATCAAGCCCGGACGACGTCCCAGCACCAGCCATTGCAGCAACGGCACGAACGGCACGTACAGCGCGGTGATGAACGCCGACTGGCTGCTCAGGATGGTTTGCAGGCCGATGGTCTGCAGGCCGTAGCCGAACATGATCGCCACGCCGATAAATACCCCGGCCTTCAGCTCGAACAGGGTCAGGTCGCGCAGGGTGCGCAGGGAAAAGAACCCCACCACAATCGCCGCCGCCGCAAAGCGCAGGCCCACGAAAAACATCGGCCCGCTGACGGTCATGGCATGCTGTACCAGCAAAAACGTACCGCCCCAGATCATGGTGATAAACACCAGGATGCATTCGGCTTTGCTGAAGCGGTTGAAACGCGAAGGGGAGGTCGGGGCAGTCATGGCGGCTCTGGTCTTGCATGGGAAAGGCACGGACCGCACAATGCGCCGCACGCTGGGCAGTATACTGCGCACACCCACCCATTGAGCAATATAGTGCACAAAGAAAATCCACAACGGGCCTCGGTCCTGCAGCACGTCAGCCAGAACGTTCGTCGCCTGCGCCACGCCGCCGACCTGAGCCAGACCGCGCTTTCGGAAAAGTCCGGCGTCAGCCGGCGCATGCTGGTGGCCATCGAAGCCGGCGAGAAAAACGTCAGCCTGTCCACCCTCGACCGTGTGGCCGAAGCGTTGGAGGTGGCCTTCAGCGACTTGATCCAGGCCCCGGATGCGCCCGACCACAGTCGCATCAACGAGCTGGCCTGGGCCGGTGAAATCCCCGGCAGTAAAGCGGTGCTGCTGGCCAAGGCCACTGCGCGACGTGAAGTCGAGTTATGGGAAATGCGTCTGGAACCGGGTGATTGCTACAGCCCGGACCCCGACCCGGAAGGCTGGAGCGTGCAGCTGTTCGTGTTCGAAGGATGCCTGACCCTGCTGCTGGGAGATGAAGAAAAACAGGTCGCCGCCGGTGAGTTTTTCATGTTTGCCAGCCGCCAGGTGCATGGCTATCGCAATGAAGGTGACGTCGCCGTGAGCTTCGTTCGCAACGTGGTGATCTAACTGTCCGCCAGGCAACAGTGGATGTGCAGTTTGCTGGTTTAAGCCGCGCTCTGCGGCGCCGATTTACCAGCAAATCGCTGATTTTATTGACGATTAAGTTCAGGCACGACTCCTGCAATCACTCCGGTATTCCTTCGGAGCCTGGAGTCGGCCCATGTCAGTCCACCCTCAACACCCTGCCCATATCATTCGCTCGGACGCGGAGGCCATCGAAGTCGCCACGCGCCTGGCCGAGCGTTTTGCCGTCGAGGCCAGCGTGCGCGACCGCGAGCGGCGCCTGCCTTTTGCTGAACTGGACGAGTTCTCCGCCAGCGGCCTGTGGGGCATCACCGTGCCCAAGGCCTACGGCGGCGCCGGGGTGTCCTATGTGACGGTGGCCGAGGTGATCAAGTTGATCTCCGCCGCCGACCCGTCGCTGGGGCAGATCCCGCAGAACCACCTGGGCGTGGTGGACCTCCTGCTGCAAACCGCCACCGAGGAACAAAAGCGCTATTACTTCGGCAAGGTGCTGGCGGGTTACCGTTTCGGCAACGCTTTTTCAGAGGCCAAGAGCAAAAACGCCGGCACCTTCGATACCCAGATCCGCTTTCACGGCGACACCGCCCAGATCAACGGCGAGAAGTTCTACTGCACCGGCGCGCTGTTCGCGCATATCGTGCCTACCGCGGGCAGCAACGAAAATGGCCAGGTCTTTATCGGCCTGGTCGAACGCAATGCCCCCGGCCTGACCGTGATCGACAACTGGGACGGCTTCGGCCAGCGCACCACCGCCAGCGGCGGCGTGACCCTCGACGGTGTGACCGTCCCCTTGAGCGCGGTGATCCCCGCCCACCTGGCGTTTGATCAACCCACGGCCGACGGACCGATTTCGCAGATCATCCAGGCGGCCGTCGACACCGGCATTGCCCTCGGTGCCCTTGAGCAAGCGAAAATTTACGCCCGTCAGGCCCGGCCGTGGATCGACAGCCAGCAGGATCACGGCTGGCAGGACCCATTCACCATTGCCGCTATCGGCGACCTGGAGTGGCGCGTGCACGGCACCGAAGCCATCCTCGCCAAGGCCGGCATCGCGGTCGACCAGGCTCTGGCCGAACCGAATGAAGACACCGTGGCCCACGCCTCGCTGGTGGTGGCCCAGGCCAAAGTGCTGTCGGCCGAAACCGCCTTGCTCGCCGGCAGCAAACTCTTCGAACTGGCCGGCACCCGCTCGGTCACCGCCAAGCACAACCTCGACCGTTTCTGGCGAAACGCGCGCACCCACACCCTGCACGACCCGGCCCGCTGGAAATACCACCTGATCGGCAATTTCGTGCTCAACGGCGTAAAGCCCGCGCGCCACGCCTGGAACTGAGGAGCCTGACCCATGACCGCACTGACGCTCGCCCGCCAACTGCTGGACAGCACCCGTCTTCACGTCGAAAAAAGCGACGACCCCTATGTGATCAGCCGTTTCGGCGACTTGCAGATCCGCGTCGACGTGGCCGCCGCGCTGCTTGAGCGCGCCGACACCCACCCCAGCCCGGTGGCCGCCACCGAAGCGCAGATCGCCGCCGCCGAGGCCCTGATTGCCGCCAGCAACGCTGAGTTCGAATTGACCGGTCAACGCACCGCGCTACCGTCGACCCTGGATGACCCGTTGCGCTGGAAATACCAGGTTGTCGGCAACTACCACCTCAACGGAGTGCTTTGATGGCCCGCCAAATCCGCTTGAATGCCTTCGACATGAACTGCGTCGGCCACCAGTCGCCCGGCCTGTGGGCGCATCCGCGTGACCGTTCGTGGCAGTACAAGGACCTGGAATACTGGACCGACCTGGCAAAAACCCTTGAGCGTGGCAAATTCGACGGCCTGTTTATCGCCGACGTGCTGGGCATCTACGACGTGTACAACGGCAACGGCGACGCGGCGATTCGCCAGGCCACCCAGGTGCCGGTCAATGATCCGCTGTCGCTGATCGCACCGATGGCGCTGGTCACCGAACACTTGGGGTTTGGCCTGACCGCGTCGCTGTCCTTCGAGCATCCGTATCCGTTCGCGCGCCGGCTGTCGACCCTCGATCATCTGACCAAGGGCCGCATCGGCTGGAACATCGTTACGTCCTATCTGGAAAGCGGCGCCAAGAACCTCGGCCAGAAAGCCCAGACCGAACACGATGCGCGTTATGACTATGCCGAGGAATACCTCGAAGTTTGCTACAAGCTCTGGGAAGGCAGCTGGGAGGAGGGCGCGGTGCTGCGCGACCGTGAGCGTCGCATCTTCAGCGACCCGAGCAAAATCCATGAGATCCGCCACGTCGGCAAGCACTTCCAGGTGCCCGGCATTCACCTGTGCGAACCGTCGCCGCAACGCACGCCGGTGCTGTACCAGGCCGGCGCGTCCAGCCGTGGCAAACAGTTCGCCGCCGAGCAGGCCGAATGCGTGTTCGTCGCCGCGCCGTCGAAGGTATTGCTGAAAAAAACCGTGGCCGATATTCGTCGCCGTGCCGCTGAAGCGGGGCGCGATCCGAAGAAGATCCTGATCTTCAACCTGCAGACGGTGATCGTCGACGAAACGGACGCCAAGGCCAAAGCCAAGTTCGACGACTACAAATCCTACGTCAGCTACGAAGGCGCGATGGCGCTGATTTCCGGCTGGACCGGTATCGACTTCAGCCAGTTCAAACCGGACGAACCGCTCAAGCACGTACACACCAATGCGATTCAATCGGCGGTGGAAGCCTTCTCCACGGCGGACCCGAACAAGGTCTGGACACCCAATGAACTGGCCGACTGGGTCGGTATCGGCGGCTTTGGCCCACTGTTTGTCGGCGGTCCGCAAACCGTCGCCGACCTGTTGCAGGAATGGGTGGAAGACACCGATGTGGACGGCTTCAACCTGGCCTATGCACTGACCCACGAGACCTTTATCGACGCCGTCGAGTGGCTGGTGCCGGAGTTGCAAAAGCGTGGCGTATACAAGACCGAATACGCCCAGGGCACCTTGCGCGAGAAGTTGTTTGGCGACGGTGCAAGGTTGGCGGCCAACCACCCCGGCGCCGGCTACCGCGACCTGTCTGCCTCCCACATTCGTCCTCTGCAGTTTTGAACATCTCAGCCAGCGGACCACCGCACGCTTAACCACCCAATAGGAGCAACCCCCCTATGAGCGTGCACGACCCCAAGGCCCGCCTGGAACACCTGCACCACTGGGCACAACTCACGCCGCTGCACATTGCCCTGCGCCACAAACGCCAGGGCCAGTGGTACGCCTGGCGCTGGATCGACACCCTGCGCGACGTCGAACGCCTGGCTGATGGTTTGCGCCAGCAAGGTTTCAGCGAACAGTCACGCTTGGCGCTCAGCGGCGCGTTTGAGCCGAACCTGCTGTTGCTGGCGTTGGCGGCCCAGTCCGTCGGCGGGCAGGTGCTGACGCTGGCCGACAACCTGGAGCCGCAGGCCCTGGAGCAACAGCTGTGGCGTATTCGTCCCAGCCACGTCTACGTTCAAGGTCGCCAGCCGGATTGGGCGTTCACCCAGCGGGTGGACTTCGCTCAATTGCTCGGTCCGGTCGATCCGGCGCAGCACCTGCAGCGTTGGTGGCAACCCACAGGCGAAACCGCGCTGTGGAGCGAAGAGGGTACCCATTGGCAAGGCGGCCTTGCTGTGGTGCTGGAGCAATGGCTGAGCACGGGTCACGGTCTGGCCTTCCCGGAAAACCTCGCCTCGGCGCGGCGTGATCGCAGTGAAGTGGCGCCCACCGGCCTGCTGTTGTCGCCCGCGCGCTTACAGCACCTGGCCGACGATATCGAAAGCCGCCTGGCGCCCCACGGTACCTGGCGGCGACGCCTGTGTGACTGGGCCATTGCCCACCCGCAGGGCGGCCTGCGCCGGTTGCTGAAAAACCGCGTGCGCAAACTGCTGGGGTTTCAGCGCCTGGCCTATATCTGGCAGCCGCTTAAAGCCAGTGCCGAGCCGACGTGGCTGGCCGAATTCAAACGGGACATCGCATGAGCCAGGCCATTCTCCAGGTGCGGGACATCTCGCTGTCGTTCAAGGGGGTCAAGGCCATCAATGCCTTGTCGTTCGAGGTACGGCGCGGCGAGATCTGCGCGCTGATCGGCCCCAATGGCGCCGGCAAAAGTTCACTGCTCAATGTGCTCAACGGGGTGTACCGCTTCGATGCCGGCGAGATCGTCTTCGAGCAACAACACTTCCACCGCATCGACCCTTTGGGCGCCGCGCGTCGGGGCATTGGCCGCACGTTCCAGAACAACGCGCTGTTCAAGAAGATGAGCGTGCTCGACAACCTCCTCACCGGGCTGTCGCGGCATATGCGCAGCACCTTTATCGAACAGGCCCTGGGCTTGCCCCGTGCGCGACGCGAAGCCGAAGTGTTTCGCCGGCGTGGCCAAGGCATCCTTGAGTTTCTTGAGCTGCAAGCCCACCGCGACGTGCTGGTGGGCAACCTGTCCTACGGCCTGCAAAAACGCGTGGAATTGGGCCGCGCGCTGATCGCCGGGCCCAGCCTGTTGCTGCTCGACGAACCCATGGCCGGCATGAACGCCGAAGAGAAACAGGACATGGCGCGCTTCGTTGCCGACGTGAACCGCGACCTCGGTACCACTGTGGTGTTGATCGAGCACGACATGGGCGTGGTCATGGGCCTGTCCGACCATGTGGTGGTGCTCGACTACGGGCGCAAGGTCGGCGACGGCACGCCCGCACAGGTGCAGGCCAATCCCGAGGTCATCGCGGCGTATTTGGGAGTGGTGCATTGATGACGTTTTTCTTCGAAACCCTGCTCGGCGGTTTACTTGCCGGCACCCTGTACTCACTGGTCGCCATCGGCTTCGTGCTGATCTACAAGGCCAGCGGCGTGTTCAACTTTGCTCAGGGCGCGATGCTGCTGTTTGCCGCGTTGACCTTCGTCAGCCTGCACGACCAGGGCGTGCCGTTTGCCCTGGCGTTGCTGCTCACGGTGCTGGTGATGATCGTCGGCGCGTTGCTCATCGAGCGGTTGGTCTTGCGCCCGCTGGTGAACCGTTCGCAGATCACCCTGTTCATGGCCACGCTGGGCCTGTCGTTCATCATTGAAGGCCTGGCTCAGGGCTTGATGGGCGCGCAGGTGCGTGCGCTGGACCTGGGCATCGACGATGTGCCGCTGTTTATCGGGCCGCTGATGCTCAGCCAGTTCGACCTGGTCGCCGCCGCGACCGCCGTGGTGCTGGTGGTGGTGCTGGCGCTGCTGTTCAACAAGACGCGCATCGGTGTGTCGTTGCGCGCGGTGGCGGATGACACCACGGCGGCGCTGTCCATCGGCATCCACCTCAACCGTGTCTGGCAGATCGTCTGGGCGGTGGCCGGGATTGTCGGGCTGGTGGCCGGGCTGCTGTGGGGCGCGCGCCAGGGTGTGCAGTTCTCGCTGTCGCTGGTGGTGCTCAAGGCCTTGCCGGTGTTGATCATCGGCGGCTTTACCTCGATTGGCGGGGCGATTGTCGGCGGGCTGATCGTCGGCGCCGCCGAGAACCTTGCCGAGGTGTATATCGGCCCGCTGATCGGCGGCGGCATCACGCCGTGGTTCGCCTATGTATTGGCGTTGGCCTTCCTGTATATCCGTCCCGCCGGCCTGTTCGGCGAGCGCGCCATCGAGCGAGTCTGAAACCATGTCGATCCCTGTTGCTCAAGACACCGCGCCGTTATTACTGCTTCAGCGGCGCGTACCCTGGGGCCTGCTTGGCCTGCTGACGCTGGCCTTCGTCGTCGTACCGCTGTGGGGCAATGACTATTGGCTCAATGCGATCCTGATCCCTTTTTTGGTGTTGTCCCTGGCCGGGCTGGGCTTGAACCTGCTCACCGGCTACACCGGGCAAACCTCGGTGGGCGCGGCGGGCTTCATGGCGGTGGGCGCGTTCGCCACCTACGGGTTCCTGCTGCGGCTGCCGGAATTGGGCTTGCCGGTGGCGCTGCTGGGCGGTGGGATTATCAGCGCGTTGGTCGGCTTGCTGTTTGGCCTGCCCAGTTCGCGGATCAAGGGCTTTTACTTGATGGTCACCACCCTGGCCGCGCAGTTTTTTCTTGAGTGGCTGTTCGTCAAATTCCCCTGGTTCTATAACTACGGTTCGTCCGGCACGATTTCGGCGCCCAAGCTTGCGCTGTTCGGCCATGACCTCAACACACCGCTGGGCCGTTACTGGCTGACCCTGGTCACGGTGCTGCTGCTGACCTGGAGCGCCCTCAACCTGGTGCGCAGCCAGGTGGGGCGCAACTGGATGGCGATCCGCGACATGGACACCGCCGCCGCCGTGGTCGGCATTCCGGTGGCGCGCTACAAGCGCCTGGCGTTTGCGGTCAGTTCGTTCTACTTAGGCATCGCCGGCGCGCTGTGGGCCTTCGCTTACCTGGGCACCGCCAGTGCCAGCAGCTTCGATATCAACCGCTCGTTCCAGATCCTGTTCATCATCATTATCGGCGGCATGGGCAGCATCGCCGGCAATTTTGTCGGCGCGGCCTTCATCAGTCTGCTGCCGATCTTTCTCAGCCACGCCGGGCAGGCGCTGTTTGGCGGTTCGGTGGATGCGGGGCAGTTGCAGAACCTGCAGAAAATCATCTTTGGCGTGTTGATCATCGTGTTCCTGATCAAGGAACCCGAAGGTTTGATTCGCTTGTTGCACACCCTTCGCGATTGGCTGCGGCAGTGGCCGCTACGTTTCTAACCCTTCTAAAGAGAACTTCCATGCGTGCATCCTTGAAACGCTCCCTGGCCGGCGCTGCCTTTGCGCTGGCGACCTTGGCCGCTGCCGTGCCCCAGGCCATGGCGTCACCCGACCAGCAATTCTTCCCCCTGGCGACCTATCGGGTGGGGGCCTATGCCTCCAGCGGTGTGCAGGTGTGGGCCGGGATGATCGACTACCTGCGCTATATCAACGAGGTCGAAGGCGGCATCAACGGCGTGAAACTGGTGTGGCAGGAATGCGAGACCGAATGGACCGCGGAGAAGGGCATCGAGTGCTACGAGCGCTTCAAGAATGGCCTGGATGGCGCGCCCGTCGCGGTGTACCAACCCAACGGCGCACCGGCGGCGTATGCGCTCAGCGAAAGGGCAGAGGTGGACAAGATCCCGCTGATCACCCTCGGCTACGGGCGCACCGAAGCCACCGACGGCACGGTGTTCCCGTACAACTTTCCGGTGATGCTGACCTTCTACAGCGAGGCGTCGACGCTGGTGAATTACATCGCCCAGCGTGAAGGCGGCTTCGACAAACTCAAGGGCAAGAAGATCGCCACGGTCTACCACGACTCGGCCTACGGGCGCGAAACCCTCGGCCCGCTGAAGCTGCTGGCCGAAAAGTACGGCTTTGAAAATATCCAGATCCCGGTGGCCGATCCGGGCAACGAGCAATCGGCACAGTGGCGCCAGGTGCGCCAGGCCAACCCGGACTGGGTGTTCCTGCGCACCTGGGGCGTGTCGACGCCCGTGGCGGTGAAAACCGCCGCGCGCTTTGGCTTCCCCGTGGACCACATCATCGGCGACATCTGGGCCAGTTCCAGCGAAGACGTATTGCCGGCCGGTGCCGCCGCCAAGGGGTACCTGGCGCTCACGCCATACCCGGCCGGGGCCGATTTCGAGATCCACAAGCGCCTCAAGCAATACATCCTCGACAAGGGCCACAGCGACCTCAAGGACCTGAAAAACTTCGGCAGCGTCTACTACAACTCAGGCCTGGTAAATGCCGCCGTCGCCGTGGAAGCGATCCGCACCGCGCAAGCCAAATTCGGCAAGCGCCCGCTCAATGGCGAAGAAGGCCGCTGGGGCCTGGAACACCTGGATATCGACGATGCACGGCTTAAAGCCATGGGCTACCTGGGCCTGATGCAGAACCTCAAGCTGTCGTGCCGCGACCACGAAGGCGGCGGCTCGGCGCGGGTGCAGCAGTGGGACGGCGCCAACTGGACGCTGATCAGCGACTGGATCGCCGCCGACCGTGCGCTGCTGCGCCCGTTGATCGATGAAAAGTCCGCCGCATTCGCCAAGGAAAAAGGCCTGACGCCACGCACTTGCACCGGGGATGAATAAACCATGAGCCAGCCTGCCACCGCGTCCGCGAGCCCGTCGCTGCTGACGGTCAACGACATTGAAGTGATCTACGACGGTGCGATCCTGGCGGTGGCCGGGGTGTCGCTGAACGTGCCCAAGGGCGCTATCGTCGCCTTGCTCGGCGCCAATGGCGCGGGCAAGAGCACTACCCTCAAGGCCATCTCCGGGCTGGTGCGCGCCGAACGCGCCGAGGTCAGCCGGGGCGTGATCGAATACGCCGGTGCGGACCTGGCCGGTGTCGACCCCAGCCAGCGTGTGCGCCAGGGCATGGTGCACGTGCTGGAAGGCCGTCACGTGTTTGGCCAACTGAGCGTGGAAGACAACCTGCGCAGCGGCGGTTTTGTGCGACGCCTGAGCCGCAAGGAGATGGAACAGGACCTGGAGCGCATCTACGCCTGGTTCCCAAGGCTCAAGACCAAGCGCCACACCCGCGCCGGGCTCACCTCCGGCGGCGAGCAGCAGATGGTCGCCATCGGCCGGGCGTTGATGACCCGTCCTACTTTGGTACTGCTCGACGAGCCGTCCATGGGTTTGGCGCCTATGATCGTGCAGGAGATCTTCGCGATCATCGCGCAACTCAACCGCGAACAGCAGGTGAGCTTCCTGATCGCCGAGCAGAACATCAACGTCGCGCTGACCTATGCGTCCCAGGGTTACGTGCTGGATACTGGACGCGTGGCCTTGAGCGGCAGCGCCGCTGAACTGCTGGCGCGGGGGGATCTGCATGATATTTATCTGGGCAAACAGTAAGGGCGAACCTGCATGAGTGAATCCATCCGCAACGCCGATGTGCTGATCATCGGTGGCGGCCTGAGCGGCACGATGCTCGCCGTGCAACTGCTGCGCTTGCCTGGCCGGCGCCGCATCCTGGTGATCGAACCGCGTGCCGAACTGGGCCGGGGCGAGGCCTACAGTGCGGTCGAATTGGGCCACACCCTGAACGGCAACGCGGCGCGCATGAGCGTCGATCCGGACAATGCCGACGACCTGACCCAATGGCTCACCGCCCACATCGGCGCCGGTGGCTGGCCGGAGTCGGACCGGCAGCACGTACCGATCAGCGAACTGTTCCCGCCGCGCGGGCTGTTCGGCTTGTACGCGCAGCAGCGGCTGGCCGAAGCCAGAGCGCTGTCGGCGTCCACGGCGGAGCATGTGCGCGCCGAAGTGATCGACCTGCAAGTGGACGCGGATTCAACCCTGCTGACCCTCGATAACGGCCAGTCACTGCGCGGCGCCGTTGCGGTATTGGCCACCGGCATGTTCCCGGCGGCGCGCACGCCACAAACCGAGTCCAGCGGATTGAACGCGGCGGCGGTGGACCCTTGGGACGTGCAGGCCATGACCCGGCTCGATCCACGGTCGACGGTGCTGATCATCGGCTCGGGGCTGACCATGGTCGATGCCGTGGTGTCCCTGGAACAGGCCGGTCATCGCGGGCCCATCGAGGTGTTTTCACGCCATGGGTTACTGCCCCATGTACGCCGCCAACCGCCGAGCTGGGTGGACTTCCTCGGCGAAGACCACAGCCTGCGCAGCCCTCGGCAGTTGCTGCGCGAAGTGCGCCGGCAATGCCGGATTGCCGTGGAGCAAGGCATTGATTGGCAGGCGCCGCTGGACACGGTGCGCGCGCATATCGGTCGGCTGTGGAGCCAGGCCGGCGAACGTGAAAAGCGCCAGTTCGTACGCCATGTTCGGCCCTGGTGGGAGAGCCATCACCACCGCTCGCCGCCGTTGAGTGCGCAACTGGTGGCGCGCTTGCACGAAGAGGGGCGCTTGCGCATTCGCGCGGCGTCGTTCAAGGGCCTGGCGCCTGCGGGCGAGGGCGTGACAATCCAGTTGCGCTATCGCGGTGAGCAAGCGCTGACCCAGGTGTCGGGCGCGGCGCTGATCAACTCCAGCGGCATCGAATACGACTGGCGCCGCGTGGCCCGGCCGTTACCCCAGCAGTTGCTCAAGCGCGGGCTGATCCAGCCTGGGCCGCTGGCCTTGGGGATTGCGGCGGATGCGTCGGGGGCGGTGCTGGATGCCCAGGGGCGGGTCAGCCAACGACTGTTTGCCATGGGCCCGCCGTTGCGGGGGATTTGGTGGGAGAGCACGGCGGTGACGGATGTGGCGCTTCAGGCCAAGGCCCTGGCTTCAAAGCTGACAGAAATCTAAATGTGGGATCTTCATTTATCTTGAGATTTTCACCAGGCCGGGCTTTAGGCCGAACACCTCAACCCCTTGCGCCGTCGACTGCCCGGTGGTGACTTTCACCCGCTCCACCGGCTTATCCATCGCCTCGCGATACTCCACCGTCATGTCCGCCTGGATCGCTTGGCTCGGCACGACAATCGCCTGTGCATTGTTGTAGGTGACGATGGTCAGCCGTGCGCTCATTCCCAAGCGCACCCGCTGTAACTGCTGGGGCGTAAGCTTGGGAATCGACAGGGTCACCGGAAACTGCGCGCTGCCCTGGCTGTCGCTGGCCACCGCCAACCCACTGACCACACTGACCGAACCGCTCAGCCGTTCGCCATCAAAACCATCCCCCATGACTTCCACCGCCTGGCCCTGATGCAACTGGTTGATGTCCAGTTCCGAGACTTTGGCGACGATTTTCAGCCGTTCGATATTCGCCAGGCCAAACAGTACCTGGCCCTGGCTGACCTTACCGCCGGCCTGGATGGGGGCATTGTTGTCGTTGCCGCCCTGAGAGGCATGATTGCCGGGCGCGGGCACCACGATGCCGGAGAATGGCGCCTTGATTTCCTGGCCTTCGAGCAACCTGCGCAGGGCCTCGTATTTCACCGTGGCGTTGGTCAGTTCCATGTCGGCGATCTGGCGGTATTCGCCCTTGCCTTGGTCGAGAGCCTGTTGCAGTTCACTGCGTGCCGCCACCAAGTCCAACTGTTGCTGTTGGGCCTGTTGCTTGAGGTCGTCCAGTTCATTGCGCGGGATGATGCCGCGCTTGAACAGGTTTTCGCTTTCGGTGAGCTTGCGCTGGGTGTTGCCGGCGCTCATTTCGGCGGTGCGCAGGCTGCGGCGTGCGCGGCTGACGGCGGGGCTGCTGTCCCAGTCCTGCATCTCTTGCACGGCGCGCCGGGCCTTGAGCTGGGCGGAGAGGGCGTCGCGCAATTGCACTTCAAGGGTGGCGGGGTCCATGCGCAGCAGCACCTGGCCGGCTTCGACCCGTTGGCCTTGCTCGACCAGGTTGGCCTGCACATTGCCGTCGAAGGGGGCGGTGAGGGTGAGGGTGGTGTCGGGCTCGATCTTGCCCACCAGGCCGATCTGGTGCACCAGCGCATCGGGCTGCACCGCCAGCCATTGCTCGGCCGCCGCCGCCGGGCCTTCAGCGGGGCTGCGCAGGGCCAGCCCGGCGCCGGCCACCAGCAGGATCAACACAGCGCCCAGCAGGCGTTTTCGATTAGTAGTCATTGAGGGCGATTTCCCAACTTTCCAGCGTCATGCCCAGGGTCAGGTCGAGCTGGGTCTGGGCGTTCAGGTAAGCGATCAGCGCATTGAGCTGCGCGTTTTCGGCGTTGCGCAGGTCGGTCTCGAAACTCAGCACCTGGAAGTTGGTGGAGCGTCCGGCGCTGAGTTTTTCCCGTTCGATCTCGATCTTGCGCCGCGACAACTCCACCGCGCGCTGGGAGATCTCATACTGGCGCCAGCGCGTGCCGAGGTCGCGCACCACGTCATTGACGCTGCGTTCCAGCGCCTGGCGGGCATCGGTGATGCGGATCTGCTGATCCTCCACATTCACCCGCGCACGCACTTCGGCCTGGCGCGTGCTGATGTCGCCGATGGGGATTTGCACCTGCACGCCGGCGTAGCTGTCCCAGGTGCGATTGTTGCTGCTGCCGGCGTCGTTAGTGTAGTTGTCACGTATCTGGTTCGCGCCGGCGACGAGGTCGACTTGCCAGCGCCCGGAGTCCTTGGCGATCACCAGGTTGAGGTCGGCCTGTTGGCTGCCGAGCAGGGCGGCGAGGTATTCCGGTTGCTGGGTTTGCGCCAGGTTGAAGGCCTGGCGCTTGTCGATCTGCATGGGCTTGGCTTCCAGGGCTTCGGTGGCGCGAATCGGCGTGGACAAGTCCAGGGCCAGCAGGCGCAGCAGGGCCAGGCGGTTGGTGTCCAGTTGGTTCTGCGCTTCCTCCACGCCCAGTTGTTGGGTGGCGATGTCGGCTTCGGTCTGCACGATCTCGAACTCGGCCATGCGTCCGGCGCTGATCAGGGCCTTGTTCACATCGAGCAAGGTGTTGGAACGCTGGAGGGCGTCCTGCACGATGCTCAATTGCTCCTGGGCGCGCAGCAACTCGCGGTAGGTGGCGATGATCTGGCTGATGGTCTGGGCCACGGTGGCCTTGAGGTTCAAGCGGTTGGCCTGTTCCGACAGGCGCGACAGGCGCAGCGGTGCAGTGGCGGCGTCCCAGCCGGCGCCGCGCAGCAGGGGCTGGATAATCGCCAGGTCGAGGCCGTCGCTGCGGTAGCGGCCGGCGCGGTCGGCGTTGTTCAACTGTTGGGTCCAGGCCATGCTCAGGCGCGTGCCGTACTCGCCGAGCAGGCTGCTGGACGGTGCCAGGTTGGCGTTGCGTGCGCTGTCCTGGGAGCCGCGTGTGCCGCGGTAATAACTGTTGAGGGTCAGTTTGGGGTTGAACGCATCTTCGGCGACACGCAGGTCGAACTTCTGCGCCACCCGTTGCAGGTACGCACTGCGGATCGCCGGGTTGTTGCGCAGGCCCAGGTACACCGCATCGCCCAGGGTCAGGCTGGTGACTTGGGCGTTCAGCGATACGCTGCGCGTGGTGCTCGGCGCCGACGGCCGGATGACGATGTCGGCCGCCATGCCGGGCAGGCTGACCAGCGTCAGCAATACCAGCCATTTATTCATCGCGCAGGGCCTCCACCGGTTGCAGGCGCGAGGCCGAGACTGCCGGGTAGATGCCAAAGAACAGACCCACCAACAAGGTACTGCCCACTCCCAGGGGCAGGGCGGCGACGGCCAGGTCGAACGTCCAGCCTGACAGCCAGGCATAGAGCCAGGCGGCGGTCATGCCGAGCACCGCGCCGCACAGCGCGCCGACAGCGGTGAGGGTCACGGCTTCGATCAGGAACAGGTTACGGATATCCCGCCGGCGCGCGCCCAGGGCCATGCGGATGCCGATCTCACGCCGGCGCTCCGAGACGTTCATCAGCATCACGTTCATCACCCCCACACCGCCGCCCACCAGGGAGATCGCGCCCAGGGCCAGCAGCAAATAGGCGAAGGTGCGACTTTGCCGGGTCATGCCGTCGATCATTTGCTGCGGCACCTGGATGTCGACATCGTGTTCAGTGAGTTGGCGTTGCAAGGCACCGGCGGCGGCTTTGGCAAGGCGCTCCATGTCCAGGCCTGGCGCGGCGCGGATGATCACATTGCTGATCTGCGGCGTGGCGTAGATGCGGCGCATGCCTTCGGCGGGAATGAACAGCGATTCGTTGGCCTGCACCGGCATCAGCATCGCCCGTGGCTGACTGCGCAGGATGCCCACGATCAGGAACAGGTAGTCGTTGATGCGCACGCGGTCGCCCAGTTGCACGGGATCGCCCGGTGCGCCGAGGGCCTGAGCGATCTGGTCACCGATCACGCCATAGGTGTCGTTGGCGTCGAAGCTCGACAGGAAGCGCCCCTGTTGCATAACCAGGCGCATCGCCGGCTGAATGCCCGGCGTGCTGCCGACAACGTTGGCATTGACGCTGCGGCCATGGAACACGATGGGGCCGCTGAACAGCGTCAGGGCGCCGATATGTGCGATGCCCGGCACCGCCTGGCGCACCGCTTGCAGATCGAGCTGGGGGCGCATCGGCAGGTTGGCGCCGCCCTTGGGCGGGAACTGGACGACCAGGGTGTCGGTGCCCATGTCCTTGAAAATCGCTGCGGCATCCACCGCCGCGTTATGCCCGATATTGATCAGCGCCACCACCGAGGAACTGCCGATCACAATGCCGAGCAGCGCCAGGACCGAGCGCTTGCCCAAGGTGCGCAGGCTGATGAAGGCTTCATGCAGCAGTTGACTCAGGCTTTGTTCGACCCGCGGGCTCATGGGCGCTGCGCCTCGTGCACCACGCCATTGCGCACCAGGATCTTGCGCGCCAGGCGCTCGGCGATGTGCGGGTCGTGGGTGACGATGATCAACGTGACTTGTTGCTCGCGGTTCAGCGCCAGCAGCAGGTCCATGATGTCCTGGGCGGTCGTGCTGTCGAGGTTGCCGGTAGGTTCGTCGGCCAGGATTACCGAAGGATTGCCGACCAAGGCGCGCGCAATCGCCACGCGTTGGCGCTGGCCGCCGGAGAGGTCGGCGGGGCGATGGTGGGCGCGCTCGGTCAGGCCCACCTGTTCGAGCATGCGCAGGGCCCGCTCCACCGACTCATGACGCGACACGCCGCGATAGCTCAAGGGCAGGGCAACGTTATCCAGGGCGCTCAGACGCGGCAGCAGGTTGAAGCTCTGGAACACGAAACCGATCTGCTGGTTGCGAATGGCGGCCAGTTCGTCGGGGCTGGCGTTGAAAATATCGTGGCCGGCGAAGTGGTATTGGCCGTCGTTGGGCAGGTCCAGCAGACCGAGGATATTGAGCAGGGTACTTTTGCCGGAACCGGAGGCGCCGAGAATGCCGCAGCTGTCACCGCTGGCGATGGACAGGCACACGTCATTGAGAATGGTCAGTTCTTGCCCGGCGAGCCGATAGCGCTTGCCGATGCCTTGCAGGGAGATCAAGCCTGGGTATGCGCGGGTATCGGTCATCATGACTACGCCTGCAGTCTCGACGTTGCCCTCATGCACCCGGTAAAGCCTTGTAACAAGTTCGGGAGCTATCTGGTACGCGTCTCGGACTGGTTTTATTTCTTGTTTTTAAAATATTGTTTGAATACTAACCGCGTTATCGGCGCTCCGCCAGCCATGGATGTAGAGCGTTTTTACCCTTTGAAATGATTTTGCTAGGCAGGTGAACGCGCCCTCGAAAACCTCCAGTCGACTGCTGAGACGCCCGTACGTCGAGGCTTTCGCTCATATGGCGGAGTGTCACTACTTGCTTTAACCGAGCCGCCCCGGTATAAAAAATCAAATTATTTTTTAAAACAATATTTCCGCCGTGGAACCCTTATGGTCGCGAAGAAACTCAGCGCTCCAAACGTTACCAAGACTCGCTTGCTGGATGCGACAGAGGCCCTTTTCATCAAGTATGGGTACGACGCCGTGCTGTTGCGGCAGATTACCGAGCGCGCCCAAGTCAACCTGGCCGCCGTGAACTACCACTTCGGGGACAAGGATTCCCTGATGAAAACCCTGCTGATGCAGCGCCTGGAGCCGCTCAACGAGCAGCGCCTGGAGCTGCTGGCGCGTTGCGAAGCCGAAGCCGACGGCCCGCTGGATTGCGACACGTTGTTGGGCGTGCTGTTCGCCCCGGCCATGGGCCTGGAACGCAGCGACCCGGCGAGTGGGGAAGGGCGTTCATTCATCCGTTTTCTCGGCCGCGTGTACAGCGACACCTCGCCGTTTATCCAGGAATACCTCAAGGTGCATTACCAGCCGGTGTTCCAGCGCTTCTTCGAAGCCTTCGCCCTGGCCTTGCCGGACCTGCCACGCAATGAGCTGGGCGTGCGCCTGCAATTTGCCCTCAAGGCGATTTCCGGGGTGATGGCCGGTACCGAACTGCGCCTGCTCATGAACTCCATGAGCCTGGGTCGCCCGGCCACGGACGCCGAGGTCATGGCCAAGCTGATCACCCTGGTGTCGGCGGCGATTCGCGTGCCGCAGCAGAGCCCCGAAGCGCAAACCGCGTTGGCCAAGGTGCTTGATACCCAGCGGGCTATTCGTGAGCAAGCCGTGGCACCCACCGCCAAGGCGTCGCGCTAACTCGAATCCAAGGCAAAAAAAAGCCCGCTGGGGCGGCGGGCTTGATATGCAACATTTGTAACGGATGAGGCTTCACCTTACGGATGGGGATGTGAATAAAGCGTGAAAAATATGTAAGAGAAAGTGTGAATTACACGGTGTCTCTTATTTGCGCGTGCGTAAGGCATTTTTCCGGCGGATACCATCCGTCCGCACTGTCAATTCTGACAGGTACCACGTCTCTCCATTTGTTGTTTGATCAGCTCTGGCGCGTGCTTTGTTCGCATGCGGTTCAACACGGAGCTCAATCATGTCAACTCACCCTACCGATGCCGCACTCAAGTCAATCAACCACGCTGCCAGCCACGCTGTTGCCAGGCTTCAGCCCGTAGTAAGAAAGCCCGCCGAGCCAAAGGAATCGGCCACTCGACCCGGTGTCATGATTCTGGAAGACTTGGATTCTCCCTCTACATCCCCGCGCCAGGTCGTGCCTGTAGAGGGTGCGAATTACGGCTTGGGCATCCGTCATCTTGAAGAAGGGCTGGATTTCGTCTTTGAACGCTGGTCGAGCCCCGTCAGCGTCGGCGACGAGTACCGATTGTGGATGAACGACGTCATTGTCGCCAACGACTTCGTGAAGGTTGGCGAAGAGGGTGATCAACGTTTCTATTTGAATGTTCCCCGAACAACTGTTGAGTTGGGTTTCGTCCGTGATGTGTACGGTGAAGTCTTGAGAGTCGGTTCGGTAAATCCGAGCACCTCTGTTCCTCAAATGGTATTTATCAAAGACACCCGTCCAGGCGGAGCTGATGATCGTCCTCAGGAGCAGTGGCACTCCAAGCTGATTCTGACGTTGTCAGATACGCTGATTGGCGCTGGTATGGATGTCACCGCCACGATCAAGGCATGGGAGCACATGCGGGTTAACGATCTGGTGATGTTCTCTTGGGGCCCAGAGCGGTTTGACGTGCCACCGATCACCGACGATCAGGTCGGGAAGGACCTGACTTTTACGATTGACAAAACGTTCATAGAGAAGGTCGGCAGCGGCAGTTATGTCGTGCAGTTCTACCTGTACGACGAGGTGCGAAATCGTTCCGGTGAGGTGCAGCCCTGGTGTAAACCGGTGCCGGTTCAGGTGGACCTGGACCTGAGGTTGCTGCAGCAACCGATCATCGTTGAAGCCGATGAGGCCACCGGGGTACTGGACGCTGATGCACTGGGGCAGGACCCTGCGACGGTGTTGGTGGAGGTGCCGTTCAGGAGCCCTAATTTCGTAGTGGGAGACTCTATTCTGCTTACCGTTTCCGGTACCACGCCGGATGGGAAATTTGTCAGTGAGTCGTTAGAGCTGTCAGTGGACAAGATCCCGAAATACTACGAATTTCCCGTCCGCAACGAATTGGTCAGGTCGCTGATCCAGAGCACCCTGACCGCTTTTTATGTGCGGCGAAGAACCAATGCGAATGACCTGCCCTCCAGAAAAAACACCGTGCAGGTCGGCGGCACGCGTTACGAATTGCCACGGCCGCTGGTGCGCGAAGCGAAGGGGCCATTCATTGAACCGGACTTGACGCGCATTACCGTGGAAATGCCGGACTACCAACCGCCAGGCAGTACGGCGGACCTGCTGACAGTCAACATTCTGGGGTCTCATCCGGATAATACTCAGGAACTGGTCAGTTCACGGAAGCTGGCCGGTTCACATGTACGCACCCGAGACTTTCTGAATGCCGAATACATGCGCTTTGATGGGCTGCGTGATACCAATGTCCATTACATCGTCACCGGCGCGACCGGCATCCGGGAGTCGGATCGCCGATACGTACAGATAGGGCGCCCGTCCCAAACCTTGATGCCGCCGACTATCCATGAAGCGATCAATGGCAATGTCGACCCAGCCACTGTCGGCAGTGTGGGCACCCTTGAGCTGCGTGCGCAGTTTCAGGCAGGGGACAAGCTGACCGTGCATTACCTGGGGTCTCTCAGCGGAAAACAGGAATTCTATTACGACTTGTTCGTGGCGGCCGATAAGCTGCTGATAGACATTCCTCTTGAATTGTTTACCGACAATCTGGACGGAACGCTTACCGTGCTTTTCTGGATTGATCGTTACGGTGTCTTTGAATATTCCCGGGACCTGGTGGTGACGGTCGGCACCGCGCTGGGCGAATTGTTCCCGCCGCGGGTGTTGCAAGCCACTCAGGATCCGGATGAGCTGGACCCGGCGCTGGCCTGGCCGGGAGGGGCGACCGTCCGGGTCCGCTATGAACACATAAAAATTCGCGACAAAGTCGAGGTGTTCTGGACGGGGCTTCCAGGGCTCGGCACCCACAGTGAAATCAAGGAGGACCAGGTCGGTGACTTTATCGACTTTACGATCCCGACCGACGTCATTGGCTTTAACATCCATCCGGACGGCCGTGATGTTGAAGTGTCTTTCAACGTGATTCGCAACGGTTTCTCAACCCCATCACCGGTACTGGTCCTGCGCTTGCTGACCTTGTCAGACCTGCCTGGCCCATTGATCGACAGTATCGGTGACAACGCGGTGCTCGAAATTCCATTGCTTGAGGATTTCGACGAAACCCGCGTCGCTCCCTGGATGTATGCAGACAAGGGGCAGCGCATGTGGTTGCATTATCAGGGCACGCGCAACACTGGGGCCCCTTACGATAATTATGTGTACAGGGGCCGCGAGATTGACGACAGCGAGGTCACCAACGGCATCACCAGTGAAACGCCGGTGCTCGCGTTGCGTAACCTGGAAGATTTTTCTGATTTGTCTATCAGTTTTCTGACCACGTTCGACCACAGTGGCGACCTTCTCAACGCCGTGCCGTTCAATGTCCGTCATCATATCGTCCAGAAGGAAAAAAACACCTACCCGCATCCGGAAATCAAAGATTCCACGCCACCCACCGGGCCTGAGGTGTCGATCGACCCGCTGGTAGTGGAGAATAAATGCCAGGTGCTGGTCAAGTATCCCAACATGAACGTTGGAGGCACCGACAAGATCGAGTTACGCTGGATTCGTCCTGATGGCTCCATGCCCTACATTAGTCCTCAGGACGGCCTTGATGGCGGGACGGTGACCTTCAATATCAGCAACGATATTCTGGCCTTGAGCGTGAACAGCACCATCACCCTGCAGTACCGGGTGGAGTTGGGCAGGGGCGGAATGGCCTGCTCCGAAGAGCAAACGGTGAAGGTCGGTACGATTGCCGCAGCCAATTTGCCGAGGGCGTTGATCAATAACATCGCCAATGGCGGCACGCTCAACCCGCCAAACCTGACCGCCAATGCAAATGTCTCCGCGCAGAAATGGCGCTTGAGCATGAAGGGGCAACGCGTCTGGCTGAGAGTCTCCAGCCCGGGTCTCGCGACTCAGGTTTTGCTGGATGCGCACGCGTTGACGCCCGTTGAACAGGCTAATGGTCTGGCAAACATACCGCTCTCGCGTGCGTGGTTACTGGGTGTGCCCAATAACGGCAGTGTCACGGTTTCGCTGAAGGTGGCATTTGACGGCAGCGAGGACGAGGCCCGCGCGATCAGTTTCCCCAGCACCGTATATACCGTACGGCTGACCAGCCCGTTGGTCTTTGATACGAGCGCCGTCTCCCTGAATGGACGTACTTACCTAATACCTGGAAGTCCGAATGTCTTGCCGGCGTTTCACTCCGGTAACTCTATTCGCCGAACGGCATCCGGAGGCACACTGGATTACAGCTACTCTTCGAGTAACACTGGCGTTGCAGTCGTGGACAGCAGTGGGTATGTCACGGTGAGAGGCAACGGGGCGGCGATGATTACCGTACGCGACTCCTCTGTACCGGCGCAAACGAGGAGCTATTACGTGTATGTCGGCGGTGTCGTGCTGTGTTATGGCCTGGGGGCGGGGTTCAAGACCGACATTAATGCGCGGGCTGCAAGTCAAGGCTTGCGCGTGGCTTCCCTGGGTGAGTTGCGCGAGTTAAGCGCCGCTTATGGTTACAGTTGGCCCATGGGGAATGGGCAATACTGGTCCAGTACCTGGTCCCATAACTTCCTGTTTTTCGATTACTGGTGGACGAGAAATATCAATACGGGGGCGGAGGCTGTCTACAAACAGTGGGTAGGTAGCTCACTCTTGGGGGTGGGGCTCAGATAAGGGCATCATTGGCCAATGAACGGGACAACCTGTTGTTTAAGAAGGCTGTCCCGTTTTTTTACGTATGTATTCAGATCCTCCAGTACCTGGACGTCTTGACCAGCCTCTGGCGCATGCCTTCGATGTTTTCCTTCAATTGCTGGGTCAGCAGCCGATACCCATCCAGCGTATCACTGACGGGCGCTGCTGACGCCAATTGAGGCGGCGACACTTCACTGGAGCGCTCAAGACGCTGTGTCAGCCCTGATTTCAACGCCCGCGCCATCCCCACCAATTGCACCCGAATTTGCCGATGCTCGGCCTTCAACATCACCTGCATGCGCGCCATCGCCTGCGCATCGCGCGGGTCCGGGCGGGTATTGCCGAGAATTTCCAGGGTACTGATGCACAGGCGCAAGTGCCGTTGGATCGCGTCCAGTTCGGTCATGGAGATCCGCACTTCCTTGGACACCGACGGCATCAGCGAGCGCAGTTGCACCATCGCGGCATTCAGCCGGTTGAGCAGCTTGAGGTGTTCGTCGTCGGTAACCGACTGGCCGCTGATGATGCGGCTGTAGATCTCCGCGCAGTCACGCAAGGCGCTGGCCAGGTTGTAGCGCCACGAGTACACGGCGTACAGCGGCAGGGCGAAGGAAAACGCCAGGGCCAGCACGATGCCGATCAGGATATCCACGGTGCGCCACAAGCCATCCGAGATCGGATTGTCACCGTGGCCGGCGACGATAAACACCGTGATCGCCGACAGCAGCGCGATGTAGCCGCCCTTGCCGATGGCGTGATAGGAAAAGAACCCGCAGACCACCGACATCAACAAATAGGTCAGCAGGGGCAGGCCGAAGTAGGCCTGCTGCACCACCAGCAACAAACCGACACTGGCGCCGATCAAGGTGCCGTAGGCGCGCTCCACGGCCTTTTTGCCGATATTGCCGTGGTGCTGCAAGCCGCCGATGACGATCAGCATGGTCACCGAAGCCCATTCGCCATGGGGCAGGTTGATGCCGGTGGTCAGCAGGATCGTCGCCAGCAAGCCGATGGACACGCGCACGGCGTGGATCAGCTTGGCATGGCGATAGCGGCGGTACGGGTCGAGCAGCGGGCGCAACAGGCGCCTGGCGAAGAGTGGCAGATTCATCAGTACTAAAGTGGCCTCGGTTCAGGAGATGTACACAATCCAAATGTGGGAGGCATTGTGCTTAGAAGATGTAATCGGTGGTCAAAAAGCTCGAATCGCGGTTGCGCAGAATCTCGCTGACCAGTGCCTTGTTGCTCTCCTGGAACTTGGTCGCTACCAGTGTGCGGATCGAGAACACGCGCAGCGCGTCATGCACCGACAGCGTACCCTCGGCCGAGTTCTTGCGCCCGTTGAACGGGAAGGTATCCGGCCCGCGCTGGCACTGGGCGTTGATATTGATGCGGCCGACCTGGTTGGCGAAGGTATCCACCAGGCGCCCGACTTCCACGGCGTTGGTGCCGAAAATACTCAGCTGCTGGCCGAAATCCGAGTCGAGCACGTAATCGATCACCGTCTCCAGGTCACGGTAGGGCACGATCGGCACCACCGGACCGAATTGCTCCTCATGGTACACACGCATCCGCGGGTTCACCGGGTACAGCACCGCCGGGTAGAAGAACGAGCCCCGGCTGCTGCCGCCGTCGGCATTGACCACCTTGGCGCCATGCCGCGCCGCATCGGCCACCAGCTCGTTGAGGTAATCGACCTTGCCCACCTCCGGCAACGGCGTCAGTGCCACACCGTCCTCCCAAGGCATGCCGGGCTTGAGCGACGCCAGCTTGGCGTTGAATTTCTCGATAAAAGGGGCGACCACATCCTCGTGCACAAACAGGATCTTCAACGCGGTGCAGCGCTGGCCATTGAAGGACAGCGAGCCGGTGAGCGCTTCGCTGACAGCATTGTCCAGGTCCACCTCGGGCAATACGATGCCGGGGTTTTTCGCATCCAGGCCCAGCGCGGCGCGCAAGCGGTGCGGCTTGGGGTGCAGCTTTTTCAGGTCGCTGGCGGCCTTGTTGGTGCCAATGAACGCAAAGATATCGATCTTGCCGCTGGCCATCAGTGCGCTGACGGTTTCGCGACCGCTGCCGTAGATCACGTTGATCACCCCGGCCGGGAAGCTGTCGCGAAACGCCTCCAGCAAGGGGCGAATCAGCAGCACGCCGAGCTTGGCCGGCTTGAACACCACGGTGTTGCCCATGATCAGCGCCGGGATCAGCGTGGTGAACGTTTCGTTGAGCGGGTAGTTGTAAGGGCCCATGCACAGTGCCACGCCCAGCGGCACGCGGCGGATCTGGCCGAGGGTGTCCTGTTCCAGCTCGAAGCGGCTGCTGCGACGGTCCAGTTCCTTGAGGGCGTTGATGGTGTCGGTGATGTAGTCGCAGGTGCGGTCGAATTCTTTTTGCGAGTCCTTGAGGTTCTTGCCGATCTCCCACATCAGCAGCTTGACCACCGCGTCGCGTTGTTCGCGCATGCGCCGTAGGAACGCTTCGACGTGCTGGATGCGCTCGACCACGCGCAGGGTCGGCCAGGCGCCCTGGCCACGGTTGTAGGCACGCACGGCGGCGTCAAGGGCGGTGAGGGCGGTGTCGGCATCCAGCAGCGGCGTGCTGCCGATCACCACGCGCTGGTCACCCAGTTGCACCGGGCTCTGCACCTGGGCCAATGGGCCGTTCCAGACCTGCAACTGCCCATCGACCAGGTAATCACGTTGTTCAATCGGGGCTTCGAGGCGAAATTGCTCGGGAATATCGGCCTCGACGGTGGGAAACAGCTGGGCGAGCAGGTTACTGGTGGTCATGTCGCTACCCCTGAAATAGTTGCAAAGCATGACTAAAGAGTCACCCATCCCAGTGCTCTATGGCAAGGCTTGCGCGCTTTCTCCTACGCACGGTGGCGTGCGCCGGGTAAACTGCGCGCCTTTCTTGAAGGAGTTCACATGAGTCAGTACCAGCCGGGCATTCTTGCCGCACCGGTGCCTTTGCAGGCACGCCATCTGTTTTTTGCCGTGGATACGCTGGCAGCCGTGCCCGCTGCGCTGGACGCGCTGGTACAGATGACGGATTCGTCGGCGGTGGTCGGTTTGGGTGAGCCGCTGGTACACGCCCTGGGCGCGCACATTGACGGCCTGCGCGCCTTCCCGGCGCTCAGCGCTCCGGGCGCCCATAACCCGTCGACCCAGCAGGCGCTGTGGGTGTGGTTGCATGGCGTGGATCGCGGTGAACTGCTGTTGCGCAGCCGCGCCGTGGAAAAGGCCCTGGCCCCGGCGTTTCGCCTGGTGCAGTCGACCGAAGGCTTCCGCTACAAGACCGGTTTTGACCTCACCGACTACGAAGACGGCACCGAAAACCCCCACGACGACGCCGCCGTCGAGGCCGCCACCACCGACAGCGGCGCCAGCTTCGCCGCGATCCAGCAGTGGCAGCACGACCTGGATGGCTTCGCCGCGTTGCCCGCCCAGGAGCGCGACCACATCATCGGTCGCCGCCATGGCGACAACGAAGAGCTGGAAGACGCCCCCGAATCCGCACATACCAAACGCACCGCGCAGGAGAGTTTCACGCCCGAAGCCTTCGTGGTGCGCCGCTCCATGCCGTGGGCCGAGAACGGTCAGGCGGGCTTGATGTTCCTCGCTTTCGGCCATTCCTTCGATGCCTTCGAAGCGCAACTGCGCCGTATGAGTGGGCTGGAAGACGGGATTGTGGATGGCTTGTATCGCATCAGTACGCCGCTGACCGGGGGGTACTACTGGTGTCCGCCGGTCATCGAGGGGCGTCTGGACCTCAGTGCCCTGGCAAATATGAAATTGTCGTCAGCCGGATGATCGCCGGCTGAAATAAATCTGCGTTGGCCTTAATCTGGCGGCCTTTTCACCCGAGCGGATTACTCATGTCTTCAGTTGCCGATGGGCTGCCCCTCAGTAAACGCCTGCCTGCGGTGATCGCGATTTCCCTGGGGATCGGCATGGCGACCCTGGACACGGCCATCGTCAACACCGCATTGCCGACCCTGGCCGAGGGCATTGGCACCGATTCGGCCTCGGTGATCTGGGTGGTCAATGCCTACCAGCTGGCGATCATCGCCACGGTGCTGCCGTTCGCCTCGCTGAGCGATGTGTGGGGGCATCGGCGTGTGTACCTCGGCGGGTTGCTGCTGTTTATCGTCTCGTCGCTGTTGTGCGGGCTGGCCGGTTCGCTGGTCACGCTCACCGCCGCCCGGGTGGCGCAGGGATTGGGTGCGGCGGCGATCATGAGCGTGAATACGGCGTTGCTGCGGCATATCTACCCGTCGAAGATGCTCGGGCGTGGGCTGGGCTATAACTCGCTGGTGGTGGGGCTGGCCTTTACGCTGGGGCCGACGGCGGCGTCGGCGATTCTGTCGGTGGCGACCTGGCACTGGCTGTACCTGATCAATGTGCCGCTGGGGCTGTTGGCCCTGGCGCTGGGCCTGCGCTCATTGCCGACCCTGCCGATGACCGGGCATGCGTTTGACCGCCTGGCCGCCTTGCTGTGTGCCGGGCTGTTCGCCCTGCTGGTGCTGGGCCTGGGCACGGCAGTGCACGGCGCCCAAGGCCTGCTGACGCTGGGCCTGGTCTTCGTCGCCCTGGTGTGCGGTGCGTTGTTGCTGCGCCGCCAGGCCGGACACCCGGCACCGATGCTGGCCCTGGACCTGTTCAAGCGCCCGGTGTTTGCGTTGTCGTCCGTGACCGCGATCTGCGCCTTCAGTGCCCAGGGCCTGGCCTTTGTGTCGTTGCCCTTCCTGTTACAGGCGCGGCTTGGCCATAGCCAGGTGGAAACCGGTTTTCTGATGACGCCCTGGCCGGCGGTGGTCGCCGTGATGGCGCTGGTTGCCGGACGCCTGGCGGACCGCGTGTCCCTGGGTTTGCTGTGTGGCCTCGGTTTGTTGATGCTCAGTGTGGGCATGGCCGCGTTGGCGACATTGGACGCGGGTGCATCAACGTTCGATATCGGCTGGCGCATGGCCTTGTGCGGTGCCGGTTTCGGTTTCTTTCAGTCCCCCAATTTAAAGGCCTTGATGACCAGCGCACCGTTGGCGCGCAGCGGTGGTGCCAGTGGCATTGTGGCCATATCGCGGTTGTTGGGGCAGACGCTGGGGGCGTCGCTGGTCGCGTTGTGTTTCCACTTGTCGATGAGCAGCGGTCCGCATGCAGCGCTGTGGCTGGGCTGTATGTTTGCACTGGTGGGCAGTGTGGCCAGCGGTTTGCGTTTGCTGCCCTACGGGAAAAAGTCGTGATGGGACGTTGTAAAATCGGGCGCGGAAGGGCTACCGTGGCGACCTGAATATTTCGGGATGTTTCAGATTTATGACGAGCCAGGCCCAACGCACCGCCGACACCACCTCGCGCCGTGCCGCGCTGACCCTGGCGCTGTGCCTGCCCAGCGACGTGCTGCTTTATCTGCTGTTGCCCATGGAATCCCAGGCATTCGGCATCACCTTGGCCCAGGCCGGGGTATTGCTGGCGGCCAACCGGCTGGTGCGGATTTTCGGCTACCGGCATGTGCTCAATTTCTACGCGCGCAACGGCGACCGCCTGACCTGCATGATCGCTGCCGGCGCTGCGACGCTGTGCGCCCTGGGCAACTCGATGCTGTCTGGGTTCGCGGCGCTGTTGGGGCTGCGGCTGGTGTGGGGGCTGTGTTTCGCCGCATTGAACCTGTCCACCCAAGTCCTGGCCACCGCCGAGCCCGCCGGTGCCGCGCGCCGCGCCGGGCGTTCTCGGGCCCTGATCGCCTGGGGCCCGATGCTCGCGTTACCCCTGGGCGGCTGGCTGACGTTGTGGGCCGGGCCGCGTCCGATCTTTCTGATTTTGGCCGGTTGCTGTCTGGCGGGCTTGTGGGTCGCGCGCGGATTGCCGTCGGTCGGCCATGATTTGCACGGCACGCCGGGGCGGCGTTTCAAGTGGCCCGACAGTGTGGCGATGTGGTCGTTTATCGAAGGCGTGGCCTTGGATGGGCTGTTTATTTTTGGCCTGTCGATTCAGGCGCAGAAGCTGCTCGGGGGTGATGCGGTGCTGATTGCCGGCGGCTTGATGGCGCTGCGTTATGTCTCGGAAATGCTGTTGAGCCCACTGGGCGGTCACGCCGCGCAACGCTTTGGTGCCACCTCGATGCTGCTGCTGTTTTCGTTCCTGAGTGCTGTGGCCCTGACGGCCTTCGGCAGCTACTGGGTGATCGTCGGTGCGGCCGCGGTACTGGTGCTGCGCGCGCTGCAGCTGCCGCTGGTGACTACCCTGGTTGCCGAACGCAACCCAGGCTCGATGCGCGTATCGGCGCTGGCGTCGAATGCGGTATGGCGTGATATCGGTGCCGGCCTTGGCCCCTTGCTGGCGGGCCTGCTGTTGCCGGTGGCCTCGGCGCCCCTGGTATTTGGCGTGGCGGGGGCGGCGATTGCGGTGAGTGCGCTGTTCTGCTGGCGCGGTCGATGACTTACGCGCCTTTAAGGCCTTCCAGCCAGGCGGGGTCAAAGCGGGTTTGCTGCGTGTCGATCCCTTGCGCCTGCAGCTGTTCCTTGTGCGCCTGCATTTCTCCCTGCAGGTGCGCCTGTGCGCTGGAGTTGGCGTCCAGTTCGTGCATCTGCGTCAGCCCCAGGTGATAAAAGCGCAGCACCTTCATTGCGCCAGGGTCATTCGCCCGCACTCGCTCAGTGACCTTGTGCATCACATTTGTCACGCGCATCAGGTTGCGCTTGAGCTGCCAGCCATACACCGCCGCCGCCAGCCAGGGTTGCGTCCAGAAGGGGCCGCGCACCAGGGCGACGGTGATCAACGCCCCGGCGAACACACCGCCGACGTTGAAGCGAACATTGTCGCCGCCGGGCGAACCGAACAGCAGTACCGCCAGGCTTGAAAGCAACATGGCCAGGGCCAGAAACAGCACGGCCACGATCAGCGTGCTGCGCCGGGTCTGCTGGCGGTAGGTGATGGGGTCGCAGGGTTTGAGCTCGAACATCCGGGTAACGTCTCCAGGAGATGGCGGGGTGGCATCATCGCACGCTTGGGCAAACAAGTTGAACGATGGTGGTGGTGGCTTTCTCTAAAACCCTGTAGGCCGCCAACCCCCGTGAGGTGAACCATCATGCCCGAGTATAAACAACCGCCGCCCGGTACTCCGAACCCCAACCGCACACCCGGCGAAGAAGAGCGCGACAACGACGCGTTGCGTCCCAATGACCCGGCTGATCGCAACGAAGATGACGATGTGGATCGGGTCGAGCAGGACCTGGAAAACCTTCACGACAAAGCCCGTCCGCTTTAGCAGAGGCCATCGACATGAATCATTCGCCTAAAGGCCCGACGTCCAGCGAGCATGCCAGCGCCAAGGACGAGCTGGGTTTCGACCCGGACTCACCGGATGTTGCCGACCCGCAGGTCGACCCCATCGGCCCCGCCATTGCGCCGTTGGACAAAGACAAAAAACAGCAGACAGAAAAAAAGCCGCCCTACGATCCGTTGGGCGACTTGAAGAAGAAGTAGTGCGGGCCCCGCCATCGAGCGGGGCCTTGGTTTATTTGGGCGGCGTCCAGCTGACGTCGGTAATGCCGAACTTTTCCGCCCAGGGACGGGTGGTTTTCTTGACCTGCTCGTGGCCGACGCGGCCGATACGGCTGACATGGGCAATATCGGCATCGACCGCCGCCCAATGCCAGGCTTCGGCGTTGTTCATCACATCGGCGCGTACTACAAAGGACTTTGCCTTGCCGTGCAACTGATAGTGAATGGTGTAGATTTTAGCGGTACTCATGGTGCCTCCCTGTCTTGTTATAAGTGGATAGGGATGCGTTCTAAAAGGTTCATTCAAAATGACAACCTGCCCACCGAGCGGCATAGTGACGCCTTCGCCACGCGCTCAAGGATCGCGCCATGTCCCGGTTGACCCATAGCCATCTCTATCTGCAACGCCTGGGTTACGCTTGCGCGCCAGCGCCTACGCTGCAAACCCTGCAGGCGCTGCAACTGCGCCACGTGTGCACGTTCCCCTTCGAAAACCTGTCGACGCTGCTGCGCCTGCCGGTGCCGATCGACCTGCCCAGCGTCGAGCAAAAGGTCTTGTTCGAGGGACGCGGAGGCTATTGCTATGAGTTGAACCAGATGTTCCTGGCGCTGTTGCAGGCGCTGGGTTTCGAAGCGCGCGGAATCACCGGGCGTGTGGTGATGGGAGGGCCGGCGGATGCCCACACGGCTCGCACCCATCGCCTGAGCCTGGTGACCGTGGACGGTGTGCGCTACATCACCGATGTGGGCTTTGGCGGCATGGTGCCCAGTAGTCCGCTGCGGCTGGACACGCAGGCGGCCCAGCCCACCGCCCATGAACCGTATCGTGTGACCGGCGACGGGCAGGGCAGTTATACGCTGTGGGCCCGGGTCACCGAAGAGTGGCGTGGCTTGTATGTGTTCGACCTGCAAGAGCAGGCCGATGTCGACTACGAAATCGGCAACTGGTACGTCTCGACACATCCGGGCTCGCCGTTCCTCGGCCAGTTGAAAGCCGCGCGATTGGCACCGGGGGTGCGCCATACCCTGAACAATGCCAATTACGCGATTCATTACCTCGACCGGCCGAGCGAGAAGCGTGTGTTGAAGAGTGCCGATGAACTGCTTGAGGTGCTTGGCGCGGTCTTTGGTATTCGCCCACCCCTTCATCCAACGCTCGACGCCACGTTGGAGGCCTTAGTCGCGGTTGAGGCGTAGACGCTTGGTCTAGAGCCCTGGATGAACCGTTTTATCTCAACACAGGTACAAATTTTTTCGAACCTTTGGCGCAAACCCGCGCTCGAACCGGTTCCTGAATAATTTGCCACCTGACAAGGAGATGTAAACGATGTCCAAAGTATTCGGAAAATTCCTCAAGCGTTCCTCATTGCTGGCGCTGGTCGCCGCGCCGGCGGTGGTGTTCGCTGCACCGTCCACCGACCCGATTTCCACCTTCGGGCTCCTGGGCAGCTACAACGACTTCAAACTTGAAGGCGGTAGCGAAAGCGATAAGGATCATATGCCGCAGGCGGGCCTGTTCTATAACTTCGGCAACAAGCTCACCGCCGAATCAGGCTTCATCTACCAGGCCGGTATCGAAGCCAAGTACGGCAAGAAGAACGACAATAAACTCAAGGAAGGCCAGGCCGACCTCGACCTCGGCTGGCGTGCCGCGCTGGATGCACGCAACTTTGTCGACGTGATCGTGGGCGGCGGTTACAGCTGGACCCGTTACGAGCTGGACTCCAATAACAACGACCTGGAGCTCACCAACAAATCGCCATTCGCCAAGGCTGCCCTGGGATACAACCACCAGTTCGACGACATGACCCTGCGCGTCGAAGCCGGTGCCCGCCGTACCCTCGATGGCCGCACCAGAATCAAGGTCGATGGCTTGGGCAGCGACACCGTGGACCTCAAGGATCGCACCAACCCGTATGCCGAAGTCAGCCTGTTGATGAACCAGAAGGGCGATCTGCCGGTGATGGCGGGCCTGTATTACACGCGCACCGAGTACAAGCTGGATGCCGACTCGGAAGTGGCCGATAACACCCGGCTCAAGCGTGATGAATATGGGGTCAAGGTAGGTATTGCGTTCTAAGGTAGCGCGCTGAAAAAAAACGCCCCGACGTGATTCGGGGCGTTTTTTTTGCCTGAAAGAGTGTTCCTCAGAATGCAAAAACGGCGCCCGAAGGCGCCGTTTTGTTTACTGCAGCTATTCGATCAAACACCCAATACCGCGTGCTGCACCAGAGTGAGCAACGGCTGTGGGTACACACCCAGGAAGAACGCGAGCAGGGCGATGGCCAGCAGCATTACGCCACCGGCTTTCTGTTCCCAGTGCAGCTCGGCATCCACGCGGCGCAGGTTCGGCTCGATCAGGTACAGGGTGACCATCACGCGCAGGTAGTAGAACACACCGATGGCGCTGCCCAGTACCAGCGATGCAACCAGCCACCATTCGTGGGCTTCGACACCGGTGGCGACGATGTAGAACTTGCCGATAAAGCCGGCCGTCAGCGGGATACCGGCCAGGGACAGCATCATCACGGTCAGCACGGCGGTCAGGTACGGACGGCGCCAGAACAGGCCACGGTATTCGTACAGGGCGTCGGCGTCACGGCCTTTGTAAGGCGAGGACATCAAGGTGATCACACCAAACGCGCCGAGGCTGGTGATCACGTAGGTCACCAGGTACACGCCGATGGCTTCCACGGCCAGGCCTTTGCTCGCCACCAGGGCGATCAGCAGGTAGCCGAAGTGGGCGATGGACGAATAACCCAGCAGACGCTTGAGGTTGTTCTGGGTCAGGGCCAGCAGGTTACCGAACAGGATCGACGCGATGGCGATCACGGTCAGCACGTTGCTCAGCACGCCGGTGTTGGCGGCGGGGGAGATCTGGAACAGACGCACCATCACCGCAAACACCGCAACCTTGGACGCCGTGGCCAGGAACGCGGCCACCGGCGCCGGGGCGCCTTCGTACACGTCCGGGGTCCACAGGTGGAACGGCACCAGGGAGAGCTTGAACGCCAGGCCGATCAGCATCATCGCCAGGCCCAGTTGGGCGATCGGCGCAGGGCTGTTGGTAGCGGCCAGGGCATGGCCGATACCGGTGAAGCTCAGGCTGCCGGCTTCAGCATAGAGCAGGGCCATACCGAACAACAGGAACGCGGAACCGGCGGCCGACAGCACCATGTACTTGATGCCGGCTTCCAGCGAGCGCTTGTTGAAGAAGGCATAGGCCACTAGGCCGTAGGTCGGGATCGACAGCAGTTCCAAACCGATGAACAAGCCGGCCAGGTGCTGCGCGCTGACCAGCACGATACCGCCGGCCGCAGCCAGCAGGATCAGCAGGTACAGCTCTTCGCGGTTGCCCGGGTAGCCGGTGCCGCCTTCGCCGAGGTAAGCATGGGCGAGGGTGACGCAGGCCAGGGTCGCGACCAGGATCAGCGCGATGTACAGCAGCGCGAAGTCATCGACCATCATCAGCGGGGTCACCGCCAGTGGCGCGACCTTGAGGGCCGGGATGATCGACAGCAGGGCCAGGTTCAAACCGGCACAGGACAGCAGGAACGTTTGCGAGTGATTGCGGCGCCAGGCGATCGCCAGCATCACCACCACGATGGTGAGGCTGGTGATCAGCAGCGGCGCAAGCGCGATAAAGTGTTGGATCGTGAATTCCATAGCGCTCTTACCGGGCCGAAGCGAGTTGAGAGAAGGCGGTGCCGAACCACTGCTGCACGCCATGCATCGTTGCGGCAGAAGTGTCCAGGAACGGCTGCGGGTAGACGCCGATGTAGATCAGCAGTACCGCCAGGCCGAGCACCATGATCAGTTCGCGCGCATCCATCCCTTTCAGGACGGTGTCGGACTTGGCCGGGCCGAAGTAGGCGCGGTGGATCATGATCAGCGAGTAGACCGAACCGAATACCAGGCCGGATGTGGCGATGGCGCTGATCCACGGCGTCTGCACGAAGGCACCCATCAGGATCAGGAACTCGCCGATGAAGTTGCCGGTACCCGGCAAGCCCAGGGATGCAGCGGCGAAGAACAGGCTGATCGCCGGCAGGTACGCGATACGCGACCACACACCACCCATTTCACGCATGTCACGGGTGTGCAGGCGCTCGTACAGCTGACCACTCAGGATAAAGAGTGCGGCGGCCGAGACGCCGTGGGCCAACATCTGGATCACCGCGCCTTGCAACGCCAACTGGCTACCGGAGTAGATGCCGATCAGTACGAAGCCCATGTGGGAAACGGACGAGAAGGCAATCAGACGCTTGATGTCGGTTTGGGCGAAGGCCAGGAACGCACCGTAGAAGATCCCGATCAGACCCAGGGTCATGGCGATCGGCGCGAATTCGGCCGAGGCATTCGGGAACAGCGGCAGGGCGAAACGCAGCAGGCCATAGGCCGCCGTCTTCAACAGGATACCGGCGAGGTCGACGGAACCGGCGGTCGGCGCCTGGGCGTGAGCATCCGGCAGCCAGGAGTGGAACGGCACCACCGGCAGCTTCACCGCGAAGGCGATGAAGAAGCCCAGCATGAGGATGTACTCGGTGGTCAGGGACATCTTGGTTTTCAACAGGTCGGCGTAGTTGAACGTAATCACGCCTGTGCTGTTGAAGTTGACCAGTACCAGACCCAGGATCGCCACCAACATGATCAGGCCGGAAGCCTGGGTGAAGATGAAGAACTTGGTCGCCGCGTAGATCCGGGTTTTCTTGCCGTCCGAAGAACTGTGACCCCAGAGCGCGATGAGGAAGTACATCGGCACCAGCATCATTTCCCAGAAGAAGAAGAACATGAACAGGTCGAGGGCGAGGAACACGCCGACAACGCCGCCCAGGATCCACATCAGGTTCAGGTGGAAGAAGCCCACGTGACGCTGAATTTCTTTCCAGGAGCAGAGTACCGAGAGGATACCCAGCAGGCCGGTCAGCAGGATCATCAACAGCGAGAGGCCGTCGAGGGCCAGGTGCACGTTGATGCCGAAACGCTGGATCCACACGTGCTTGAATTCAAGCGCGAAGGTCGGATCGACGCCCGGTGCCGGAGCGAATGAATAGTCACCATGGGCCCACAGCCAGAGGCCGAGCGCGAGTTCCAGGGACATGGTCAGCAACGCAATCCAGCGGGGGAGGGTGGCGCCGAAGCGTTCACCCATCCAGCAGAGCAGGCCGCCGATAAAGGGGATCAGGATTAGCCAGGGCAGAATCATGACAGGCTCGTTTCCTTTCGCAGGTTTGCAAAGTTCGCAATGTACGCAATGTGCATGGACATAGTCAGACCGCCACGACAACGATGGCGCCGATCACCAGCACGGCACCGACCGCCATGGACGCTGCATACCAACGCAGTTGACCGGTCTCGCTGCGGCTCAGGGCGGTATGACCGGCCTTGGCGGCACGCGGGATCAGGCCGATGGTCTGGTCGAGCGGGTCTTTGCGCAGTACATGGCTGATGGCGAGGTAAGGCTTGACGAACAGTTTGTCGTAGATCCAATCGAAGCCCCAGGCGGCGAACCACCAGGCCGACAGGAAACGGCCAATGCCACTGTTGGCCACGGCGGTCACGAAGCGACGCTTGCCGAGGAACAGCAGGGCCGCCAGCAGGATACCAGCGATGGCAATGGCGCCCGAGGCGATTTCCAGGCTGTGCTGGGCTTCGCCGCCGGCATGGCCGACGCTTTGTGGCAACACACCGTGCAGAGGCGGGGTGATCATCGCGCCGACGAAGGTCGACAGGATGATCAGCACCGACAAGGGCAACCAGTGGGAGATGCCGTGGCCTGCGTGCGCTTCGGTCTTGGCTTCACCGTGGAAGGTGATGAAGATCAGGCGGAAGGTGTACAGCGAGGTCATGAACGCACCCACCAGGCCTGCGTACAACAGGTTCTGGTTACCGCTGGCAAAGGCTTCCCAGAGGATTTCGTCCTTGGAGTAGAAACCGGCGGTCACCAGCGGCAGGGCGGCCAGGGCGGCACCACCGACGATGAAGCTGGCGTAGGCCAGTGGCAGTTTCTTCCACAGGCCGCCCATCTTGAAGATGTTCTGCTCGTGGTGGCAGGCGACGATCACCGCACCGGAAGCGAGGAACAGCAAAGCCTTGAAGAAGGCGTGGGTCATCAGGTGGAAGATCGCCGCGTCCCAGGCGCCAACGCCCAGGGCCAGGAACATGTAGCCGATCTGGCTCATGGTCGAGTAGGCGAGGATACGCTTGATGTCGGTCTGTACCAGGGCAGCGAAGCCGGCCAGTACCAAGGTCACGCCGCCAACGATACCTACAAGATGCAGGATGTCCGGCGCCAGGGTGAACAGGCCGTGGGTACGGGCGATCAGGTAAACACCGGCGGTGACCATCGTTGCGGCGTGAATCAGTGCCGACACCGGCGTAGGGCCGGCCATCGCATCCGCCAGCCAGGTTTGCAGCGGCAGTTGCGCGGATTTACCCACGGCGCCGCCCAGCAGCATCAGGGTGGCGAGGGTGATCCAGAAGTCGCCGACCTGGAATTTCTGCGGTGCCAGCACCAGCAGTTCCTGGATGTTCAGCGTGCCCACCTGTTGGAACAGGATGAACAGGCCGATGGCCATGAACACGTCGCCGATGCGCGTGACGATAAACGCCTTGAGTGCCGCGTTACCGTTGTTGCGGTTGCTGTAGTAGAAACCGATCAACAGGTACGAGCACAGGCCCACGCCTTCCCAACCGAAGTACAGGAACAACAGGTTATCGCCCAGCACCAGGAACAGCATGCTGGCGATAAACAGGTTGGTGTACGAGAAGAAGCGCGAGTAGCCCGCTTCACCGCGCATGTACCAGGACGCGAACAGGTGGATCAGAAAGCCTACACCCACCACCACGCCAAGCATGGTGATCGACAGGCCGTCGACGTAGAGGGCGAAGTTGGGCTTGAAGCCTTCCACCGACATCCACTGCCACAGCACCAGGGTGTAGTGACCGCCTTCCGGCGGCGCCACGTTGAATTGCCAGATGACGTAGGCGGCCACGATGGCCGACAGGCCGATCGAGCCCACGCCGACCAGGGCAGACAGGTTTTCCGACCAGCGTCCACGGGAGAACGACAGCAGCAGGAAACCGATCAGGGGAAATACGAAAGTCAGAAAGATCATGTTCATCCGCGCATCTCACTGGCAGCGTCGATATCAAGCGTGTGGAAGCGACGGTACAGCTGCAGCAGGATCGCCAGGCCAATACTGGCTTCGGCGGCTGCCAGGCTGATGACCAGGATGAACATGACTTGTCCATCCGGCTGGCCCCAACGTGCGCCCGCCACGATGAATGCCAGTGCCGCGGCGTTCATCATGATTTCCAGGCTCATCAACACGAACAGAATGTTACGGCGAACCATCAGGCCGACCAGGCCAAGGCAGAACAGGATGCCGGCGACCGCCAGACCATGCTCCAAAGGGATAGCAGGCATCGTCATTGCTCCTTGGCTTCGTTGCGGCCCAAGTGGAAGGCAGTGATGGCTGCGGCGAGCAGCAGCATCGAAGCCAGTTCGACCACCAGCAGGTACGGGCCGAACAGGCTAATGCCCACGGCTTTCGCGTCTACGGTGGTGTGGCCGATGGCCTGGCCGCTCTGGTGAGCGAACAGCACATACAGCAGTTCACCCAGCAGCAGGGCGGCGAGGACAACCGGGCCGAGCCAGATGCCGGGCTTGAGCCAGACGCGTTCCTGGGCGACCGAAGCCGGCCCCAGGTTGAGCATCATCACCACAAACACGAACAGCACCATGATGGCGCCGGCGTAGGCGATCACTTCCAGCACGCCGGCGAACGGTGCGCCGAGGCTGAAGAAGGTCATGGCCACGGCGATCAGCGAAATGATCAGGTAGAGCAGGGCGTGCACAGGGTTGGTGTTGGTGATCACGCGAAGCGTGGACACAACCGCGATACCCGATGCGAAATAGAAAGCGAATTCCATCTTTCTTCCTTAAGGCAGCAAGCTCTTCACGTTGATCGGCTCGGCTTCGTTTTGTGCGGCGCCTTTGGGCTTACCGGCAACGGCCATACCTGCAACACGATAGAAGTTGTAATCAGGGTTTTTACCGGGACCGGAGATCAGCAGATCTTCTTTCTCGTACACCAGGTCCTGACGTTTGAACTCGGCCATCTCGAAATCCGGCGTGAGCTGGATCGCGGTGGTCGGGCAAGCTTCCTCGCAAAGGCCGCAGAAAATGCAGCGCGAGAAGTTGATGCGGAAGAAGTCCGGGTACCAGCGACCGTCTTCGGTTTCAGCTTTCTGCAGGGAAATACAACCCACCGGGCACGCCACGGCGCACAGGTTGCAGGCTACGCAACGCTCTTCGCCATCGGGGTCGCGGGTGAGTACAATGCGGCCGCGATAGCGCGGCGGCAGGTACACCGCTTCTTCCGGGTATTGCAGGGTGTCGCGTTTGCGAAAGCCATGGCCGAAAACCATCACCAGGCTTCGCAACTGGGTACCGGTACCCTTAACGATGTCGCCAATATATTTGAACATGGGTCAAATCCTCACTGAACCGCGGCAGCCGGCGTGTTCAACAACACGACGGCAGCCGTCACCAGCAAATTGATCAGGGTCAGCGGCAGGCAGAATCTCCAGCTGAAATCCATCACCTGGTCATAGCGTGGGCGCGGAATCGAGGCGCGCAGCAGGATGAACAGCATGATGAAGAACGCGGTCTTCAGGAAGAACCAGAAGAAGGCCAACTGCGGCAGGATGCCGAACGGACCGTGCCAGCCGCCGAAGAACAGCGTCACCAGCAGGGCCGAGATCAAGATGATGCCGATGTACTCACCGACGAAGAACATGCCCCATTTCATGCCGGCATATTCAATGTGGTAACCGTCGGCCAGTTCCTGTTCCGCTTCCGGCTGGTCGAACGGGTGACGGTGAGTCACGGCCACGCCAGCGATGAAGAACGTACAAAAGCCAAAGAACTGCGGAATGATGAACCACAGGTTCTGTGCCTGGTACTCGACGATATCGCGCATGTTGAACGAACCAACCTGCACCACGATGCCCATCAGCGCCAACCCCATGAACACTTCATAGGATACGGTTTGCGCCGAGGCACGCAAGCTGCCCAGCAGGGCGAACTTGTTGTTGCTCGACCAACCGGCGAACAGCACCGCATAAACCGACAGGCCGGCCATGGCGAAGAAGAACAACAGGCCGATGTTCAGGTCCGCCACGCCCCAGGTCGGGGTGATCGGGATGATCGCGAAAGCGATCAGCAAGGCGCTCATGGCCACGACCGGTGCCAGGGTGAAGATCACCTTGTCGGCAAACGGCGGGGTCCAGTCTTCCTTGAAGAACATTTTCAGCATGTCGGCGGCGATCTGGAACATGCCGAATGGGCCAACGCGGTTCGGACCGTAACGGTCCTGCCACCAGCCCAGCAGGCGACGCTCGACGAAGCTGAGCAGGGCGCCCGCCACGACCACGGCCAACAGGATAACGATGGCCTTGACCACCGAGATGATCACGTCAATTACTTCCGGCGTGAACCAAGTCATTGCGCTGCCTCCTGCAGACCGTCAACGGTAAGGCCTGCAATCGCAGGCGGGATGCCGGCGATGCCTTTTGGCAATGCAACCAGGCCGGCGCCCAACTCATCGTTGATGCGCAGCGGCAGACGCAGGGTCTGGCCGGCTACGTTCAGGCTGAGCAGGGCGCCGTCGTTGACGCCCAGGCGATCGGCTTCGGACTTGGCCAAGGACACGTAAGCGGCAGGAATGCGCTCTTGAACCGGTGCGGCCTTGGAAGAGGTTTCTTCGCTGCCGAACAGGTGGAAGAACGGCACGACCTGCCAGGTGCCCGGTGCCGGGTTGAACGGGCGCGGTACGGCGCAGAACCAGTTCAGCGAGTCACCGCTGGTTTCGATCAGGCGGGTGCCTGGGTCGCCTGCGCGGATATGCCCACCGACTTCGTCCTGGAACTTGTTCCAGGCCTGCGGCGAGTTCCAGCCCGGCGACCAGGCGAACGGCACCTGCTGACGCGGTTCGGACGAACCCGAGTAACCTTCCATGGAGAAGGCGAACGCGGTGTCGTTGTCTTGCGGGGTACGCGGTTCGTGCACGCTGATGTCGGCGCGCATGGCGGTCCGACCGGAGTAACGCAGCGGCTCACGCGCCAGCTTCAGGCCCTTGATGCGGAACGACGCGGACGGCGCGGCATCGACGATACGCGCCAGCTGCGGGGCACTGGAGGCCACGGCAGCGGTCACGTGGTCGAGCTGGGTCCAGTCGATCGGCTGGTTCAGCAGGGTGGCGCGCAGGGCATGCAGCCAGCGCCAGCCTTCGTGAACCAGGATGCTGGCGTCCATGTACTTCGGATCGAACACCTGGAAGAAGCGCTGGGCGCGGCCTTCCTGGCTGACCAGCGTGCCGTCGCCTTCGGCGAAGGTGGCGGCTGGCAGCACCAGATGGGCACGGTCGCTGGTGGCGGTCTTCTGGTGGTCGGCCACGATCAGCACCTTGGCGGCGTTGAGCGCAGCGTCGACCTTGGCCGCAGCGGTGCGGGTGTACAGGTCGTTTTCCAGCACCACGATGGCGTCGGCACGGCCGTCGGTCACTGCTTGCAGCGCAGCGTCCACGGACTCGCCACCGAGCATGGCCAGGCCAAGGCTGTTGGCTTCCGGCACCACCAGGCTGATGGAGCCGTTCTTGTCGCGCAGCTTCAAGGCCTTGGCGATGTTGGCGGCGGCTTCGATCAGTGCTTTTGAACCCAGGGAGGTGCCGGCGATGATCAGCGGGCGTTTGGCCGCCAGCAGGGCGTCGGCAATGCGTTGGGCCAGTTCGACGGCTTCAGTGTCCAGGCCTTCGACGGCAGGCGCGCTGGCGTCGAGGGCGTGGGCCACGGCGAAACCGATGCGCGCCAGGTCGTCCGGGGCGGCGTGCACGCACTCTTCGGCGATGTCGTCGAGCTTGGTTTCAGCCAGGCTTGCGATAAACAGCGGGTTCAGCGCGTGCTGGCCGATGTTCTTCACGGCGGCGTCGAGCCAAGGCTGTACGCGCATGGCGTCGGCCATTTCTTCGGCCTTGCCTTTGACCGACTGACGCAGGGACAGCGCAATACGCGCGGCGGTCTGGGTCAGGTCTTCACCGAGCACGAAGATGGCATCGTGGTCTTCGATGTCGCGCATGTTCGGCACGGGCAACGGGCTGTCGTTCAGCACTTGCAGGACCAGGCGGATGCGTTCCAGCTCACCGGCTTCGATGCCGCTGTAGAAGTGCTCGGCACCCACCAGTTCGCGCAACGCGTAGTTGCTTTCGAGGCTGGCGCGCGGCGAACCGATCCCCACGATGTTGCGGCCGCGCAGCAGGTCGGCGGCTTTATCCAGTGCCTCGTCCAGGCTCAGCTTGGCGCCATCGGCCAGCAATGGCTGGCGTGGACGGTCTTCGCGGTTGACGTAGCCATAGCCGAAACGGCCACGGTCGCACAGGAAGTACTGGTTGACCGAACCGTTGAAGCGGTTTTCGATACGACGCAGTTCACCGTAGCGCTCGCCCGGCGAGATGTTGCAACCGCTGGAGCAGCCATGGCAGATGCTCGGGGCGAATTGCATGTCCCACTTACGGTTGTAGCGCTCGGAGTGGGTCTTGTCGGTGAACACACCGGTCGGGCAGACCTCGGTGAGGTTGCCGGAGAACTCGCTCTCGAGCACGCCGTCTTCGACGCGACCGAAGTACACGTTGTCGTGGGCGCCGAATACGCCCAGGTCGGTACCGCCGGCGTAGTCTTTATAGAAACGCACACAGCGGTAGCAGGCGATGCAGCGGTTCATCTCGTGGGAAATGAACGGGCCGAGGTCCTGGTTCTGGTGAGTGCGTTTGGTGAAGCGATAGCGGCGCTCGTTGTGGCCGGTCATCACCGTCATGTCTTGCAGGTGGCAGTGACCGCCTTCCTCACAGACCGGGCAGTCGTGGGGGTGGTTGGTCATCAACCATTCGACAACGCTGGCGCGGAACGCCTTGGATTCTTCATCGTCGATGGAGATCCAGGTGTTGTCGGTGGCTGGGGTCATGCAGGACATGACGATACGACCACGGGTGTCGTTTTCGTCGGTGTATTGCTTGACCGCACACTGGCGACAGGCACCGACGCTACCGAGCGCGGGGTGCCAGCAGAAATACGGGATGTCGAGGCCGAGTGACAGACACGCCTGTAACAGGTTGTCCGCCCCATCGACTTCGAGCGCTTTGCCGTCTACGTGGATAGTGGCCATGGTTCAAAGTTCTTCGTTGGCCCGTTGTCAGCGGGCGTGGCTAATGGAATCTTGTTATTCATGTGCATCTACACAGCCTTTACGGCGTCAGCACATGAGCAAGGCGAAGAGCACGGGCCCTTCGCCTGTTTAAGCGTTACGCGCCGACTACGATCGGCCTCGCCAGAGGCGGGACGGCGGCGCTGGTTGGCGCGATGCCGGCTTCGAACTCCGAGCGGAAGTATTTGATTGCGCTGCCCAATGGCTCCACGGCGCCCGGTGCGTGAGCACAGAACGTCTTGCCTGGGCCGAGAAAACCGACCAAACCGAGCAGGGTTTCGATATCACCCTCGCGGCCTTCGCCGTTTTCCAGGGCCATCAGCAGCTTGACGCTCCATGGCAGGCCATCGCGGCATGGGGTGCAGAAGCCGCAGGATTCACGGGCAAAGAACTGCTCCATGTTGCGCAGCAGCGAGACCATGTTCACCGTGTTGTCGACCGCCATCGCCAGGCCGGTACCCATCCGGGTGCCCACCTTGCCGATGCCGCCTGCATACATTTGTGCGTCCAGGTGCTCGGGCAACAGGAAACCGGTACCGGCGCCGCCTGGCTGCCAGGCTTTCAGGGTGTAGCCGTCGCGCATGCCGCCGGCGTAGTCCTCGAACAGCTCGCGTGCGGTCACGCCGAACGGCAGCTCCCACAGGCCTGGGTTCTTGACCTTGCCGGAGAAGCCCATGAGCTTGGTGCCCATGTCTTCGCTGCCTTCGCGGGCCAACGATTTGTACCAGTCCACGCCGTCGGCGATGATCGCCGGCACGTTGCACAGGGTCTCGACGTTGTTCACGCAGGTCGGCTTGCCCCACACGCCGACGGCGGCGGGGAAGGGCGGCTTGGAGCGCGGGTTGGCGCGGCGGCCTTCGAGGGAGTTGATCAGTGCGGTTTCTTCGCCGCAGATATAACGCCCGGCGCCGGTGTGCACGAACAGTTCGAAGTCGAAACCGGAACCGAGGATGTTCTTGCCCAGCAGGCCGGCAGCCTTGGCTTCTTCCACGGCACGGTTGAGGTGCTTGGCGGCGGTGGTGTATTCGCCGCGCAGGAAGATATAGCCACGGTAGGTTTTCAGCGCGCGAGCACTGATCAGCATGCCTTCGATCAGCAGATGGGGCAGTTGCTCCATCAGCATGCGGTCTTTCCAGGTGTTGGGCTCCATTTCATCCGCGTTGCACAGCAGGTAACGGATGTTGATGGATTCGTCCTTGGGCATCAGGCCCCACTTCACGCCCGTGGGGAAGCCTGCACCGCCGCGGCCCTTGAGGCCGGCGTCTTTCACGGTCTGGACGATATCGTCCTGGGCCATGTCGGCGAAGGCTTTGCGCGCGGCGGCGTAACCGTTCTTGGCCTGGTATTCGTCGAGCCATACCGGCTCGGCATCGTCGCGCAGGCGCCAGGTCAGCGGATGGGTCTCAGGCGAACGCTTGATCAGGTTGGCCGGGCCGAAAGAAGTCAGGGTCATGGGTAGCCCTCGAGCAATTGGGTCACGCCAGCAGGCTGCACGTCACCGAATGTGTCGTCGTCGATCATCAACGCCGGCGCCTTGTCGCAGTTGCCCAGGCAGCACACCGGCAGCAGCGTGAAGCGGCCATCCGGGGTGGTCTGGCCGAGGCCGATGCCCAGCTTGTTCTGGATCTCGCTGACCACGGATTCGTGGCCGCCGATGTAGCAGACCATGCTGTCGCATACGCGAATGATGTGGCGGCCGACCGGCTGGCGGAAGATCTGACTGTAGAACGTCGCCACGCCTTCAACGTCGCTGGCGGGGATGCCGAGGATCTCGCCGATGGCGTAGAGGGCGCCGTCGGGCACCCAGCCACGTTCCTTCTGGACGATCTTCAAGGCTTCGATCGACGCCGCGCGCGGGTCTTCGTAGTGATGCAGCTCGTGCTCGATGGCCGAGCGCTCGGTTTCACTCAAGGTGAAACGGTCTGTCTGGATAAGCGTGCTGTTCATGCTTAGCGGTCCACGTCGGCCATAACGAAATCGATACTACCCAGGTACGCAATCAAGTCCGCGACCATCTCGCCTTTGATCACCGAAGGGATCTGCTGCAAGTGGGCAAAGCTTGGGGTACGGATCCGGGTGCGGTAGCTCATGGTGCCGCCATCGCTCGTCAGGTAATAACTGTTGATACCCTTGGTCGCTTCGATCATCTGGAAGGATTCGTTGGCCGGCATCACCGGGCCCCACGAAACCTGCAGGAAGTGCGTGATCAGGGTTTCGATGTGTTGCAGCGTGCGCTCTTTGGGCGGCGGCGTGGTCAGCGGGTGATCCGCTTTGTAAGGACCTGCCGGCATGTTGCGCATGCACTGCTCGATGATCTTCAGGCTCTGGCGCATTTCTTCGACACGCACGATGCAGCGGTCGTAGGCATCGCCATTGGCCGCCAGCGGTACTTCGAATTCGAAGTTCTCGTAGCCGGAGTACGGGCGCGCCTTGCGCAGGTCGAAGTCGCAACCGGTGGAACGCAGGCCTGCACCGGTGACGCCCCATTCCAGGGCTTCTTTGGTGTTGTACTGCGCGACGCCGATGGTACGCCCCTTGAGGATGCTGTTGTCCAACGCAGCCTTTTGGTACTCGTCCAGACGCTTGGGCATCCAGTCGATGAATTCCTTGACCAGACGCTCCCAGCCATTGGGCAGGTCGTGCGCCACGCCGCCGATGCGGTACCAGGCCGGGTGCAGACGGAAACCGGTGATGGCTTCGATGACCTTGTAGGCGCGCTGACGGTCGGTGAAGGTGAAGAACACCGGGGTCATGGCGCCGACGTCCTGGATATAGGTCCCCAGGAACAGCAGGTGGCTGGTGATCCGGAAGAACTCGGCCATCATGATGCGGATGGTGTCGACGCGGTCTGGCACCTTAATGCCGGCCAGCTTCTCGACCGAGAGCACGTACGGCAGGTTGTTCATCACGCCGCCGAGGTAGTCGATACGGTCGGTGTACGGGATGAAGCTGTGCCAGGACTGACGCTCGGCCATCTTCTCGGCACCACGGTGGTGGTAGCCGATGTCCGGTACGCAGTCGACGATTTCTTCGCCGTCCAATTGCAGGATGATACGGAAGGCGCCGTGAGCCGAAGGGTGGTTCGGGCCCAGGTTGAGGAACATGTAGTCCTCGTTGGTGCCGGAGCGCTTCATGCCCCAGTCTTCCGGACGGAAGCGCGCGGCTTCCTCTTCCAGCTGTTGCTTGGCCAGGTTGAGGCTGAACGGGTCGAATTCGGTGGCGCGGGCAGGGAAGTCCTTGCGCAGCGGATGACCTTCCCAGGTCGGCGGCATCATGATACGCGTCAGGTGCGGGTGGCCCGGGAAGTCGATCCCGAACATGTCCCAGACTTCGCGCTCGTACCAGCTGGCGTTCGGCCAGATACCGGTCACGGTCGGGACGCTCAGGTCGCTTTCGCTCAATGCGACCTTGATCATCACGTCGCTGTTACGTTCCAGCGACATCAGGTGGTAGAACACGGTGAAGTCGGCGCCGCTCGGCAAGCCCTGGCGCTTGGTGCGCAGACGCTCGTCCACGCCATGCAGGTCATAGAGCATGACGTACGGCTTGGGCAGGTTGCGCAGGAAGGTCAGGACTTCGACGAGCCTGGCACGCGCCACCCACAGCACCGGCATGCCGGTGCGTGTGGCCTGGGCGGTGAAGGCGTCAGGGCCAAAACGGTTATTGAGTTCGACAACCACATCCTGGTCGTCTGCCTTATAAGGCGGGATGTACAGAGCACTGCCTGTAGTCATGGTTTTTTATCGCTTTCGGTCAACGTAAAGAATGAGGCCAGGTTTTCGTTCTATAAAAGAAGCGGGCTGGATCAGACTTCGTCGGGGCTGCGCAGGTTGGTGACTGCGATTCGCTGTTCGCGGCGCTGTTCCTTTTGGGACGGCATCTCGGCGCGGTAAACGCCTTGATCGCCGACGACCCAGGACAGTGGGCGACGCTCCTTGCCAATCGATTCCTGCAGCAGCATCAAGCCTTGCAGGAATGCTTCAGGGCGGGGCGGGCAGCCAGGCACGTAGACGTCCACGGGCAGGAACTTGTCCACCCCTTGAACGACGGAGTAGATGTCGTACATGCCACCGGAGTTGGCGCACGAACCCATGGAGATAACCCATTTAGGTTCGAGCATTTGCTCATAGAGACGCTGGATGATCGGCGCCATCTTGATGAAGCAGGTACCGGCGATAACCATGAAATCCGCCTGGCGCGGCGATGCCCGGATAACCTCGGCGCCAAAGCGCGCGATGTCGTGGGGCGCCGTGAAGGCGGTGGTCATTTCCACGTAGCAGCACGAAAGGCCGAAGTTGTACGGCCACAGGGAGTTTTTACGCCCCCAGTTGACCGCGCCACTCAGCACGTCTTCCAGCTTGCCCATGTAGATGTTTTTGTGGACTTGATCTTCTAACGGGTCGGAAACGGTTTCCCGTTCGCCGATGGGGTACTGCTCGTTAGGAGCATCCGGGTCGATCCTGGTGAGATTGTATTGCATCGCCAAAGCCTCATTGTTTCAGCTTCGCTTGCCGCTTACGACGAGCTTCCGGAGCCCAGTCAAGGGCGCCCACTCGAAATAGGTAGACAAGGCCTGCCAACAGAATTGCTATGAAAACGAGGGCTTCGACGAATCCGGTCCAGCCGCTTTCGCGGACGGACACAGACCAGGCAAAGAGAAAAAGGGCTTCGATATCGAAGATCACGAACAGCATCGCGACCAGATAGAATTTGGCTGAGAGCCGCAAGCGGGCGCCACCTGTAGGTAGCATGCCGGATTCGAACGGTTCGTTTTTGCTGCGGCCCCAGGCTTTTGACCCGAGGAGGCTGGAGACGCCAAGCATGAAGGCGCAGAGGCCGACAACACCGAGGAGGAAAATGGCAAAGCCCCAGTTGTGGGCCATGAGTCCTGTCGCTTCGGTCATGCTGGAAATCCTTAACAGAGAGCAAAGGTCTCTGAGCTCGAAAAAGTAATGATGCAGTGACGATATGTCGCAGCGCAGTCAATCGCGTTGATTTTATGGCTAAACACCGGGCAAGTAAAATTGCGATAGCGAAATTATTCGTTGGAATAAGGACATAGTGCACCTCGATGGGGCTGCAACCCTTGCATGGTGGGCATTAGCGGGCATTTAATCAAATGTGTTTTGTTTAACCGGTAACGAAGCTTTTAAGCGCTAAATGATAATGAATATTGTTTGCGCGGGGGTTTAAGCGAATGTTTCTCGTGTGGCGCGGGAAGTTGCCGTTACTTGGTTGATTGTCGCTAGTTGCCGGAGCGGATCTTTTAACTGATTTGTCTGCAGTGAATACCGCTCTGGATCAAGGTTTGCGCAAAATTTTCAGGCAGATCACATTGGGGGCTCGCTGAAGCAGACAGGTACAGGCAAAAAAACGCCCCGAACCAGTCGGGGCGTGATTGTTGTGCGGCACGGCGGTTAGCTTTTTAACGGGTCCGCCGTGGCCGTGTACTCAGTGCTTAGTGGAACTGTTCTTCTTCGGTCGAGCCGGTCAGCGCGGTCACGGACGAGGTGCCGCCCTGGATCACGGTGGTCATGTCGTCGAAGTAGCCGGTGCCCACTTCCTGCTGGTGCGCTACGAAGGTGTAGCCTTTGGCGGCGTCGGCGAACTCCTGCTCCTGCAGCTTCACGTAGGCGGTCATGTCGTTGCGGGCGTAGTCGTGCGCCAGGTTGAACATGCTGTGCCACATGTTGTGAATGCCGGCCAGGGTGATGAACTGGTGCTTGTAGCCCATGGCGGACAGTTCGCGCTGGAACTTGGCGATGGTCGCGTCGTCCAGGTTCTTCTTCCAGTTGAAGGAAGGCGAGCAGTTGTAGGACAGCAGTTGGTCCGGGTATTCCTTCTTGATCGCTTCGGCGAAGCGACGGGCCTCGTCCAGGTCCGGCTTGGCGGTTTCGCACCAGATCAGGTCGGCGTACGGTGCGTACGCCAGGCCGCGAGCGATAGCCTGGTCAAGGCCGGCGCGTACCTTGTAGAAGCCTTCCTGGGTGCGCTCGCCTGTCACGAACGGCTGGTCGTACGGATCGCAGTCCGACGTCAGCAGGTCGGCGGCGTTGGCATCGGTACGCGCCAGGATGATGGTTGGCGTGCCGGCGACGTCTGCCGCCAGGCGGGCGGCGGTGAGCTTCTGTACGGCTTCCTGGGTTGGAACCAGTACTTTGCCGCCCATGTGGCCGCATTTTTTCACGGATGCCAGTTGGTCTTCAAAGTGAACGCCGGCGGCGCCCGCTTCGATCATGCTTTTCATCAGCTCGTAGGCGTTCAGTACGCCACCAAAACCGGCTTCGGCGTCAGCCACGATCGGTGCGAAGTAGTCGATGTAGCCTTCGTCACCTGGGTTCTTGCCGGCTTTCCACTGGATCTGGTCGGCGCGACGGAACGAGTTGTTGATGCGCTTGACCACGGTCGGAACCGAATCCACCGGGTACAGCGATTGGTCGGGGTACATGGATTCGGCGGAGTTGTTGTCCGCCGCCACTTGCCAGCCGGACAGGTAGATCGCCTGGATACCGGCTTTCACCTGTTGGACTGCCTGGCCACCGGTCAGGGCGCCCATGCAGTTGACGAAATCTTTGTCGGGACGGAAGGAAGGCTTGGCACCTTGGGTGACCAGGTTCCACAGCTTCTCGGCGCCGAGTTTTGCAAAGGTGTGCTCGGGTTGAACCGAGCCACGCAGGCGGACGACGTCAGCAGCGGAATAAGCGCGGGTCACGCCTTTCCAGCGTGGGTTTTCAGCCCAGTCTTTTTCGAGGGCTGCAATTTGCTGTTCGCGTGTCAGTGCCATGGGGAAAAACCTCGTCGCATAGGTCTAGGTGGAGAAATCCTTTTGCCAGCCGCGCAATCGTTGCGGTGCATGGCTGCTCGCTGACCAGAAGCAGAGGCGGTCAAGTCAGGTTCGACGGGGGAGGCGACGGGATGAACGAAGGGCTCAAGGGAGGGGCGAGCAGGTAGAGGCGGGCCAAGAACAGTCTTCGGGCGTCGTGGGCCCTTGGGCATTCTGCAGCGTGTTGCCGGGTTACCTGGTTAGCTTCCGTCCCTCGGGACAACTTCGTTCCAGTCGCAACCAAAGTCAAACACACCTTGTGGGCGGTACAGACACGAATCGGCTCGGGTGGGTAGCTTGGAGCGACGATCCGAAGGCCCTTGCCAGGGCCCCTGATTAGCGGGAGCGAGGCCATCATGCCCATGCTTTTTTGGATCGTCAAATGTTTTGTAGTGCTTTTTTTGCAGCACTACATCTTTAGTCTAATACGACTCATCAGTCAGTTTTTGGTGCTTCAGTTCAGGGTGTCGACTTTGACCCGCACAGTCAGGTCATCGCGGCCCTGAGTAGAGTAGCTGCGGGTTGTAGAGGATTTGTCGGCCAGGGTCTGACGATTGATGCCGGCCAGGGGGATCCATTCGCCAAGACGTCCGCTGACGGTTGTGTCGGTACTTTGCACATTCACTACATCGGGACGTTCCTGGCTCATGCGGTCACGGTTGGTACTGATCGCCAGGTGTACGGTCTCGCCAGTGACGCTGGCGGTGACGTAAAAACCTTGGGTCACGTTGCGATACTGGGTCTGGTTTTGCGGGCGGCCGTAGGCGTCGGGCTGAGTGGTGGTCAATGGCACGCTCTGGCCGACCTGAATCAGCGCAGGTATGCCTTCGCTGGCCTGGATCTGCTGGATGCCGCCGTCGCGGCTCTCGGTGCTGTAGGTGATGACGTGGCTGTTGGTTTGTTGGTTGTTCTCGTCGGTATCGACAGTGATCAGCAGGCGTCTGGCCGGCGTGTCGAGTTGGGCGAGCAAGGCGCGCAGATCTTCGATCTTGCCGGGCTCGGCTTTAACAATAAGCTGGTTGCCATAAGCGCTGACGGTGCCGTCCTTGCCGATGAAGTTCTGCGCCACCGGCAGCAGGTCGGCGCTGGTGCGGTTGCTCAGGTTGACGACCTGGGTGTCGGCCATTGCCGAGCAACTGGCAGTGAGGAGGAGGGCGGTGAGCAGGGTGCGTAGGGACATGTCCGTTATCTCTGCGAGTCATTTGGGCTTGATAGTGCCAGTTTGTCGGCCTGGGGTGTAGTGAGCGGGGCAAGCCCGCTCACCACAGGCAAGCCCTTACAGCAGGGATCAGCCCCCACGCACCATATCGACGTGCGGAATCCCGACTTCCAGGAATTCTTCACTGACAATCTCGAAGCCCAGCCGCTCATAGAACGGCGCGGCATACACCTGGGCACTGAGGAACTGCCGGGTCTGGCCGCGTTTCTCGGCCACGCCAATCACCGCTTCCATCAGCTTGTCGCCGACCTTCAGCCCACGCCAGTCCTTGAGCACCGACACGCGGCCGATTTCGCCGCTGGGCAGCAGGCGCGCGGTGCCTATCGGAAAATCACCTTCGAACGCCAGGAAATGCACGGCATCTGCGTCGTCCGCGTCCCATTCAAGTTCCGGTGGGACCGATTGTTCAGCGATAAACACCGCTTCACGAATGCGCCGAATCTCGTCGATATCCTTTCGCCAGTCCGCGACACTTACGTGAATCCTATTCATCGGCAAATCCCAGGCTGCCTTGCTTGACCAGTTCGCACAGAAGCGCGCGGCCGTCTTCGTCAGCGAGCCACTCGCTGAGGTTTTCGCTGTGCAGTGCGTCGGCGGAGCATACGAGTTTCAACAGCTCGCGCAGCTTGCCCGGCAGGTAACGGCTCTGGCCGCTGGCGAACAGCAGCACGTCGTCGTCGACTTCGGACCAGGCCATGCGCGCGCTTGGGTTGCGCACCAGGATCGCACCGTCTTGCACGCTGGCGATGAAGTCATCTTCACCCAGCTCTTCGCCGGCCACCAGTTCCGGGTAGCGTGGCTCCGTCATGAATTGGCCGAACCAGGTCAGCAGCATGCGCTCGTCGCTCATGTGCTCGGCCAGCAGGCTCTTGAGGCGGTCGAGAGCGTCGCTCTGGATCTGGTGCGGGTCGCTGACGGGCTGGGCGTCGGCGTCGGTGTAGCGCTCTTCGTCCGTCAGGTACTGGGCGAGGAAGTCGGTGAAGTGGGTCAGTACTTCGGCAGCGCTCGGCGCGCGGAAGCCGACCGAGTAGGTCATGCAGTCATCTTCGGCGATGCCGTAGTGCGCCAGGCGCGGCGGCAGGTAGAGCATGTCGCCCGGTTCCAGCACCCATTCGGCGCTTTCTTCGAATTCGGCGAGGATGCGCAGGTCGGCGTGTTGCAGCAGCGGGCTTTCCGAGCTGCACATCTGGCCGATCTTCCAGTTGCGCTTGCCCTGGGCTTGCAGCAGGAACACGTCGTAATTGTCGAAGTGCGGCCCAACGCTGCCGCCAGGGGCGGCGAAGCTGATCATCACATCGTCGATGCGCCAGCTGGGTAGGAAGCGGAACTGCTCCAGCAGCTCGGCCACTTCCGGCACGAATTGGTCAACCGCTTGCACCAGCAGGGTCCACTCGCGTTCAGGCAGGGTGCTGAAGGCGTCTTCGGCAAACGGGCCGCGGCGCAGTTCCCACGGACGCTCGCCGTGTTCGATCACCAGGCGCGATTCGACTTCTTCTTCCAGTGCCAGGCCTGCCAGTTCGTCGGCGTCGATCGGGCTTTCGAAGTCAGGGATGGCCTGGCGGATCAGCAACGGTTTTTTCTGCCAGTAGTCGCGCAGGAATTCACGTGCCGTGATGCCGCCCAGAAGTTGAAGAGGGATGTCAGGATTCATGTGTAACCTATTGAAAAAAAGCACTTTTCAGACTGGAATAAAAACGCCCGGCGCGGCCGGGCGTCTCAACGGGGCGCGCAATGATCAGATGCGCTTGGCTTGCTCTACAGCGTTGCCGATGTAGTTAGCCGGCGTGAGCAATTTCAGCTCGGCCTTGGCGGCGGCTGGCATGTCCAGGCCGTCGATGAAAGTTTGCAACGCTTCAGGGCTGATGCCCTTGCCACGGGTCAACTCTTTGAGCTTCTCGTAAGGGTTTTCGATGTTGTAGCGGCGCATTACGGTCTGGATCGGCTCGGCCAGCACTTCCCAGCACGCGTCCAGGTCGGCGGCGATCTTCTGCTCGTTGAGCTCGAGCTTGCTGATGCCCTTGAGGCTGGCTTCGTACGCGATCACGCTGTGGGCAAAGCCCACGCCGAGGTTGCGCAGTACGGTGGAGTCGGTGAGGTCGCGCTGCCAGCGGGAGATCGGCAACTTGCTGGCCAGGTGCTGGAACAGCGCGTTGGCGATGCCGAGGTTGCCTTCGGAGTTTTCGAAGTCGATCGGGTTGACCTTGTGCGGCATGGTCGACGAGCCGATTTCACCGGCAATGGTGCGCTGCTTGAAGTAGCCCAGGGAGATGTAGCCCCAGATATCGCGATCGAAGTCGATCAGGATGGTGTTGAAGCGCGCAATCGCGTCGAACAGCTCGGCGATGTAGTCGTGCGGTTCGATCTGCGTGGTGTAGGGGTTGAAGCCCAGGCCCAGTTCGTCTTCGATGAAGGCGCGGGCATTGGCTTCCCAGTCGATCTCAGGGTAGGCCGACAGGTGGGCGTTGTAGTTGCCTACCGCGCCGTTGATCTTGCCCAGCAGCGGTACCGCTGCCACTTGAGCGATCTGACGCTCCAGGCGGTACACCACGTTGGCCAGTTCTTTGCCCAGGGTGGTCGGCGACGCCGGCTGGCCGTGGGTGCGCGACAGCATCGGCACCGCAGCGAAGCGGATCGCCAGTTCGCGGATGGCTTCGGCGGTCTGGCGCATCAGTGGCAGCATGACGTCATCACGGCCTTCGCGCAGCATCAGGGCGTGGGACAGGTTGTTGATGTCCTCGCTGGTGCAGGCAAAGTGGATGAATTCGCTGACCTGAGCCAGTTCCGGCAGCTTGGCGGCCTGTTCCTTGAGCAGGTATTCGATGGCTTTTACGTCGTGGTTGGTGGTGCGCTCGATCTCTTTGACACGCTCGGCGTGCTCCAGGGAGAAATTTTCCGCCAGGGTGTTGAGCACAGCGTTGGCCTGCGCGGAAAACGCCGGCACTTCGCTGATGGCGGGGTGAGCGGCCAGGCGCTGGAGCCAGCGCACTTCAACCAGTACACGAGCACGGATCAGGCCGTATTCGCTGAAAATAGGGCGCAGGGCCTGGGTTTTGCCGGCGTAGCGGCCGTCAACAGGGGAAACCGCAGTGAGCGAAGAGAGCTGCATGGGGTGTTCTCGGACAGTCGGGCAACGAAATGGGGCGCGTATCATACATGAAAAAATCCACCGGTCCGTTGCCAACTGACCGACGTATTACGCGTAACGGCTTGAAAATAGTCTGCTGGTGCGACTTATTCGTTGCGCATCAACGGGTAAAGCTCTTTGAGCAATTTGCGCCGGCTGATCACCAGTTGCCAACGATGACCGCCCAACTGCCGCCACAACCGCGCCGAACGAATACCCGCCAACAGCAGGGCGCGGATTTTCGAGGCGTTGTTCGGTTGCTGCAGGTTGCGCATGTCGCCGTGCACCTGGATCCGCTGGCGCAAGGTGCTCAGGGTGTCCTGGTACAGCGCGCCACAGGCGGCGATCACGTTTTCGTGGGCTGCACCGAAGTGTTCAACCTGGGACTGGATTTGCGGCAGGCGCTTGCCGATGGTTTCCAGCATGTCTTCGCGCTTGGCCAGTTGACGCTCGAGGCCGAGCATCGACAGGGCGTAGCGCAAAGGTTCGCGCTGCAAGGTGCTCGGGTCGCGCTCCAGCGCGCCGATCAGCGCACGGTAGCCTTCACGCAGCGCCAGGTCGTCGCCGCCGTAGACTTCCAGGGTGTCCTTGGGGTCGCGGATCAACAGGCTGCCGAGCATGCAGGTCAGGCCCGCTTCGGTGACCTGGCCGGTCTTGGCGATCTTGTCCACCAGCACGGCGGCCAGAAATACACCGCCAAGCGCCGTCAATTGCTCCTGGGTCGGGCTCATGCCAGGTTGCTCCAGGGCTCTGCCACTTCAATCACGCCGCCGCCCAGGCAGATCTCGCCGTCATAGAACACCACGGACTGACCGGGAGTGACGGCGCGTTGCGGGTCGTCAAAGGTCGCACGGTAGCCGCTGGCGGTTTTTTCCAGCGTGCACGGCTGGTCGCTCTGGCGATAGCGCACTTTGGCGGTCAGGCGGCGCGGCACGCTCAGGTCGATCGGGTTGACCCAGTAGATTTCCGACGCGAGCAGGGCGCCGGAGAACAGCAACGGATGTTCATTGCCTTGGCCGACGATCAGTACGTTGTTTTCCAAGTCCTTGACCAGCACGTACCACGGCTCTTCGCCTGCGTCTTTCAGGCCGCCGATGCCCAGGCCCTGGCGCTGGCCGATGGTGTGGTACATCAGGCCGTGGTGACGGCCGATCACTTCACCTTCGGTGGTCTTGATCTCGCCCGGTTGTGCCGGCAGGTACTGCTTGAGGAAGTCGCTGAAGCGACGCTCGCCGATAAAGCAGATCCCGGTGGAGTCCTTTTTCTTGGCGGTAGCCAGGCCGTGTTGCTCGGCGATCCTGCGCACTTCGGGCTTTTCCAGCTCGCCGACCGGGAACAAGGTCTTGGCGATCTGTTCGCCACCAACGGCGTGCAGGAAATAGCTCTGGTCCTTGTTCGGGTCCAGGCCCTTGAGCAGCTCGGTGCGGCCGTCGATGTCACGGCGGCGCACGTAGTGGCCAGTGGCGATCAAGTCGGCGCCGAGCATCATGGCGTAGTCGAGAAACGCCTTGAACTTGATCTCGCGGTTACACAGGATGTCCGGGTTCGGCGTGCGGCCGGCCTTGTATTCGGCCAGGAAGTGCTCGAACACGTTGTCCCAGTACTCGGCGGCGAAATTGGCGGTGTGCAGCTTGATACCGATCTTGTCGCACACGGCCTGGGCGTCCGCCAGGTCGTCCATGGCGGTGCAATATTCTGTTCCATCGTCTTCTTCCCAGTTCTTCATGAACAGGCCTTCCACCTCATAACCCTGCTCCATGAGCAGAACGGCGGAAACGGAAGAATCCACGCCGCCGGACATGCCGACGATGACGCGCTTCTTTTGTGTGTCAGAAGGGGCTGGATCACGCATAGGGTTTCAACGGGTGTCTTGAAAAAGGACGCGATTCTAACAGGCTCACGCCCGCAAGGCTAAAGAGAAGGGCGGATCAATTCGAGGCTGTGACGCTGGCCGGCCAGATAATCATCGATACAGCGGATGATCAGCTCGCTGCGCCAGTCGTCGCGCACGGCCATCAGCTCGTCACGGCTCAGCCAGCGGGCGCGCAGGATGCCTTCGTCGAGTTGATAGTCCGGGTGGTGTTTCACGGCTTTTGCAATGAAGCATACGCGCTGGTAGGTCACGCCGTTGCTGGGGGCGGTGTACAGGTAGATGCCGACGATGCCCGTGGGCTCCACGTCCCAGCCGGTTTCTTCGAGGGTTTCGCGCACGGCGGCCTCGGTCAGGGTTTCATGCGGATCGAGGTGGCCGGCGGGCTGATTGAGCACGGCGCGGCCGCCCTTGAGTTCTTCGACCATCAGGAACTTGCCGTTGTCTTCGACGAGGGTGGCGACGGTGATGTGGGGTTGCCAGGTCATGGAGTACCTCTTGATTCAGGGGGGGGGGGCTACACCCCTCCCACATTTGAATTCGGTTTCGTCAATTGAGCGCTGGAAACAGAAACCCCGGCACAGGGCCGGGGCTTCGTTGCATCCTTACAACCTTACTTCAACTTGGCAATCGCCGCGTTGAGGGTGTTGCTTGGGCGCATCGCCTTGCTGGTCAGCTCAGGGTTCGGCGCGTAGTAGCCGCCGATGTCCACTGGCTTGCCCTGTACGGCGTTGAGCTCGGCAACGATGGTTGCTTCGTTCGCGGCCAGGGTTTTTGCCAGTTCGCCGAACTGCGCTTGCAGGGCAGTGTCTTCGGTCTGGGCGGCCAGGGCCTGGGCCCAGTACAGCGCCAGGTAGAAGTGGCTGCCGCGGTTGTCGATGTTGCCGACTTTGCGCGATGGCGACTTGTTGTTGTCCAGGAACTGGCCGGTGGCCTGGTCCAGGGTCTTGGACAGTACCAGCGCTTTCGGGTTGTTGTACGTCACACCCAAATGCTCAAGGGAGGCGGCCAGGGCCAGGAACTCGCCCAGGGAATCCCAGCGCAGGAAGTTCTCTTCCAGCAGTTGCTGTACGTGCTTGGGGGCCGAACCGCCGGCGCCAGTTTCGAACAGGCCACCGCCGTTCATCAGCGGCACGATCGACAGCATCTTGGCGCTGGTGCCCAGTTCCATGATCGGGAACAGGTCGGTCAGATAGTCGCGCAGTACGTTGCCGGTCACCGAGATGGTGTCCAGGCCCTTGCGGGTGCGCTCCAGGGTGAACTTCATCGCGTCGACCGGCGACATGATGCGGATGTCCAGGCCTTCGGTGTTGTGGTCTTTGAGGTAAGCCTGAACTTTCTCAACCACGACGCCATCATGCGCGCGCTGTGGGTCCAGCCAGAAAATGGCCGGGGTGCCGCTGGCGCGGGCACGGTTGACGGCCAGCTTGACCCAGTCCTGGATCGGTGCGTCCTTGGTCTGGCACATGCGGAAGATGTCGCCGGCTTCGACGCTCTGTTCCATCAGCAGGTTGCCCTTGCTGTCGGTGACGCGGACCACGCCGTCAGCCTTGATCTGGAAGGTCTTGTCGTGGGAACCGTACTCTTCGGCTTTTTTCGCCATCAGGCCAACGTTCGGCACGCTGCCCATGGTGGTCGGATCGAACGCACCATTGGCCTTGCAGTCTTCGATGACGGCTTGGTAAATGGTTGCGTAGCAGCGATCCGGGATCACGGCCTTGGTGTCGTGCAGCTGGCCGTCGGTGCCCCACATCTTGCCGGAGTCACGGATCATGGCCGGCATCGAGGCGTCGACGATCACATCGCTCGGCACGTGCAGGTTGGTGATGCCTTTGTCGGAGTTGACCATCGCCAGGGAAGGGCGAGCGGCATAGACCGCCTGGATGTCAGCTTCGATCTGCGCTTGCTGGTCGGCCGGCAGCGCTTTGATGCGCGCGTACAGGTCGCCGATGCCGTTGTTCAGGTTGAAGCCGATCTGCTCCAGCACGGCAGCGTGCTTGGTCAGGGCGTCTTTATAGAACTCGGCAACGATCTGGCCGAACATGATTGGGTCGGAGACCTTCATCATGGTGGCTTTGAGGTGAACCGACAGCAATACGCCTTGTTTCTTGGCGTCTTCGATTTCAGCGGCGATGAACGAACGCAGGGCGTTTTTGCTCAGTACGGCGCTGTCGAGGATTTCGCCTGCTTGAGCGGTGGTCTTTTCTTTCAGGACAGTGGTGGTGCCATCCTTGCCGACCAGCTCAATTTTGACAGCATCGGCCGCTTCGATCTGTACGGCTTTTTCGCTGCCGTAGAAGTCGCCGTTGCTCATGTGGGCAACGTGGGACTTGGAGTCGGCAGCCCAGGCGCCCATTTTGTGGGGGTGCTTGCGTGCATAGTTCTTGACCGACAGCGGTGCGCGGCGGTCGGAGTTGCCTTCGCGCAGAACCGGGTTCACGGCGCTGCCCTTGACCTTGTCGTAACGTGCACGGGTTTCTTTTTCCGCGTCGGTGGTTACGGTTTCCGGGTAGTCCGGCAGGGCATAGCCCTGGGCCTGTAGTTCTTTGATCGCAGCTTGCAGCTGCGGGGTCGAGGCGCTGATGTTAGGCAGCTTGATGATGTTGGCTTCAGGCGTAACGGCCAGGGCGCCCAGTTCGGCGAGGTGGTCCGGTACGGCCTTGGTGCCCAGTTGCTCGGGGAAGCTTGCGAGGATGCGCCCGGCGAGGGAAATGTCGCGGGTTTCCACAGCAATATCAGCGGAAGCGGTGAAGGCCTCTACGATAGGCAGCAGTGAATAGGTGGCGAGGGCTGGGGCTTCGTCGGTGAAGGTGTAGATGATCTTCGAGCGGGTGGGCATATTCGGATTAACTCTCTTCTTTGCTGAAAGCGTGCGCAGAAACTCGAGATGCGCCGGGTGGAGCGCGTTCGTTCAAAGTCATCCATGAGCGAAAGGTCGAGGTTTCTTCGCGGTGATGTTGGGTTGCATCAGTCGAGCGTCAAGCGGGTGGACTATTGTAGTAGTCCTGCTTTTGGCGGAAGGCCTCGCTCTTTATTTCCAGAAGCTGGAGCGGTCCGCCATCGTGACTCTTTGGTCAGCGGCGGCATTATACATAGGTCGCTATGCTTACGCCGAGCCTTCATACAAAAGGTGTGTCGTCCATTGGTCTAAAGGTCGCAGGTACCGGGTTACGCCTAAAGTCGCACGATGTGCTCAAGATTGGCGCTTTTCCCTTTGCTTTCAGGCTTGTAGGCGACAATTTATGCTGTTTTCGATGCAAATGAGCGTGGCGTGAGGTTTAAGTCGCCATTTATCTGGAGTAGGCTCGAACGCAGCCAGATGTTCAATCCATAGATGGAGTTCAGCATGGGATACAAGAAGATTCAGGTTCCGGCAGTCGGCGACAAAATCACCGTCAATGCGGACCATTCTCTCAATGTTCCTGACCAACCGATCATTCCTTATATCGAAGGTGACGGTATTGGCGTCGACATCAGCCCGGTGATGATCAAGGTGGTCGACGCAGCTGTTGAAAAGGCCTACGGCGGCAAGCGCAAGATCTCGTGGATGGAGGTGTATGCGGGCGAAAAGGCCACCCAGGTCTACGATCAGGACACCTGGCTGCCCCAGGAAACCCTGGATGCGGTCAAGGATTACGTGGTGTCCATCAAGGGCCCGTTGACCACGCCGGTGGGTGGCGGTATCCGTTCGTTGAACGTGGCCCTGCGTCAGCAACTCGACCTGTATGTGTGCCTGCGCCCGGTGCGCTGGTTCGAGGGCGTGCCCAGCCCGGTCAAGAAGCCTGGCGACGTGGACATGACCATCTTCCGCGAAAACTCCGAAGATATTTACGCCGGGATCGAGTGGAAAGCCGGCTCGCCGGAGGCCACGAAGGTGATCAAGTTTCTCAAGGAAGAAATGGGCGTCACCAAGATCCGTTTCGACCAGGATTGCGGGATTGGCATCAAGCCGGTATCGCTTGAAGGCACCAAGCGCCTGGCGCGCAAGGCCCTGCAATATGTGGTGGATAACGACCGCGACTCGCTGACCATTGTGCACAAAGGCAACATCATGAAGTTCACTGAAGGTGCCTTCAAAGAGTGGGCCTACGAAGTGGCGGCCGAGGAGTTCGGCGCGACCCTGCTCGATGGCGGGCCGTGGATGCAGTTCAAGAACCCCAAGACCGGCAAGAATGTAGTGGTCAAGGACGCGATTGCCGACGCCATGCTCCAGCAGATCCTGTTGCGTCCGGCCGAATATGATGTGATTGCGACTCTCAACCTCAATGGCGACTACCTGTCCGACGCGCTGGCGGCGGAGGTGGGCGGTATCGGTATCGCGCCAGGGGCCAACCTGTCCGATACCGTGGCGATGTTCGAAGCCACCCACGGTACTGCGCCCAAGTATGCGGGCAAGGATCAGGTCAACCCGGGGTCGTTGATCCTGTCGGCGGAAATGATGCTGCGCCACATGGGTTGGACCGAGGCGGCCGACCTGATCATCAAAGGCACCAATGGCGCTATTTCGGCCAAGACCGTGACCTACGACTTCGAGCGGTTGATGGACGGCGCCAAGCTGGTGTCGTCGTCGGGTTTTGGTGATGCGCTGATTTCGCATATGTAAGGCTCAAGCAATAAAAAACGGCCGCCCCACATGATTGGGGTGGCCGTTTTTTTGCTAGTTAAACGCTCTACGGTAGGTCAGGCCGTTTGTTTCTTTTCATTATGAGCGTTGGCTGCGTTTTGTTCCGTTGGTTCGGCTTTCACTGCATCGATATTCACTGCGTGCAGCCCTTTCGGTCCTTGAATGATTTCAAAGCTCACAACTTGACCAGCTTTCAGCGTTTTGTAGCCATCCATGATGATGGCCGAGTAATGCGCAAAAAGATCCTCAGTCTTTCCATCCTCATTCACAAAGCCATATCCTTTGGCATTGTTGAACCACTTGACCTTGCCACTGATCTTGACGCCAGACATAAACCATTTCCTTCTGCACCAGACTCCATCACTGGAGTATCATCCAGTTTATCCGTCCTAACCCGAATAAATAAGGTTGACTGCGCGGACCTTTTTTACCCACTGTGGGTTCTATTGTTTGTAACACCGTTTTGCCGATAGTCAAGGCGACCAGTCAGTCAGTGTTGAAATTCTGACAGCTCGCCCCCACCACTGTATTTGAACCACTGACGAACCTTTCTTTCCATGCATGCATTCAGCCAGATTCGACTAACATTCAATCAGGATCGACCGGATCACGAACACGATGACGACGGTTCTGCAGGCATTGCTGTCAAAGAGGCCAAGCCTGCTTTACAGGCGCCGCCGATGTACAAGGTGGTTTTGTTCAATGATGACTACACACCGATGGATTTCGTCGTCGAAGTGCTCGAGGTGTTTTTCAACCTGAACCGAGAGTTGGCGACCAAGGTAATGCTGGCCGTTCACACAGAAGGACGGGCAGTATGTGGAGTGTTTACCCGTGACATCGCCGAGACAAAGGCCATGCAGGTCAACCAGTACGCCAGGGAAAGCCAGCATCCGCTACTCTGTGAAATCGAGAAGGACGGTTAACGCCGACCACTTGGGTATGAGGTGAAGCTATGTTAAACCGCGAGCTCGAAGTCACCCTCAATCTTGCCTTCAAGGAGGCTCGTTCGAAGCGTCATGAATTCATGACCGTCGAACACCTGCTGCTGGCACTTTTGGACAATGAAGCTGCCGCCACCGTGTTGCGTGCGTGCGGCGCCAACCTCGATAAACTCAAGCATGATCTGCAGGAGTTCATCGACTCCACCACGCCACTGATTCCCGTGCATGACGAGGATCGCGAAACCCAGCCAACCCTGGGGTTCCAGCGGGTGTTGCAGCGTGCCGTGTTCCACGTACAGAGCTCCGGTAAGCGTGAAGTCACAGGCGCCAATGTGCTTGTGGCGATTTTCAGCGAGCAGGAAAGCCAGGCCGTGTTTCTGCTCAAGCAGCAGAGCGTTGCCCGTATCGATGTCGTCAACTACATTGCCCACGGTATCTCCAAGGTGCCCGGGCACGGCGATCATTCCGAAGGTGAGCAGGATATGCAGGATGACGAGGGCGGTGAGTCTTCTTCTTCAAGCAATCCGCTGGACGCCTACGCCAGCAATCTCAATGAGCTGGCGCGCCAGGGGCGGATTGATCCGCTGGTGGGGCGTGAGCTGGAGGTTGAGCGTGTCGCGCAGATCCTGGCGCGTCGTCGCAAGAACAACCCATTGCTGGTGGGCGAGGCGGGCGTGGGTAAAACCGCGATTGCCGAAGGCCTGGCCAAGCGCATCGTCGACAACCAGGTGCCGGACTTGCTGGCCAGCAGTGTCGTCTACTCGCTTGATCTGGGCGCGTTGCTCGCCGGGACCAAGTACCGTGGCGACTTCGAGAAGCGCTTCAAGGCGCTGCTCGGCGAATTGAAAAAACGCCCGCAGGCGATCCTGTTTATCGATGAAATCCACACGATCATTGGCGCCGGTGCGGCATCCGGTGGGGTGATGGACGCTTCCAACCTGCTCAAGCCATTGCTGTCGTCGGGCGACATCCGTTGCATCGGCTCGACTACGTTTCAGGAATTTCGCGGCATCTTCGAAAAAGACCGTGCCCTGGCGCGTCGCTTCCAGAAGGTCGATGTGTCCGAACCGTCCGTTGAAGACACTATCGGCATTCTGCGCGGGCTCAAGGGGCGCTTTGAAGCGCACCATGGCATCGAGTATACCGATGAGGCCCTGCGTGCCGCCGCAGAGCTGGCGTCGCGCTACATCAATGATCGTCATATGCCTGACAAGGCCATCGACGTGATTGACGAGGCGGGTGCCTATCAGCGCCTGCAGCCGGTCGAGAAGCGTGTGAAACGCATCGATGTGCAGCAGGTCGAGGACATCGTGGCGAAGATCGCGCGGATTCCGCCTAAACACGTCAACAGCTCCGACAAGGAACTGCTGCGTAACCTGGAGCGTGACCTGAAGCTGACCGTGTTCGGCCAGGATGCGGCCATCGATGCGCTGTCCACCGCGATCAAGTTGTCGCGCGCGGGCCTCAAGTCGCCGGACAAGCCCGTCGGTTCGTTCCTGTTCGCCGGCCCGACCGGCGTCGGCAAGACCGAGGCCGCGCGGCAGTTGGCCAAGGCCATGGGGATCGAGCTGGTACGCTTCGACATGTCCGAGTACATGGAGCGCCACACTGTGTCGCGCCTGATCGGTGCGCCTCCGGGCTATGTCGGTTTCGACCAGGGCGGTCTGTTGACCGAAGCGATCACCAAGCAACCGCATTGCGTATTGCTGCTCGATGAAATCGAGAAGGCTCACCCGGAAGTCTTCAATCTGCTGTTGCAGGTGATGGATCACGGGACCCTGACCGACAACAACGGGCGCAAGGCGGACTTCCGCAACGTGATCGTGATCATGACCACCAACGCCGGTGCCGAAACCGCCGCGCGGGCTTCGATCGGCTTTGCGCATCAGGATCACTCTTCCGATGCGATGGAAGTGATCAAGAAGAGCTTCACGCCGGAGTTCCGCAACCGTCTGGACACCATTATCCAGTTTGGTCGCCTCAGTCATGAGGTCATCAAGAGCGTGGTGGACAAGTTCCTTACCGAGCTTCAGGCGCAGTTGGAAGACAAGCGCGTGCAGCTGGACGTAACCGACGCGGCGCGCAACTGGCTGGCAGAGGGTGGTTACGACGCGGCAATGGGCGCTCGTCCGATGGCGCGTCTGATCCAGGACAAGATCAAGCGGCCGCTGGCCGAAGAGATCCTGTTTGGCGAACTGTCCGACCATGGTGGCGTGGTGCATATCGATCTGAAGGACGGCGAGCTGACCTTCGAGTTCGAAACCACGGCTGAAATGGCCTGATAGCTAACCGCAACAAAGCAAAAGGCGCCGAGAGGCGCCTTTTTGCTGCCTTGGAATACGGTCATCAAAACAATCACATATCAATGTGGGAAGGGTGTTGCATACATAAATGGCGCACACAAAAACGCCCGGCATAACCGGGCGTCTTGTATTGACTTGCTTAGCGAGCGCGGTAAGTGATGCGCCCTTTGCTCAAGTCATAGGGCGTCAGCTCGACGCGCACTTTGTCACCGGTAAGAATACGAATGTAGTTCTTGCGCATCTTGCCGGAGATATGCGCGGTTACGACGTGCCCATTTTCCAACTCCACACGAAACATGGTGTTGGGCAGGGTGTCGACGACAGTGCCTTCCATTTCGAAGCTGTCTTCTTTCGACATGCAGTAAAGCCCTCGGTATCCAGTGAATGGCCCGGTGCAACTGCGCCAGGCAAAAGCGGCGTGCATTGTGCCCGAAAAAGGGTGTTTAAGCCAAGGGGTTCTAGTTAAGCACGACCCATCTTTGATTAATCAGCAGTTCAATCGGCCGATATTGGGTCTTGTAGCTCATCTTTTTGCAGTTTTTTATCCAGTAGCCGAGGTACACGGCCTCCAGTTCCTGGCGCAGTGCTTCGCCGATTTGCCAGAGGATCGCGAAACGTCCCAGGCTGCGGCGTTCTTCGTCGGGGTCATAGAAGGTGTAGACGGCCGATAGGCCATTGGGCAGTAAATCGGTCACGGCGACGGCCAGCAGGCGGCCGTCCGCACGAAACTCATAAAAGCGCGAAAAGGGCAGGTCGCGCACCAGGAAGGTGGAGAATTGGTCGCGGCTGGGCGGGAACATATCGCCGTCGGCGTGGCGTTGCTCGATGTAGCGCTGGTAAAGGTCGAAATATTCTTCGGTAAACCGCGGCTTGCTCGCAGTGACCGTCAGGTCGGCGTTGCGTTTAAAGATGCGCTTCTGGTTGCGGTCCGGCAGAAACTGCGCCACGGGGATGCGGGCTGGCACGCAGGCATTGCAGTTCTGGCAATGGGGCCGGTACAGATGATCGCCGCTGCGCCGAAAGCCCATTTCCGAAAGGTCGGCATACACATGCACGTCCATCGGCTGGCTGGGATCGAGGAACAGCGTGGTGGCCTGCTCATCGGGCAGATAGCTGCAAGAGTGGGCTTGAGTGGCATAAAACTTCAAGCGCGCCAGCTCGGTCATGATCAACCCTCGGGATAAGCTTTGAAATAAGTGTAAGCCAGGTACGCGCAAGTCGCTTAAGAAACCCACGGTCCAGCGGTGGGCTGATCCAAATGCTCTTGCAGCAAGCCTGCGAATTCGCTGCGGGGAATGGCGCGGGCGCCCAGGCTGTGCAGGTGGTCGTTGGGCATCTGGCAGTCGATCAGGACAAAACCCCAGGCCTTCAATTGGCCGACCAGCGTGGCAAAGCCGAATTTCGACGCGTTGTCGGCGCGGCTGAACATCGATTCGCCAAAGAACAATCGACCCATTGCCAGGCCATACAAGCCGCCCACCAGCCTGTCGTCGTCCCATACCTCTACCGAATGGGCGTAGCCGCGCTTGTGCAGCTCCAGGTAGGCGTTCTGGATGCCTTCGGTGATCCAGGTGCCGTCGGCGTAGGCGCGGGGCGCGGCGCAGGCTTGGATGACGGCGGCGAAATCCTGATCGAACGTGACCCTGTAACGCTGTTGGCGCAACAGTTTGCCCAAGCTGCGTGACACGTGCAATTCGTCGGGAAAGATCACTGTGCGCGGGTCGGGCGACCACCAGAGGATCGGCTGGCCCTGCGAGAACCATGGAAAACAGCCGTGGCGATAGGCTTGCACCAGTCGCTCGGCCGACAGGTCGCCGCCGGCGGCGAGCAGCCCGTTGGGTTCGCGCATGGCTTTGGCCAGCGGCGGGAAGGTCAATGAATCGCGTTGCAACCAGGTCAGCATCGGCATCCAGGCTTGTGGGAAGGGGAGGGGAGTGGCAGGGATGACACCTGCGTTCAAGCTGTGATTATTGTCGACGCGGCGCTCTGGGGCCAGCCCGAACAGGGCGTTAACGTCGCTGGGCATTTCTGCAACTCTAGGCTGGGGGTGTGGTCGTAATCGGGTCTGCCCCATGCAGGCCATTTGCCAAGCTGCTCTGGATTGGTAAAAACCACGCATAAGCCTTTGTCAGCAAAGACAATGCATGCTCAAATTGAACATGTTGTGACACTTGGGTTTAGCCGGCTGCGCGGTGACAGGCAGGGGCGTGGCATCGCAGACACAAACCCGTACAATGCGGCCTGTGTGGCGTTATCGCCATTTCATCGTTCAAGCGCTGAGTGTTAAAAGTAGATTCAACGCCGTTCGTTCATTTTTCAGCTGCTCGGATTGGGCAGTGTGTGCAGTCATTCAATAGATGGACGCGCCAAAGGCGCAGGAAAAGACCCGTTTTGAAGAAATCCACCGCAACACCCAAAGCAGCAGTTGTGCCGGCCTGGCGTCAGCACCTGCATTATCGACTCAAGGAAGGCGCGCTGATCGCCATCGGCGCACTGTGCCTGTTCCTGATGATGGCATTGTTGACGTACGGCAAGGACGATCCAGGCTGGAGCCACAACAGCAAGATCGATGACGTGCAGAACTTCGGAGGGCCTGTAGGCTCCTACAGCGCCGATATCCTGTTCATGGTGCTGGGTTACTTCGCCTATATCTTCCCGTTGTTGCTGGCGATCAAGACCTGGCAGATTTTCCGCCAGCGTCACGAGCCGTGGCAGTGGAGCGGCTGGCTGTTTTCCTGGCGCCTGATCGGTCTGGTGTTCCTGGTGCTGTCCGGTGCGGCGCTGGCCCATATTCATTTCCATGCACCCACCGGTCTGCCGGCGGGTGCGGGCGGGGCGCTGGGTGAAAGCCTTGGCGACCTGGCGCGCAAGACCCTGAATATCCAGGGCAGCACCCTGATGTTCATCGCACTGTTCCTGTTCGGCCTTACGGTATTCACCGACTTGTCGTGGTTCAAGGTGATGGACGTGACCGGCAAGATCACCCTCGACCTGCTGGAGTTGTTCCAGGGCGCGGCCAACCGTTGGTGGGCGGCCCGTGTCGAGCGCAAGCGCATGGTCGCCCAATTGCGCGAGGTCGATACCCGCGTCAACGAGGTCGTGGCTCCGAGCACGCCGGATCGCCGTGAGCAGGCCAAGGTCAAGGAGCGCCTGATCGAACGCGAGCAGGCCCTGAGCAAGCACATGTCGGACCGCGAGAAGCAGCTGCCGCCGGTGATCGCGCCCGCGCCACCCAAAGCGCCCGAGCCGAGCCATCGCGTGCAGAAAGAGAAACAGGCGCCGCTGTTCATCGACAGCGCGGTCGAAGGCACCTTGCCGCCGATCTCGATTCTTGACCCGGCCGAAAAGAAACAACTCAACTATTCGCCGGAATCCCTGGCTGCCGTCGGCCATCTGCTGGAAATCAAGCTCAAGGAATTCGGCGTCGAAGTGTCGGTGGACTCGATCCACCCCGGCCCGGTGATTACCCGCTACGAAATCCAGCCGGCTGCCGGTGTGAAAGTCAGCCGCATTTCCAACCTCGCCAAGGACTTGGCCCGCTCCCTGGCCGTGACCAGCGTGCGTGTGGTGGAAGTGATCCCCGGCAAGACTACCGTGGGTATAGAGATTCCCAACGAAGACCGCCAGATCGTGCGCTTCTCGGAGGTGCTGTCGACGCCGGAATACGACAACTTCAAATCGCCGGTCACCCTGGCTCTGGGCCACGACATCGGCGGCAAGCCGGTCATCACCGACCTGGCGAAGATGCCCCATCTGCTGGTGGCCGGTACCACCGGTTCGGGTAAGTCGGTGGGCGTGAACGCGATGATTCTGTCGATCCTGTTCAAGTCCGGCCCGGAAGACGCCAAGCTGATCATGATTGACCCGAAGATGCTCGAACTGTCGATCTACGAAGGCATTCCGCACCTGCTGTGCCCGGTGGTCACCGACATGAAGGACGCCGCCAACGCCCTGCGCTGGAGCGTCGCCGAGATGGAGCGCCGCTACAAGCTGATGGCGAAGATGGGCGTGCGAAACCTCTCGGGCTTCAATGCCAAGGTCAAGGAAGCCCAGGACGCCGGCACGCCGCTGACCGATCCTTTGTACAAGCGCGAAAGCATCCACGACGAAGCGCCGCTGCTGAGCAAGCTGCCGACCATCGTAGTGGTGGTCGACGAATTCGCCGACATGATGATGATCGTCGGCAAGAAGGTTGAAGAGCTGATCGCGCGTATCGCCCAGAAGGCACGTGCGGCCGGTATCCACTTGATCCTGGCGACCCAGCGTCCGTCGGTGGATGTGATCACCGGCCTGATCAAGGCGAACATCCCGACACGCATGGCGTTCCAGGTATCGAGCAAGATCGACTCGCGGACCATCATCGACCAGGGTGGAGCCGAACAGTTGCTGGGCCATGGCGACATGCTCTACATGCCGCCCGGCACCAGCCTGCCGATTCGTGTTCACGGCGCCTTTGTTTCCGACGATGAAGTCCACCGCGTGGTGGAAGCCTGGAAACTGCGCGGCGCGCCGGAATACAACGACGATATCCTCGCAGGCGTAGAAGAGGCCGGCAGTGGTTTTGACGGCGGTAGCAGCGGTGGCGACGATGACGCCGAGACCGACGCGCTGTACGACGAAGCCGTGGCCTTTGTGCTGGAAAGCCGCCGCGCCTCGATTTCTGCGGTGCAGCGCAAGCTCAAGATCGGTTACAACCGCGCGGCCCGTATGATCGAAGCCATGGAAATGGCCGGCGTCGTCACTGCAATGAATACCAACGGCTCGCGTGAAATCATTGCCCCCGGGCAGATGCGCGACTGATCCCGTGCCGCGTGGCAGCACGCGGCGCGCCCTGACTACTCAACGAGGACTCCCATGCGCTTTATCCGCATGCTGTTGTTGCCGGCATTGGCCCTGACCGCTGTTTCGGCTCACGCCGACCCGGCTTCCGTCGCCAGCCTGAAGAACCTGTTGGACAAATCCCAGACTCTGACCGCACGTTTCTCCCAGCTCACCCTGGATGCCGGTGGCACCCAGTTGCAGGAAACCGCGGGTGAGATGGCCGTGCAGCGCCCAGGGCTGTTCTACTGGCACACTGAAGGCAAGGCCGAACAGACCATCGTTTCCGATGGCCAGAAGGTTACGCTGTGGGACCCGGACCTGGAGCAGGCGACCATCAAGAAGCTCGACCCGCGCCTGAACCAGACCCCTGCATTGCTGCTGTCGGGCGATGTGTCGAAAATCAACGACAGCTTCGACATCACCTCCAAGCAAACCAGCAACGTGATCGAGTTCACCCTCAAACCCAAATCCAAGGACACGCTGTTTGACACATTGTCCCTGTCGTTCGGCAACGGCGTGATCAATAACATGCGCCTGGTCGACAGTGTCGGCCAGCGCACCGATATCCTGTTCAGCGGGGTCAAGGCCAACCAGCCGGTGCCTGCGTCCAAGTTCAAGTTCGACATCCCCAAGGGTGCCGACGTGATCCAGGAATAAACTGCCCAGAGGTTTCAAACGCTGCCCATGGACCTGTTTCGAAGTGACCCGATTGCCCAGCCATTGGCCGCGCGTTTGCGTTCGACCAACCTGGATGAGTACGTCGGTCAGGAACACCTGCTCGCTCGTGGCAAGCCTCTGCGCGAAGCGCTGGAGCAGGGTGCGCTGCACTCGATGATTTTCTGGGGGCCGCCGGGGGTGGGTAAAACCACCCTGGCGCGCCTGCTGGCGAAAGTCTCGGATGCGCACTTCGAAACGGTGTCGGCGGTGCTGGCCGGGGTCAAGGAGATCCGCCAGGCGGTCGAGGTGGCCAAGCAGCAGGCCGGGCAGTACGGCAAGCGCACCATTCTGTTTGTCGACGAAGTGCACCGTTTCAACAAGTCGCAGCAGGATGCGTTCCTGCCGTATGTCGAGGACGGCACGCTGATCTTTATCGGTGCCACCACCGAAAACCCTTCTTTCGAACTGAACAACGCCTTGCTCTCGCGGGCGCGTGTCTACGTGCTCAAGAGCCTCGATGAAGCCGCGATGCAAAAGCTGCTGCACCGCGCCTTGAGCGAAGACAAGGGGTTGGGCAAGCGCCAGTTGAGTGTCAGCGAGGAAGGTTTCAAGATCCTGCTGACCGCCGCCGACGGTGATGGGCGACGCTTTCTCAACCTGCTGGAGAACGCGTCCGACCTTGCCGAGGACGGCGGCGAGATTGGCGTCGACCTGCTGCAAAGCCTGCTCGGTGATACACGCCGTCGCTTCGATAAAGGCGGCGAAGCGTTCTACGACCAGATCTCGGCACTGCACAAATCCGTACGCGGTTCCAACCCGGACGGTGCGCTGTACTGGTTTGCGCGGATGATCGACGGCGGTTGCGACCCGCTGTACCTGGCGCGCCGCGTGGTGCGCATGGCCAGCGAAGACATCGGCAACGCCGACCCGCGCGCACTGAGCCTGTGCCTCGCCGCCTGGGACGTGCAGGAGCGCCTCGGCAGCCCCGAAGGCGAGTTGGCGGTGGCCCAGGCCATCACTTATCTGGCCTGCGCGCCAAAAAGCAACGCGGTGTACATGGGCTTCAAGTCGGCCCTGCGTGCGGCGGCCGAACACGGCTCCCTCGAAGTGCCGATGCACCTGCGCAATGCGCCGACCAAACTGATGAAACAACTGGGCTACGGTGATGAATACCGCTACGCCCACGATGAACCGGATGCCTATGCCGCCGGTGAAGACTACTTCCCCGATGAGCTTGAGCCGTTGCCGCTCTACCAGCCGGTGCCCCGTGGCCTTGAGCTGAAGATCGGCGAGAAGCTCAATCATCTGGCCGCACTCGATCGTTTAAGTCCCAGACAGCGGAGAAAATCATGATTCCCTTGGTGGCCGCCGTCTCGGCGGGTGGTATCGCGGGTACACTGCTGCGCTTTGCGACGGGTAATTGGATCAACGCGAATTGGCCCAAGCACTTCTATAGCGCGACGCTGGCCGTTAATATCGTGGGCTGCCTGTTGATCGGCGTTTTATATGGCCTGTTCCTGGTGCGTCCCGAAGTACCGATTGAGGTGCGCGCCGGGCTGATGGTTGGCTTTCTTGGCGGCCTGACGACCTTTTCATCCTTTTCACTGGATACCGTACGCCTGCTGGAAAGCGGGCAAGTGCCGCTGGCGATTGGCTACGCTGCCATCAGTGTATTCGGCGGGCTGCTCGCCACCTGGGCCGGCCTGTCCTTGACCAAACTTTGATAAACGAGAGACCGACATGCTCGATTCCAAACTGTTACGTAGCAACCTTCAGGACGTAGCGGACCGCCTGGCATCCCGTGGCTTTGCCTTGGATGTTGCGCGCATCGAAGCGCTGGAAGAACAGCGCAAGACCGTCCAGACCCGCACCGAAGCACTGCAGGCTGAGCGTAATGCGCGTTCCAAATCCATTGGTCAGGCCAAGCAGCGTGGCGAAGACATCGCGCCGTTGATGGCGGACGTCGAGCGCATGGGTACCGAGCTGTCCGACGGCAAGGTCGAGCTGGACAAGATCCAGTCCGAGCTGGATTCGATCCTGCTGGGCATCCCCAACATTCCACACGAGTCCGTGCCGATTGGCGCAGACGAAGACGGCAACGTCGAAGTGCGCCGCTGGGGCACGCCAAAAGCCTTTGATTTCGAGATCAAGGACCATGTTGCCCTGGGCGAATTGACCGGCGGCCTGGATTTTGAAACCGCCGCGAAAATGTCCGGCGCACGTTTTGCCCTGCTGCGTGGCCCGATTGCGCGCATGCACCGTGCCCTGGCCCAGTTCATGATCAACCTGCACACCGCCGAACACGGTTACGAAGAGGCTTACACCCCGTACCTGGTGCAGGCGCCGGCGCTGGTGGGCACCAGCCAGTTGCCGAAGTTCGAAGAGGACCTGTTCAAGATCAGCCGCGATGGCGAAGCTGACCTGTACCTGATCCCGACGGCCGAAGTGTCGCTGACCAATATCGTCGCCGGCGAAATCCTCGACGCCAAGCAACTGCCGATCAAGTTCGTCGCTCACAGCCCGTGCTTTCGCAGTGAAGCCGGTGCGTCGGGGCGTGACACTCGCGGCATGATCCGCCAGCACCAGTTCGATAAAGTCGAGATGGTCCAGGTGGTCGAGCCGTCGACCTCCATGCAGGCCCTTGAAGGCCTGACCGCCAACGCCGAACGCGTCCTGCAATTGCTGGAGCTGCCGTACCGCGTACTGTCACTGTGCACCGGCGACATGGGGTTCAGCGCGGTGAAGACCTACGATCTGGAAGTGTGGGTGCCGAGCCAGGACAAGTACCGCGAAATTTCGTCGTGCTCCAACTGCGGCGATTTCCAGGCCCGTCGCATGCAGGCGCGTTTCCGCAACCCGGAGACCGGCAAGCCGGAACTGGTACACACCCTTAACGGCTCCGGCCTGGCGGTAGGCCGTACCCTGGTCGCGGTGCTCGAAAACTACCAGCAGGCCGACGGTTCGATTCGCGTGCCTGAAGTGCTCAAGCCTTACATGGCAGGCGTTGAGGTCATCCGCTAAATGGAATTTCTGCCGCTGTTTCATAACCTGCGCGGCAGCCGTGTGCTGGTGGTCGGTGGCGGGGAAATTGCCTTGCGCAAATCCCGGCTGCTGGCCGACGCCGGCGCCGTGCTGCGGGTGGTGGCGCCCCAGATCGAAGACCAACTGCGTGCATTGGTGCTGGGCAGTGGCGGGGAACTGATTTTGCGCGGTTATCAGGAGGCCGACCTCGACGGCTGCACCCTGGTCATCGCCGCGACCGACGACGAGCCCCTGAATGCGCAAGTGTCCAGTGACGCCAAGCGTCGCTGCGTGCCGGTCAATGTGGTGGATGCGCCGGCCCTGTGCAGCGTGATCTTCCCGGCGATTGTCGACCGCTCGCCCTTGGTGATTGCCGTGTCCAGTGGCGGCGATGCGCCGGTGCTGGCACGCCTGATCCGCGCCAAGCTGGAAACCTGGATTCCATCCACCTACGGTCAATTGGCCGGGTTGGCGGCGCGCTTTCGTGCCCAGGTCAAAGGTTTGTACCCGGATGTGCAGCAGCGCCGTGCGTTCTGGGAGGAAGTGTTCCAAGGCCCGATTGCCGACCGCCAGTTGGCCGGGCAGGGCGATGAGGCCGAGCGCCTGTTGATCGACAAGGTCAACGGTGCACCGCCGCATGCGCCGGGTGAAGTCTACCTGGTGGGCGCAGGCCCCGGTGATCCGGACCTGCTGACCTTCCGCGCGCTGCGCCTGATGCAGCAAGCGGACGTGGTGTTGTACGACCGTCTGGTAGCGCCGGCGATTCTTGAACTGTGCCGTCGCGATGCCGAGCGTGTATACGTCGGCAAGCGTCGCGCGGACCATGCCGTGCCGCAGGACCAGATCAACCAGCAACTGGTGGACCTGGCCAGGCAGGGTAAGCGCGTACTGCGCCTCAAGGGTGGCGACCCGTTCATTTTTGGACGGGGCGGCGAAGAGATCGAGGAGCTGGCGGCCCATGGCATCCCGTTCCAGGTGGTGCCGGGCATTACCGCAGCCAGTGGCTGCGCGGCGTATGCCGGGATTCCGCTGACCCATCGTGACTATGCACAGTCGGTACGCTTTATCACCGGTCACCTGAAGAACGGTACCTCGGATCTGCCTTGGCAGGACTTGGTCGGGCCCTCGCAGACGCTGGTGTTCTACATGGGCTTGATCGGCTTGCCGATCATCTGTGAGCAGTTGATCAGGCATGGGCGCGCCGCCGATACCCCGGCGGCATTGATCCAGCAGGGCACCACGTCCAACCAGCGCGTGTTCACCGGCACCCTGGCGGACTTGCCACGCATGGTGGCGGAGCATGAAGTGCATGCGCCGACACTGGTGATCGTGGGTGAGGTGGTGGTATTGCGCGAGAAACTGAAGTGGTTTGAAGGCGCTCAGTCCCAGGTGTGAGGCTTAAAAAGCATCGGGAGCAAGCCCCCTCCCACATTTGGAACGCATTCCAAGTGTGGGAGGGGCTTGCTCCCGATGCGGCCATTCATCACACCCTGTTTTTTGGATCAGCTCCAAACTCCTGAGCCCACCAACCGCGCCCGATCATGCTTGCCCTCAAACCGCTGCAACGGCCCTTTCGGCACAATCGCCGTCGGATTGATCGTGCGATGGCTGGCGTAGTAATGCCCCTTGATGTGCTCGAAATCCACCGTCTCGGCCACGCCCGGCCACTGATACATTTCCCGCAACCAGTTCGACAGGTTCGAATAATCCGCGATCCGCCGCAGATTGCATTTGAAGTGGCTGTAATACACCGCATCAAAGCGAATCAGCGTGGTAAACAAGCGCACGTCCGCCTCGGTCAGGTATTCGCCGGCCAGGTAGCGATGGCCGCCCAAGTGCTGTTCCAGATGATCCAACTCGGCAAACACATCATCAAACGCGCGTTCATACGCTTGCTGCGATGTGGCGAAGCCTGCGCGGTACACGCCGTTGTTCACGGCCGGGTAGATGCGCTCGTTCAGTGCATCAACGGTTGCGCGCAGCGGCTCGGGGTAGAAATCCAGGGTGTTGCCGGTCAGCCCGTTGAATGCGCTGTTGAACATGCGAATGATCTCCGCCGATTCATTGCTCACAATGCGCTTGAGCTGCTTGTCCCACAGCACGGGCACGGTGACGCGGCCGGTGTAGTCGTCGGTGTCGGCGGTGTAGCGCTGGTGCATGTAGGTAAAGTCGTCGAGGGCATCGCCGGTCGAGCCGTGAGCCTTGTCGAAGGTCCAGCCGTTTTCCAGCATCAGCCAACTGACCACGGACACGTCGATCAGGCTTTCCAGGCCCTTGAGCTTGCGCATGATCAACGTGCGATGAGCCCAGGGGCAAGCCAGGGACACATAGAGGTGATAACGACCGGCCTCAGCCTTGAAACCGCCTTCACCGCTCGGGCCAGGCTGGCCGTCGGCGGTCACCCAGTGGCGGCGCTGCGCCTGTTCGCGCTGGAAAGCGCCATCTGCGCTACTTTCGTACCACTGGTCTTTCCAGTGTCCTTCGATCAGCAAACCCATGACTGGCTCCTCAACTAATAAGCATTGGAGCCCAGTCTAAAGGGATGAGTTCGAACTAAAAGCGCAAAGACTGCGGGTGAATGATCGATTAAATCGATTTGTCCCGCGTGTCCCAGTACTGCTGGGCCAATGCGAATGCCTGTTCGCGCGAATGGCCGAGGCCGCGCAAGGCCAGGGCCATAGTGGCGATCAGCGCCAGTTGTGGGTAGCTGTCCTCGACGTCGCCACGCCATAGCGCTTTCAAATGTTCGGGGTCCAGTGTCGCCGGTTTGACATGGCGCTGGGCGGAGAGGGCGGGCCATTCTTCGTCCCAGCTTGCACCGCCGGTGGTGCCGTAGAGGTGGCTCGCGGTGTCCGGGTTGATCTCGATTTCGCCGCCGTCGCCCTTCACCACAATCACGTTATCGCCCAGTAGGCCGCTGGCGTCGCGGTGCACGCCCTGGTAACCCGGGTGGAAAATGCTCTGCAGGCCGCAACGCGCATTCAGCGGGTTGAGCAGGCGCGCCAGCGAGTGGATCGGTGAGCGCAGGCCCAGGGTGTTGCGCAGGTCGATCATGCGCTGCAGTTGCGGCGCCCAGTCGCCCAGCGGAATAAACGCCAGGTTGCCGTGCTCATAGGCCGTTTCGACCTGCTGCCAGTTGCGGCACAGCGGAATCTGCAAGGCGTCGAGCAACTGCTCGGTGTACAGCCGGCCCGCCGTGTGCGCGCCGCCGCCGTGCATGAGGATGCGCACGCCGTTCTGGGCCAGGCACTTGGCCGCCAGCAGGAACCACGGCAGGTGACGTTTTTTACCGGCATAGGTGGGCCAGTCGACATCGACATTCAGTGCCGGCGCGCTCAGGCGTTCGCGCACGGCTTCGGTGAAACCGGCGAGTTCTTCCGGGCTTTCTTCCTTGTGCCGCAGCAGCATCAGGAAGGCGCCGAGCTGGGTGTCTTCGACTTTTTCATCGAGCAGCATGCCCATGGCTTCACGCGCTTCCTCGCGGGTGAGGTTGCGCGCGCCGCGCTTGCCTTTGCCCAGGATGCGCACGAACTGCGCAAACGGATGCTCGGTCGGGGTTTCGAGAGTCAGCGGGGCATAGTCGGTCATAAGCAATTCGTCGGCCTGGGCAGGCCCGCCAGCTTGGCGGCGAGTTTGGCGGGAGTGCCGTTGAACAGTTTGTTGAGGTGCAGGCTGTTGCCTTTTTCCGGGCCCAGCTTCAAGGCGGTGTATTTGATCAGTGGGCGCGTAGCCGGGGACAGCTGGAATTCGGCGTAGAACCCGCGCAGCAGTTCAAGGATCTGCCAGTGATCCGCGGTCAATTCCAGGTCTTCGGCGGCGGCCAGGGCGTTGGCGACCTCGGTGGACCAGTCATTCAGGTCGACCAGGTAGCCGTCCTTGTCCAGTTCCAGGGTGCGCTCGCCGACGGTGAGGGTGTTCATAGCCAGGTGTTGACCTTGTCGTAGTCGATCGACAGTTGCACGAAACCTGGGTAATCCACGCTGTCGGCCCAGTCGGGTAGCGGCAGATTGCGCGCCTGCATGTCTTCGGCCAGTACGAACACCTTCACGCCTCGGGTTTGCAGGGCCGCACTGTGCAGGCCGTAGGCGCCGTCGCCGCAGAGCAGGATCGCGTCCTCGCTGCCGCAGATACGCAGGCAGCTGTCGAGGCGGCTATCGGTAAACGGGGAATGAGACAGCACATGTAAAGTCGACATCAGAGGGTAATCACCTGGTCGTAACGGTCAATCAGCTCGCCAATCGCTTCGCTGCTCAGCGGCTGGGCGCTTGCCGGCGGGACGAGCCCGCGTTCGGCCAGGCTGTGGCGGCAGGCGAACACCTCTTCGACGCCGAACAGCTCCAGCGCCTGCAGGTTGGCGCTCAGGTCTTTTTGCTGCACGGCCTTGGCGTTCTGGTTTGGCATCAGTTGGAACACGCCATCGTCCATGAACAGCAGGCCGATGGGCAGATCAAACGCGCCACCGGCCAGCACGATATCCAGCGCCTCGCGCGCGCTCGGCCCGGACCACGGGGCCTGGCGGCTGATCATCAATAGGGATTTGGACATGTCAGGGCCCTCCAAAACAGATCAAGCGGTCGGCAGCCTGGATCGCATCATGCAACTGCCCCAGGCCCGACAGCGCCCACGGCGCGTCGACGTTGACCGCGCTGCGTTGATAGCGCGTGGCCTCTTCGCTGTTGAGCACGCCACGGCGCAAGGCGGCGGCGATGCACACCACGGCGTCAAGCTGGTGCCGGCTGACGAACTCACGCCATTGGCGAGCGATGTCTTGCTCATCCTGGGGCGCAACGATGCTGTTGGACGCGCTGTAGACGCCATCCTGATAAAAAAACAGCCGCACAATCTCGTGTCCACCGGCCAGCGCCGCTTGGGCGAACAGCAAGGCGCGGCGCGAGGAGGGCGCGTGGGCGGCGGAATACAGGGCAATCGCGAACTTCATGGAACACTCGGCAAGCAAACGTGGGTCAATGATAAAGCCGCCGCCGCGAAAAAGCCCGCCGCGATCAAAACGGTCACACGGGATGAGCGTTCTGGCGATTGCCGGTAGGCGCAAGGCTGCCTAGTCTGTGGGTATTCGAAATCCAAATGGAGTCTCCATGTCAGGTCCCTTGGCGTCCCTCAAAGTCCTGGATTTTTCCACCTTGCTGCCCGGCCCGTTTGCCTCTCTAATGCTGGCGGACATGGGCGCCGAGGTGCTGCGGATCGAGTCGCCCACGCGCATGGACCTGCTGCGCATGCTGGCGCCCCACGACCGGGGTACCTCGGCGAGCCATGCCTACCTCAACCGCAATAAGCGCAGCCTGGCGCTGGATCTCAAGCAGCCTGAAGCGCTGGAGATCGTGCGAGCGCTGGTCACGGACTACGACATTGTGCTCGAACAGTTTCGCCCTGGGGTGATGGAGCGCCTGGGCCTGGGGTACGAGGCATTGAAGGCGATCAATCCAGGGTTGATCTATGTGTCGATCACCGGCTACGGCCAGACCGGCCCCTATAAGGACCGTGCCGGTCACGATATCAACTACCTGGCCCTGGCGGGGCTGGCCAGCTATACGGGGCGCAGGGACAGCGGGCCGTTGCCGTTGGGCGTGCAACTGGCCGATGTTGGCGGCGGCTCGTTGCATGCGGTGGTGGGGCTGCTGGCGGCGGTGATCGCACGGCAGCAGAGCGGGGTGGGGCAATACCTGGATGTGAGCATGACGGACTGCTCATTCAGCCTCAACGCCATGGCCGGTGCGGGTTACCTGGCGTGCGGGGTGGAGCCTGGGTGGGAAAGCCACGCGCTCAATGGAGGGGGTTTCTACGACTACTACCGGTCCCGCGATGGACGGTGGATGTCGGTCGGCAGCCTGGAGCCGGCGTTTATGCAGCAGTTATGCATGGCATTAGGGCGACCGGAGCTGGCGGCACTGGGCTTGAACCCCGAGCATCAGCCAGCGCTGAAACAGGCGCTGCAGGTTGAATTCGAGAAGCGCAGCTTTGACGAACTGTGTGCGCTGTTTGCCGAGCTGGATGCGTGTGTCGAGCCAGTGTTGAGTTTTGCCGAGGCACTGGAACATCCGCAGTTGAAGACGCGCGAATTGGTGAGCCAAGTACCCCGGGGCGATGGCTCGACACAGGCGCAACTGGCCTGCCCGCTGAAGTTTTCCGAGGGGCTGCCGGCGCCCCGGCATATGGGTGTCGTGGTGGGCGCGCACAGTGATGAGGTGTTGGCGGAGTTGGGGCTGAGCGCTCAGCGCATAGCGCAACTGCGGCACGCCAAGGTGGTTGCATAACTGATCCGACTTGCCCCCGATGAGGCCCTTACTCCACCCGGGTTTCCCCGGTAAACACCAAGGTCTGCCGACACCGCCTGCACAAATACCGCCGCCCCTGGCCCACCATCCCATGACGCTGCGGCGAGAATGGAAAGTCGCTGTCGGCACACGGGCAACGGTAGATGTAGCGGGTCACCTGGCGACGCTTCACCGCATAGGTGTGGCAACGGTCCGGCGGCAGTTCGTAAACCCCACGCATGATCAATTGCCATTCCTCGCCATGGGGCTGGATACGTTCGCCAAACAATTGATGGGCGATCAGGTGCGCCACTTCGTGGGCCACGGTCTGCTTCAGAAAATGTTGGCTGTTTTCACGGTACAGCTGGGGGTTGAAGCGCAGCAGGTTCTCGTGCAGATGCGCGACACCGGCTTTCTGGCCCCGCAGCTTGAGGCTGACCTGGGGGCGTTTGAAGCTTCGTTTGAAAAAGGATTCGGCTTGCAGGAAACACTCTTCGACGCGGGTATTGAGTTGCTCGGACATGCTGTACATCTCTCCAGAGACGCCCAGTATGCCGCAAAGCCGGGTATTTCCGAATCTGTCAGGCGCCGAATGGTCACGCATAACGTACAAAGCCACCTTGCGGTGGCCTTGCCTGCGGGGTTATCAGGTCAGTTGGTATAGATCGGGCCTACGCCCAGGCCCCAGACGATCACGGTAAATGCCATGATCGCCACCAGTACCACCAGGCCTACGGCCAGCACCGAGCTGGAAAACAGGAAACCCTCGTCCGGGTCGATGCTCATGAAGGTCGGCAGCCCCACATACAGCAGGTACACCGTGTAGCAGATCGCCGCCGTGCCCACGACCATGCCCAGCCACATATGCGGGTAGAGCGCCGCCAGCCCACCGATAAACAGCGGCGTGGCGGTGTAGGTGGCAAAGGCCACGCAACGCGCCATGCTGGGGCTGGCGTCGTAGGTGCGGGCCATCCAATGGATGAACGCGCCCATCACCGCCACGCCGCCGAGCATGGCGGCGTACGACATGATGGTCATCCATAGCGCGCTTTCCTGGGTCAGCATCACGGGCGCGCGGTTGCCGATGACCCAGCCGACCTGGGTGGTGCCGATAAACGCTGATAGTGCGGGGATCGCCGCGAGAATCAGGGTATGAGTGAGGTACATGTGGCCGATGCTTTCTTCCTTATCGCCACGAATTTCCCGCCATTCCTGGTCGGGATGGGTAAACAGCCCCACGACGTGATGGATCATGCCAGTCACTCCTGTCGTTATTACCATCGCCCCCCATTGGAGCGCCCACGGGCCAAATGGCCTGAAAGGTCTGGATAGATATGTGCGACCTCACGTCGCAGTATAGGAAGGGATGACCGGAATAACCGTAGGGCCTTTAGAGCAAATTGCGCTGTAAATACGCGCCGTAATCGCGCCGGGATCTGTGGGAGGTAATGGAACTCGCTCGTCCATGAAGGTAAAATGCTGCGCTTTTTGTCACACACCTCCAGCGGATCCAAGCGCCATGGGCACTCTTACGGTCAATCAGAACAAACTGCAAAAACGCCTGCGCCGTCTGACCGGTGAAGCGGTCGCCGATTTCAACATGATCGAGCACGGCGACAAGGTCATGGTCTGCCTCTCCGGCGGCAAAGACAGCTACACCCTGCTCGATGTGCTGCTGCACCTGCAAAAGGTCGCGCCGATCCAGTTCGAGATCGTTGCCGTCAACATGGACCAGAAACAACCGGGCTTTCCCGAGCATGTGCTGCCGGCCTACCTTAAAGCGCTGGGCGTCGAGTACCACATCGTCGAAAAAGACACCTATTCGGTGGTCAAGGAGCTTATTCCTGAAGGCAAGACCACCTGCTCACTGTGCTCGCGCCTGCGCCGTGGCACGCTCTATACGTTTGCCGATGAGATCGGCGCGACCAAGATGGCCCTGGGGCATCATCGCGACGACATCGTCGAGACCTTCTTCCTGAACATGTTCTTCAACGGCTCGCTCAAGGCCATGCCGCCCAAGCTGCGTGCCGATGACGGGCGTAACGTGGTGATTCGCCCGCTGGCGTATTGCAACGAGAAGGACATCCAGGCCTACTCCGACCTCAAGCAGTTTCCGATCATCCCGTGCAACCTGTGCGGCTCCCAGGAAAACCTGCAGCGCCAGGTGGTCAAGGAGATGCTGCTGGATTGGGAGCGCAAGACGCCGGGCCGAACCGAAAGCATCTTCCGCAGCCTGCAGAACGTGATCCCGTCACAGCTGGCCGACCGCAACCTGTTCGACTTTACCAGCCTGAAGATCGACGAAACGGCGGCGTCGCGCTTCGTCAATGTAGTGAACCTCTGAGCGACTCCAATGCTCTGACACACGGCGCTTGCGAGCGCCGTTTTCAATTGAATTGCCAGGAGAGGGCATGCGCGATTACAAGTGGTTGCACGAATACTGTCTGAACCGCTTCGGTTCGGCCGCCGAACTGGACGCCCACCTGCCTGTACCCAAGACTGCGGCGCAATTGCGCAAGATCAGCGATGATCGCTACCTGTCGACCCTGGCCCTGCGGGTATTCCGCGCCGGTTTGAAGCACAGTGTGGTGGACGCCAAATGGCCGGCGTTCGAGCAGGTGTTCTTCGGCTTCGATCCGGAAAAAGTCGTACTGATGGGCGCCGAGCACCTGGAGCGCCTGATGCAGGACACGCGCATTATCCGGCATCTGGGCAAGCTCAAGAGCGTGCCGCGCAATGCGCAGATGGTCCTGGATATCGAGCAGGAAAAGGGCAGCTTCGGCGCGTTTATCGCTGACTGGCCGGTGACCGACATCGTCGGGCTGTGGAAGTACCTGAGCAAGCATGGCCACCAGTTGGGCGGGCTGTCGGCTCCGCGCTTCTTGCGCATGGTGGGCAAGGATACCTTCGTGCCCAGCTATGACGTGGTGGCCGCCCTTAATGCACAGAAGATCGTCGACAAGGCGCCCACCAGCCTGCGCGACCTGGCGACGGTGCAGGGCGCGTTCAACCAGTGGCATGCCGAGAGTGGGCGGCCGATGTGCCAGTTGTCGATGATGCTGGCGTATACGGTGAATCACTGAGGTTGAGGTGAGGCTTGCTCGCGAAGACTGACTGTCCGGCGCCAACTCTCTATCAGGCCGCCGCCAGCCGCCGATTCAACTGGTGCCGCCAGCGCACATACAACAGCGCCGTACAGAACACCGCCAGGCTTGCCAGCATCTCCAGCACCCCGAACATTTGCCGGTTCGGGTCATACGCCGCCAGCGCGCCCTTGATGAAATACAGGTTCACCGCAAAGCACATCCACGAATGCCCGCGCGCGCTGCCGATCAGCATTCCCGGCGCGAGCACCAGCAACGGCACGAGTTCGATCAGCAGGATCACCCACGGTCGCGCGCCGTGCAGGTCGGCTACGAACAGGTAATACACGCACAGCAACCCCACCAACGCGAACAACGCCAGCAGGCTCAAGGCGCGTGCAATCTTGACGCGCGGCTCCAGCCACGCCTGGGACGGCAGGACTTTAGGTTTTCTGGCCACGGCCGTTCTCCAGCAGCGTGGCGGTAGTTGCCAGGCGCAAGCCCAAGGCCCGGCACAAGGTGATTTCGTGTTGATCGAGCATGCGCTTGCCGTCCGGCCCGGAATGGTGGCTGGCGCCATACGGCGTGCCGCCGCCCTGGGTGTCGAGCAACGCCTGTTCGCTGTAGGGCAGGCCGGTGATCAGCATGCCGTGGTGCAACAGCGGCAACAACATCGACATCAGCGTGGTTTCCTGGCCGCCGTGCAGGCTGGCGGTGGAGGTGAACACGCCAGCCGGCTTGCCGACGAGGGCACCGGTGAGCCACAGGTTGCTGGTGCCATCCAGGAAGTACTTGAGCGGCGCGGCCATGTTGCCGAAACGCGTCGGACTGCCCAGGGCCAGGCCCGAGCAGTGCTTCAGGTCGTCGAGGCTTGCATACAGCGCGCCTTCGTCCGGAATGCTCGGCGCCACGGCTTCGCACTCGGTGGAGATCGCCGGCACGGTGCGCAAGCGCGCTTCCATCCCGCCCTGCTCGATGCCCCGGGCAATTTGCCGGGCCATTTCGCTGACCGAGCCGTTGCGGCTGTAATACAACACCAGCACATACGGTGTGGTCACGGCAGAATCTCCAGTACGCGTTCCGGTGGGCGGCCGATGATGGCCTTGTCGGCGGTTTCCAGGATCGGGCGTTCCATCAACTTGGGGTGCTCGGCGATGGCGGCGATCAGTTGCGCTTCGCTGAGGCTGGCGTCGGCCAGGTTGAGGCTTTTGTATTCGTCTTCGCCGGTGCGCAGCAGTTGACGCGCGCCGAGGCCGAGCTTGGCGAGCAGGGCCTTGATTTGCGCGGTGTTCAGCGGCGTTTCCAGGTAGCGCACCACGGTGGGGGCGAGGCCGCGGGCTTCGAGCAGTTCGAGCGCACCGCGGGATTTCGAGCAGCGCGGGTTGTGATAAAGCGTCAGATCGGTCATGTGCGGGTCGCATCTTGCGTAAGGTGGCGGGTATTCTACCCGCGCGGCACCCCGTCCTTAAACCGTAAGAGGCGATAGGTCGCAGCCAACGTTCATTTTTGCGAAGGAATACCCCATGACAAGGCGACTGATCGGTGCATTGGCGATCATCACAACCCTGCTGCTCAGCGGCTGCGGGAATGACTACGGTGTTGACCAGTACGGCCAGAAAGTCGCGGCCGAACGCTTGGACAAGCAATGGCTGGTGGTCAACTACTGGGCGGAGTGGTGCGGCCCGTGCCGCACGGAAATCCCGGAACTCAATGCCCTGGCCGAACAGCTCAAGGCGCAGAACGTGGGGGTGTTCGGGGTCAACTTCGACAATGTGCAGGGTGAAGAATTGAAGGCGGCCAGCGAAAAACTGGGCATCAAGTTCACCGTACTGGCACAGAATCCGGAAGTGATTTTTGATATTCCGCGCAGCGAGGCGTTGCCGGTCACCTACATCATCGATGACAAGGGCAAGGTGCGTGAGCAGTTGATGGGCGAGCAGACGGCGGAGGGGGTGTTGGCCAAGCTCAAGGCCCTGCGCGGCTAGAGAATTTGCCCCAATCAAAGGTGAGAGGGGGGTTGCCCCCCCTCCCACATTTGGATTTCACCAACCGTCAGAGCGGTGCAATCAGCCTTCTTCAAGCCACAAGCGAATCGGCTTGCCCTCGGCCGGCCAGAAGCGCGTCTGCTCGATCGGCGAGATGTCCCAGCGTTGCACGCCTTGCAGGGCCTGGAAGAAGCGCTGTTCTTGCTCCATCAACGCTTCGCCGCAGAGCTTGCGGGTGCTGCCCAACTTGCCGAAGCTGAGCGTGTTGCCGTCCAGGGTGTACGGCGCAAACCAGTGGTTGCAACCGCCATTGCCATAGGCGCGACCATCGGCGCCGAGCGTGACGGTCAGGTGTGCGTAATCCATCAAGGGCCGCTCACCGATCCATTCCACCACGTAGCTGTGATCCTGCTTGAGCTTGACCGCATCACCGGCGCAACCATTGAGGGCCGCACCGACGGCGGCGAGCAGCAGCAGGCGTCTCATTTCGCTGCCTTCTGGCATTTCGGGCAGCGGTGCTTGTCGCCTTCGCTGGCCCAGCCCAATTCTTTGATGCGCGCATTGGCGGCCGGTTGCAGGGGCTCTTTGGTCAGCTTGGTTTCCACCGCGAATTCAAATTCCAGCACCGCGTCGCAGCTGTCGCAGTTGACCTTCCAGGTGTGGATCTCCAGCTCGCCGAACTTTGGCCCCTGGGCCATGGCGACCCACTGGCCCGCCGGGCGGATGGAGTAGCGCGCGTCTCCTTCGACGGTCAGGCGCATCGACAGGGTTTTACTGCCGCGCAGGGTGACGATCAGTACGTCGCCATGCTTGATCGAGCCACCGTTGCCGGTGACCTGGTAACGGCCCGGCACCAGGGCGCGGCATTCGATCAGGGTGTGTTGCGGGCTCAGCAAGCTGAAGCGGAAATCGTGTTCGGCCATGGATCCTCCAAATAGGCGCGGCATCCTATCACGGGTGCCTGATGATCATGAGCCTGGTATGTGACCGCTGATCATCCTTCGACGAGGTTCTGCGCCCGGCCATCGGCCCATGCGGCAATGTTGGCCAGAGTAGTGCCGGCAATCGCTGCCAGCGCCTCGCGGGTGAGGAACGCCTGGTGCGCGGTGATGATCACGTTGGGGAAGGTCAGCAGACGCGCCAGCACGTCGTCCTGCAGGGGCAGGTCCGAACGGTCTTCGAAAAACAGCTGGGCTTCTTCCTCGTACACATCCAGCCCCAGGTAGCCGAGTTGGCCGTCCTTGAGCGCTTCGATCAACGCCGGGGTGTCCACCAGGCCGCCGCGGCCGGTGTTGATCAGCATTGCGCCGGGCTGCATCCGCGCCAGCGAACGGGCGTTGATCAAGTGCTTGCTGTCGGCGGTGAGCGGGCAATGCAGGCTGACGATCTGCGCCTCGGCCAGCAGTTCGGCCAGGCTCACGTAGCGTGCGCCCAGGGCCTGGACCTGCGGGTTGGGGAAGGGGTCACAGGCCAGCAATGTGCAGCCGAAGCCGGCCATGATTTTGGCGAAGGTCGCGCCGATCTGGCCGGTGCCGACCACGCCGACGGTCTTGCCCACCAGGTCGAAACCGGTCAGGCCATGCAGGCTGAAGTCGCCATCGCGGGTGCGGTTGTAGGCGCGGTGCAGACGACGGTTGAGGGCGAGGATCAGGGCCACCGCGTGTTCGGCCACGGCATGCGGTGAATAGGCAGGTACGCGCACGATGCTTAGCCCCAGGCGCTTGGCGGCTGCCAGGTCGACATGGTTATAACCGGCCGAGCGCAGGGCGATCAGCCGGGTGCCGCCCTGGGCCAGGTGTTCCAGCACGGGTGCGCTGAGATCGTCGTTGATAAAGGCGCAGACCACTTCGTGGTGCTCGGCCAGGGCCACGGTGTCCAGGTTCAGCCGGGCGGGTTGGAATTGCAGCGCCAGGCCGGGCGGCAAGGGTTCGCCGAGGAAACTGTCGCGGTCGTAGGTCTGGCTGCTGAATAGAATGACGCGCATCAAAAAAGCTCCCTGCAGTGATTAGGTGAAGTCCCTTATGCGCGGTTTTTTTTGTGGTAAGCGGGCTTGCCCCGCGCGAGGCCGGCTCGCTCACCACAAAAAACCGGTTTCATAGGTATCAAGCGCTGACCCGCGCCTCGCTGGCCAGCCGTGCGATCGCCATGTCCAGTTCGTCCAGGGCGTTCATGGCCTTGGCGTCGTTCTGCTTGAGCAGGGTTTCGGCACGCTGGCAGGCGGCGCGCAGTTGCGGCACGCCGCAGTAACGGGTGGCGCCGTGCAAGCGGTGGACGCGTTCGATCAAGGCGTTGTTGTCATTGGCATCGCGCGCCACATGAATGGCCTGGCGATCGGCCTCCAGCGAGGCCAGCAGCATGGCAAGCATGTCGGCGGCCAGGTCGGCCTTGCCCGCGGCCAGGCGCAGGCCCTCTTCGTGGTCCAGCACTGGCAGGCGCACGCCAGGGGGCAGGCCGTCGACTGAGCGCTCCGGCCCCTGATTGCGCAGGGCCAACCCGGTCCATTTCAGCACCACCTGGGCCAGCTGCCGCTCGCTGATGGGCTTGGTCAGGTAATCGTCCATGCCGCTTTGCAGCAAGGCGCGTTTTTCGTTGGCCATGGCGTGGGCGGTCAGGGCCACCACCGGCAATGGCGTGCCATGGCGCTCACTTTCCCATTGGCGGATCGCCTCGGTGCTCTGGCGACCGTCCATGCCGGGCATCTGCACGTCCATCAATACCAGGTCGTAGGTGTCCAGTTTCACTGCGTCGACCGCGGCGTAACCGCTTTCGACCGCATACACCTTGGCGCCCATGTCTTCGAGCAAGGTCTGCACCAGCAACAGGTTCGCCGGGTTGTCGTCCACGCACAATACGCGAGGCGCACGGCTGGCCAGGGGTTCGCCCTGCTCACTGCGCGACGGGCGTGGGCTGATCAGGTCGGACAACGCCCGGCGCAGTTTGCGTGTGCACGCAGGTTTGGCCTGCAACTGGCTGTTGGGGTTGGGCACTGACTGGTTGAACAGCATCTGTTCGGTGGTGGGGCACAGCACCAGCACTTTGCAACCCAGGTGTTCCAAGTCCCAAAGGTGTTGGTTGAGGCGCTCGGGCGGTATGTCGTTGGCGGTCACGCCGAGTACCGCCAGGTCGATGGCCTGCTCGGTCTGATGGGCGCTGGTGATGCCGTTGGTCAGGTTTTCCAGGGTATTGAACGGCGTGACTTCCAGGCCGCAGTCTTCCAGTTGATGTTGCAGGGCCTGGCGCGCCAGCTCATGGTTTTCCAGTACCGCCACACGGTGGCCCAGCAACGGCGCGCACGGCAGGTCTTCGACGTCGTCGCGGGTCTTGGGCAGGTTCAGGCTGATCCAGAACTCCGAGCCTTCGCCCGGTGTGCTGTCGACGCCGATTTCGCCGCCCATCTGCTCGATCAGGCGCTTGGAGATCACCAGTCCCAGCCCCGTGCCGCCGGGCTGGCGCGACAACGAGTTGTCGGCCTGGCTGAACGCCTGGAACAAGGCGCGCACATCCTGGCTGGACAGGCCGATGCCGGTGTCCTGCACGCTGATGCGCAGTTGCACGTTGTCCTCCTGCTCGTCCTCGATCATCGCGCGGGCCACGATGGTGCCTTCGCGGGTGAACTTGATCGCATTGCTGATCAGGTTGGTGAGGATCTGCTTGAGGCGCAACGGGTCGCCCACCAGTGACAGCGGCGTGTCGCGGTAGACCAGGCTCACCAGTTCCAGCTGCTTGGCATGGGCGGCGGGGGCGAGGATGGTCAGGGTGTCTTGCAGCAGGTCGCGCAGGTTGAAGGGGATGCTGTCGAGCACCAGCTTGCCGGCCTCGATCTTCGAGAAGTCGAGGATTTCGTTGATGATGCCCAGCAGATTGTCGGCGGATTTCTCGATGGTACCCAGGTAGTCGAGCTGGCGCGGCGTCAGTTCGCTTTTTTGCAGCAGGTGGGTAAAACCGAGGATGCCGTTGAGCGGCGTGCGGATTTCGTGGCTCATGTTGGCCAGGAATTCCGACTTGATACGGCTGGCCTCCAGGGCCTCCTTGCGCGCCAGGTCCAGTTCGATGTTCTGGATTTCGATGGTTTCCAGGTTCTGGCGCACGTCCTCCGTGGCCTGTTCGATGCTGTGCTGCAGTTCTTCCTGGGCGTTTTGCAGGGTTTCGGCCATGCGGTTGATGCCCGAGGCGAGCTGGTCCAGTTCCTGGCTGCCCAAGGGCGGCAGACGCGTTTCCAGGTTACCGTCCTTGAGTTGGGCCACGGCTTGCTTGATCTGCCCGATCGGCGCATTGATCGTGCGGCTGATGCGCAGCGCGAGGGCGGCGGTGCAGATCAGGCCAAGGGCAACCAGCAGCAGGCTGGCGAACAAACTGCGATAGCCGCGCAGCAGCATGCCGTTATGGGACAGCTCCACCTCGACCCAGCCCAGCAGGCGGTCCGCTTCATCGGGGATCACATCGCCCGCCAGGTTGCGGTGACGGCCAAACACCGGCAGCAGGTAACGGGTGGCGTCGTTGCCGGTGCGTTGCAATAAATGCGAACTGTTGCCGACGGGCGGCTGGTTGAGCATGGTCGGGCCGGCATGGGCGAGGGGAGTGCGGTCCGGCGCGAGGAACGACACCGTGCGTACATCCGGCTGTTCCAGCGATTGCGTGGCGATGCGTTCCAGCAGTTCGGTGTTGCGCCCGCTCAGCGCAGGCGCAACCAGCGGCGCCAATTGCTCGGCGATCATTTCGCCGCGCTGCAGCAATTGGGCTTGCAGCTCAGAGAGCTGCATCCAGGTGAAATAGCCCCCCAACAGCAGCGCCATCAGGCTGGTCGGTAATAAGGTCAGCAACAGTACGCGGCCTTTTATCCCCATTCTTCTAAGCACGCCACTCTCCTGCTACCACGCTGGTTTCAATAGTCTGCGCCGGCATCCGGCCCGCGCCACCTGCGCAGTGTAGCCATTTGCACGGGGTGGAATCTTGCAAATTAATGACATACCGCAATCTTCGGGCCGTTGGGCGTCGAGTGGCGATTGCCTGCTGCGGGGTAATCTTGAATAATCAGCGATTGAGAATGACTTGCAGACGCTAATGAATCCCGCAGCAGTTAGCCTACCCAGTATCCTGACCATCGAAGATGACCCCGTGCTGGGCGCCTATGTCCATGAGCATCTGGGGCGCTGTGGCTTTCAGGTCACCTGGTGCCGGAACGGCCGGCAGGGCCTCCAAATGGCACGTGACCAGGCATTTGACGTGGTGTTGATGGATATCCTGCTGCCGGGACTGGATGGCTTGTCGATCCTGACCCATTTGCGCCAGAGCCATTCGATCCCGGTGATTCTGATGTCCGCCCTGGGCGCCGAAGCTGACCGCGTCAGTGGGTTTCGCCTGGGCGCCGATGACTACCTGCCCAAGCCCTTCAGCATGGTCGAACTGCGGGTGCGCATCGAGGCCATCCTGCGCCGGGTCGCGCTGGATCGTCGTCCGTTGTCCGCACGAGCCCCTGCGCGCGACGATGCGCGGACTCTGCGGTTCGATGATGAAGTGTGCGATGTCTCCTTCCTGGGACATTCGGCCGGCCTGACGCGCAGCGAATATCGTCTGCTCGAAACCCTGCATAGCAGTGCGGAGGAAGTCCTCAGCAAAGCCTTCCTGTACCAGCATGTATTGCAACGCGGCTATGCCCCCCATGACCGCAGTCTGGACATGCATATCAGCCAGATCCGCCGCAAGCTCAAGGTCATCGGCTACAGCGAGCGCGAAGTGCGTACGGTGTGGGGCAAGGGCTACGTGCTGAGCGGGCACGCCGATGGGTTTTGAGACTTCACTGAAGCGGTTGCCGGGCAAGCATTCGTTATTCTGGAAACTGGCCTGCCTGTTGATCGCCTTCTGTTTGTTGATGATCTGGCTCAGTTGGTCCTGGGGCCGGTACATGGAGCAGAAGAATGCCTACCTGTCGGACGAGGCCCGGATCACCTTGAGTGGGTATGCCGTGAGTGCCGAGCAGGCCTGGAACCGTGACGGCAGTGCCGGCGTCGATGCGTGGCTGCAGGCGACGGGCAAGCGCGAAAGCACGTGGATCGGCGTGATCGGCAATGACTTGCAATCGTTGAGCAGTTACCCGCTGACCGACGCCGAAAGCCAGCGCCTGACATTCCTGCGCGGCCTGGATTGGCCGGTCAGCCGTCATGTAAAGGGCTTGCCGTGGTTGAAGATCCCGTTTGCGGCCGACCCCAGCGCTGGCTCGCTGGTGATCGAATTGCCGCAACGCTTTATGCCGGGGCGTTACCAGGTGTTCTGGCGGGTGCTGACCAACGGTGTGATCCCCGGCCTGTTTACCCTGTTGCTGTGCATCGGCCTCTATCGGCTGTTGATCATGCCGCTCAATCAACTGCGCGAGCAGGCCAATGCCTGGCGCGCGGATCAGTTGAATACGCGCATGTCCCACGATGCCACCAGCCGCCAGGACGAGCTGGGCGAACTGGGGCGGGCCTTCGATCATATGTCCGAGCGCTTGCAGGGCACGGTGGTGTTGCAACAGCAGTTGCTGCGGGACATGTCCCATGAACTGCGCACACCGTTGAGCCGTCTGCGAGTGGCCTGCGACAGTGAGCAGAACCTGGCGCAACTGCGCGAACGGCTGGGGCGCGAGATTGATGCCATGCAGCGACTGGTGGACGACAGCCTGCAACTGGCCTGGCTGGATGCAGAGCGGACGCCGCTGCCCAAGGAAGATATCCAGGTTCTGGCCCTGTGGGACATGCTGCGTGAGAACGCGTGCTTTGAAAGCGATTGGCCTGTATCGCGCCTGCCGTGTTTGTTGGGCGCGCAGTGTTGGGTGCGGGGCAATTTGAATGCCTTGGCCCAGGCCCTGGAAAATATCCTGCGCAACGCCATACGCCATTCCCCACAGGACGCAGTGGTATGCCTCGATGGGCAGCGGGATGGCGAGTACTGGCACCTATGGCTGGAAGACCAGGGCGGTGGGATTGATGACGAGGATCTGGAGCGGATTTTCGCGCCGTTTACCCGGCTCGAAGGGTCTCGGCCAGGGGATGGCGGCTTTGGCCTTGGCTTGAGCATCGCGCGCAATGCCTTGCAGCGTCAGGACGGCAGCCTGTGGGCGGAAAATACCGGCCAGGGTTTGCGCGTCCATCTGCGTTTGCCGGCGCGCTAGGTTTTCAACCGCGACGCTGCTTGCGTTTCTTCCACTGGTGCGCGACCCACCAGCGCCAGTAGCCCATGGTCAGGCAATAGGCCAGCGCGCCCAACACCAGCCCCAACACTACCGAACCCAGCAGGAACGGTTGCCACAGCGTACTCAATTGACCGCTGATCCATTCCCAGCTCAGGTCATCGGGCAGGCTGCGTGGCGGTACGTTCATCAACCAGGCGCCGGTCAAATACGTGCACACGAACACCACCGGCATGGTGATCGGGTTGGTCAGCCACACCAGGCTGATGGCGATGGGCATATTGCCGCGCACGGTGATCGCCAGCACTGCCGCCAGCAGCATCTGCAACGGAATCGGGATAAACGCCGCGAACAAACCCACCGCCATGGCGCGTGCCACTGAGTGTCGATTGAGATGCCATAGGTTCGGGTCATGCAGCAAGGTGCCAAGAAACTGTAATGACTTGTGTTCCCTGATACTGGTGGGGTCGGGCATGTACCGTTTGAATAAGCGCCGGGGCATAAGGGGTCCAGGTCAGTTCGAGGGGCAAGTATGCGCGCATTCTATAAACAGAAAATTCAGACTTTGTGACAAAACATCATAAGCGCCATCGAATCCCTGATTAAGACTGAGTGGATCACTTGAAAGGGATGATCCATGAAAACAGGGATGTTTGCGCTTGCGCTGGGGCTGCTCACTTTGGGGTTGCTGCCGGCGCTGCCGTCCACCGGCTGGCTGATAGCCCTGTTGGTACTGGCGCTGATGCTGTTGCCGTTTCGCACTTACCCGTTGGCGTTTTTCCTGCTGGGGCTGAGCTGGGCATGCATCAGCGCGCAAGGGGCGCTCGATGACCGCCTGGCACCGTCCCTCGACGGCCAGACGCGCTGGGTGGAAGGACGTGTCAGTGGGCTGGCGCAGCAAACCGGTGACAGTGTGCGTTTTGAACTGTCCGACAGCCGGTCACGCAAGGCGCGGTTGCCCAAGCGTATCCGAGTGTCCTGGCATGGCGGACCGACGGTGCGCAGCGGTGAGCGCTGGCGTTTGGCAGTGACCCTCAAGCGACCCTCCGGGCTGCTTAATTTCCATGGCTTTGACCGGGAAGCCTGGCTGCTGGCCCAGCGCATCGGCGCGACGGGCTCGGTGAAGGACGGTGAGCGTTTGACGCCGGCGCGCAATGCCTGGCGCGACAGCGTTCGCCAGCGGTTGATGGCGGTGGATGCGCAGGGCCGTGAGGCGGGGCTGGCCGCCCTGGTGCTGGGCGATGGTTCCGGATTGGCCTTCGATGACTGGCACGTATTGCAGGCCACCGGCACCGTGCACCTGCTGGTCATTTCCGGGCAGCACATCGGGCTGCTGGCGGGGTTGGTCTACGGGGTGGTCGCGCTGCTGGCGCGGTATGGGTGCTGGCCGCGGTCCTGGCCGTGGTTACCCTGGGCCTGTGGCCTGGCGTTTGCCGCCGCGCTGGGCTATGGCCTGCTGGCGGGGTTCGGCGTGCCGGTGCAGCGCGCCTGCGTGATGGTGGGCCTGGTGTTGGTGTGGCGTTTGCGTTTTCGTCATCTGGGGCTGTGGTGGCCGCTGTTGCTGGCACTCAATGGGGTGCTTGTGCTTGAGCCGTTGGCCAGTTTGCAGCCGGGGTTCTGGTTGTCGTTCGCGGCGGTCGCCGTGCTGGTCCTGGCGTTCGGCGGGCGCTTGGGCCCCTGGAGTGCCTGGCAGGCCTGGACCCGTCCCCAGTGGTTGATTGCCATTGGTCTGTTTCCCGTATTGCTGGTGTTGGGGTTGCCTGTCAGCGTCAGTGCACCGCTGGCCAATCTGGTTGCGGTGCCGTGGATCAGCCTGGTGGTGTTGCCGCTGGCATTGCTGGGGACGGCGTTGCTGTGGGTGCCGTTTCTGGGGGCGGGGATTGTGTGGCTGGCGGGTGGAGCGCTGGATGGCTTGTTCCAGGGATTGGCATGGCTCGCTGGGCAAGTGCCCGCCTGGATACCGGCCGAGGTGCCCTTGGGGTATTGGTGCGTGAGCCTGGCGGGCGCGATATTGTTGCTGTTGCCCAAAGGCGTGCCGTTTCGCCTGTTGGGCTGGCCGATGCTGCTGTTGGCGGTGTTTCCACCGCGCGAGCCGGTGCCCCATGGGCGGGTGGAGGTGGAGCAGCTGGATGTGGGGCAGGGCCAGGCGCTGATCCTGCGCACCCGTCATCATGCCTTGCTCTACGATGCGGGCCCGCGCTCGGGAGCGGTTGACCTTGGCGCTCGGGTGGTGCTGCCGACGTTGAAGAAACTCGGGGTCGGGACGCTGGACATGATGCTGCTTAGCCATGCGGACGCCGATCATGCCGGTGGCGCTGCCGCTGTTGCTCGGGGGGTGTCGATCAAACGGGTGGTGGGCGGAGAAACCGAGGGGCTGCCGACCTTTCTCGCGACTCAGCCGTGTGTCAGCGGTGAACGGTGGGTGTGGGACGGTGTGCAATTCGAACTATGGCAATGGCCTGAAGCTATCACTGGCAACCCGAAATCCTGCGTATTGCAGGTGCAGGCCAATGGCGAGCGGCTGCTGCTCACCGGGGATATCGATCGCGCCGCCGAACGGGCGTTTCTCGCCTCGCCGCTGGCCGTGCGCACCGATTGGCTGCAAGCGCCGCACCATGGCAGCCACAGTTCGTCGTCCTGGCCCTTCGTGCAGCAACTGGCCCCGGCATCGGTGCTGATTTCCAGGGGCCGTGGCAATGCCTTCGGTCATCCTCACCCGCAAGTGCTGCAGCGCTACCAGGCGCTGGGCAGCCACGTTTACGACAGCGCCGAACAGGGAGCCATTCGCCTGCAACTGGGCGCGTTTGCACCCCCAATCGTTGCGCGCAGTCAACGGCGTTTCTGGCGCGAGCGGTTACCCTAGGGGGCGTTCTCAATTAGTTTCCACACCGCGCCGGGCTTGTTGTTGTTGTTGTTGTGCAGGGCAAGGCGCGAGAAGCGTGGTTTGGTCATTCCAAATAAGCTTCGAGCAACGCAGCCCTGCACAACAGCAGGCCCGGCCCTTCGGGTTGTGCCTTAAAGCGGGCCATGCTGCGTTGCAGGCCTTGGAAAGGGAACACCATTCCCAGCGGCCTGCGCCTTGCCTGGCCCGCTTTAAGGCGACAACGCGGCGTGGAAACTAATTGAGAACGCCCCCTAGGCGGGCGTGACCGGCGGCCGGCACCTGTGACAGTGAGGTGCATGGCCGACGAACCCCGCTGCCGAACCTATATGGTAAAGTGGCGCACTTTTTCGAGGGGACATTCACTGTGTGGGAATTGGTCAAATCCGGTGGCTGGATGATGTTGCCGATCATCTTGAGCTCCATCGCCGCACTCGGCATTGTTGCCGAACGCCTGTGGACGTTGCGCGCCAGTCGTGTCACCCCCGAGCATCTGCTGGGGCAGGTCTGGGGCTGGATCAAGAACAAGCAGCTGGACAAGGAAAAACTCAAGGCCCTGCGCGCCGACTCGCCGCTGGGTGAAATCCTTGCCGCGGGCCTGGCCAACTCCAAGCATGGTCGCGAGATCATGAAAGAGTGCATCGAAGAGGCCGCCGCCCGGGTTATCCATGAACTGGAACGCTACATCAATGCCCTCGGCACCATCGCCGCCATGGCCCCGCTGCTCGGTTTGCTGGGGACGGTGCTGGGCATGATCGATATCTTCAGCTCGTTCATGGGCTCGGGCATGAGCACCAACGCCGCGGTGCTGGCGGGTGGTATCTCCAAGGCGCTGATCACCACGGCGGCGGGCCTGATGGTGGGTATTCCTTCGGTGTTCTTCCACCGTTTCCTGCAACGGCGCATCGATGAACTGGTGGTCGGCATGGAGCAGGAAGCCATCAAGCTGGTGGAAGTGGTGCAGGGCGACCGTGATGTGGACCTGGTCGGGGGCAACGCGTGAAATTTCGCCGCAAGCAACGGGAAAATGTCGATATCAACCTGGCGTCGCTGATCGACGTGGTGTTTATCCTGCTGCTGTTTTTTGTCGTCACCACCACCTTCACCCGGCAGACCGAACTGCGTGTCGACCTGCCGGAAGCGGTGAGCGGTTCGCCGGCCGAAGACCAGGAGGTCAAGCAGATTGACATCGCCATCAGCGCCGACGGTATGTTCTCGGTGAATAATCAGGTACTGGAGAAAAACGACCTCGCCAGCCTGATGGTTGCCCTGGAGAAAGAGTCCGGCGGCGATACCAAGATGCCGCTGTCCATCAGTGCCGATGGCAAGACCCAGCACCAGGCCGTGATCACCGCGATGGACGCTGCCGGCAAGCTGGGCTTCAGCCACTTGCGCATGAGCACGGTCGAGGCGGCGAGCCCACCCTGATGGCCATGTCCGATCGTTTGCTCAAGGCCTGGTATGAGGGCCATCCTGCACTTGCGCTGTTGCGGCCGCTGGAGTCCCTGTATCGCCGCGTCGTGGCGCGCAAACGTGCGCGATTCGTGGCGGGCGAGGGCGATATTTATCAGTCGCCGGTGCCGGTGGTGGTGGTCGGCAATATCACTGTCGGCGGCACCGGCAAGACGCCGCTGATCCTGTGGTTGATCGAACACTGCCGGCGCACGGGCTTGCGCGTCGGCGTGGTCAGCCGGGGCTATGGCGCCAAGCCGCCGCAGTTGCCGTGGCGTGTCGAAGCCAGCCATAGCGCCGAGGTCGCGGGGGATGAACCTCTGCTGATCGTGCAGCGTTGCGGCGTGCCTCTGATGATCGACCCCGACCGCAGCCGCGCGGTCAAGGCGCTGCTGGCCAGCGAACCGCTCGACCTGATCCTTTCCGATGACGGTCTGCAGCACTACCGTCTGGCTCGCGACCTGGAGTTGGTGCTGATCGATGCCGCCCGTGGCCTGGGCAACCGCCGTTGCCTGCCGGCCGGACCATTGCGCGAGCCGGTGGAGCGTTTGCAGAGTGTGGATGCGCTGCTTTATAACGGTGCCGGCTCAGATCGCGACGATGGTTTTGCCTTTCGCCTGCAGCCCAGCGCGCTGATCAACCTGCAGACCGGCGAGCGCCGCTGCGTCGAGCACTTCGCTCCGGGCCAGCGGGTGCATGCGGTCGCCGGCATCGGCAATCCACAACGTTTCTTCAACACCCTTGAAACGCTACACTGGCAACCCATACCCCATGCGTTTGCCGACCATGCGCCCTACAGCGCCGAGGTCTTGAATTTTACGCCGTCGTTGCCACTGGTCATGACTGAAAAGGACGCGGTGAAGTGCCGCGCCTTTGCCCGGCCCGACTGGTGGTACCTTGCGGTGGATGCGCTGCCGTCGCCGGCGTTCGTCGCCTGGTTCGACACGCAACTGATGCGCCTGCTGCCCGACCGACTCTTGCCTTAAACGCTTCTTTCCAGGAAACCCTCATGGACACCAAACTGCTCGACATCCTCGCTTGCCCGATCTGCAAAGGCCCGCTCAAGCTCAGCGCCGATAAGACCGAGCTGATCAGCAAAGGCGCCGGCCTGGCGTATCCGATCCGTGACGGCATCCCGGTGATGCTCGAAAGCGAAGCCCGCACCCTGACCACCGATGAGCGCCTGGATAAATGACCACAGCCTTTACCGTTGTCATTCCCTCGCGCTATGCGTCGACCCGCCTGCCGGGCAAGCCGCTGCAACTGATCGGCACCAAGCCGATGATCCAGCTGGTGTGGGAACAGGCCTGCAAAAGCAGCGCCGAGCGCGTGGTGGTAGCCACCGATGACCCGCGCATCATCGAAGCCTGCAAAGGTTTCGGCGCCGAGGCGGTACTGACCCGTGAAGACCATAATTCCGGCACCGACCGCCTGGCCGAAGTGGCCGCGCAACTTGGCCTGGCGCCCGACGCCATCGTGGTCAACGTGCAAGGTGACGAACCGCTGATTCCGCCGAGCGTGATCGATCAGGTGGCCGCCAACCTGGCCGCCCATGACGAGGCGCGCATGGCGACCCTGGCTGAGCCGATTGAAGACATTGAAACGCTGTTCAACCCGAACGTGGTTAAAGTAGTCAGCGACGTCAACGGCCTGGCCCTGACTTTCAGTCGTTCGACCCTGCCGTGGGCACGTGACGCCTTCGCCCGCAACCGCGACCTGCTGCCGGAAGGCGTGCCGTATCGCCGCCATATCGGCATCTACGCCTATCGCGCCGGTTTCCTGCATGACTTCGTCAACTGGGGCCCGTGCTGGCTGGAAAACACCGAATCGCTGGAGCAACTGCGGGCCTTGTGGCATGGCGTGCGCATCCACGTGGCGGATGCCCTGGAAGCACCGCCTGCCGGTGTCGACACCCAGGAAGACCTCGACCGCGTTCGTCGTCTGCTGGGGGCCTGATGGAGGTCCTGTTCGTCTGCCTGGGCAATATCTGCCGCTCGCCCACCGCCGAAGGCGTACTGCGCCATAAATTGCGCGAAGCGGGGTTGGCCGGTCAGGTCGAGGTGGCCTCGGCCGGCACCGGTGAATGGCATATCGGTAACCCGCCGGACCAGCGCAGCCAACGTGCGGCGCTGGTGCGCGGTTACGATTTGTCGGCGCAACGTGCGCAGCAGGTCTCCCGCGCCGATTTTGCGCGCTATGACCTGATCCTCGCCATGGACCACAGCAACCTGCGCAACCTCAAGGCGCTGCAGCCGGGGCAGGGCAAGGCTGAGCTGGACCTGTTCCTGCGCCGGTATGACGCCGAAGTGGACGAAGTACCGGATCCTTACTACGAAGGCGAACAAGGTTTCGAACGCGTTCTGGACCTGATCGAACGGGCCTGTGATTTATTGGTGATCGAATTGAAGGGGCGGTTATGACCTTGCAAGTACTTGCGCAGGTATCGCTCAAGCCATTCAACAGTTTTGGCATCGATGTGCGCGCCCGGTTGTTCGCCGAGGCCCACAGCGATGCTGATGTGCGCGAAGCCTTGGCCTATGCCGAGGCGCAGGCGCTGCCGCTGCTGGTCATTGGCGGTGGTAGCAATCTGCTGCTGACCCAGGACATTTCAGCGCTGGTCTTGCGGATGGCCACCCAAGGCATCCGTGTGCTGCACGATGATGGCATGCAGGTGGTGGTCGAAGCCGAAGCCGGCGAGGCCTGGCACCCGTTTGTACTGTGGACCCTGGCGCAGGGTTTTTGCGGCCTGGAAAACCTCAGCCTGATCCCCGGCACCGTCGGCGCGGCTCCGATGCAGAACATCGGCGCCTATGGCGTGGAGATCAAGGATGTATTCGCCGGCCTCACCGCCCTGGACCGCCACACCGGTGAGTTGCGCGACTTCACGCTGCACGAATGCAACTTCGCCTACCGTGACAGCCTGTTCAAGCACGAAACCGGGCGCTGGCTGATCCTGCGGGTGCGCTTTGCCCTGAGCCGCACCCGCCACCTCACGCTCGACTATGGCCCGGTGCAACAGCGTCTGGCGGGGCAGGGGATCACTGACGCGACGCCGAGCGATGTCAGCCGCGCAATCTGTAGTATCCGCAGCGAAAAACTGCCGGACCCGGCCGTGCTGGGCAATGCCGGCAGCTTCTTCAAGAACCCGCTGGTACCCAAAGCCTTGGCCGAAGAACTGCAGGCGCAGTACCCGGATCTGGTGGCCTACCCCCAGGCGGAAGGGCAGATGAAGCTCGCTGCCGGCTGGCTGATCGACAAGGCCGGCTGGAAGGGCTTTCGTGACGGTGACGCGGGTGTGCACACGTTGCAGGCGCTGGTGCTGGTCAACTATGGCAACGCCACGGGGCACGACATTGCCCACTTGGCCGAACGCATCCAGCAGGACATCCGCCAACGTTTCAAGGTCGAGCTGGAAATGGAACCCAACCGGTACTGACGGCCTGGCTCTTGATGTTCTTGATAAGTAAAAAAATGCCCCGCATCTTTCGATACGGGGCATTTTTTATGCGGCTGGCAATCAGTCGTCGCGGCTCATGATGCCGAAGATCTGCAACAGGCTGATAAACAGGTTGTAGATCGACACATACAGGCTGACGGTTGCCATGATGTAGTTGCGCTCGCCGCCGTGGATGATGGCGCTGGTCTGGAACAGGATGCACACCGAGGAGAACAGCACAAAACCTGCGCTGATCGCCAGTTGCAGACCGCTGATCTGGAAGAACATGCCTGCAACCACCGCCGCCAGCAACACGAAGAAACCTGCGGTGATGAAGCCGCCCAGGAAGCTCATGTCCTTACGGGTGATCAGCACATAGGCCGACAGGCCGCCGAACACCAGGGCCGTCATGGCAAACGCCGAACTGACCACTTCCGCACCGCCGGCCATGCCGAGGTAACGGTTGAGGATCGGGCCGAGGATAAAGCCCATGAAACCGGTCAAGGCAAACGCCGACACCAGGCCCCAGGCCGAGTCGCGCAACTTGTTGGTCAGGAAGAACAGACCATAGAAGCCGATCAGCACGACAAAGATATTCGGATAGCCGACGCGCATCTGCTGCGCCACGAACGCCATTACACCGCTGAAGGCGAGGGTAAGGGCGAGCAAGCCATAGGTGTTGCGCAACACGCGGCTGACTTCAAGCTGCTCAGCCTGCGCGTTGCCATTCACTGCGTAATTCTGTTCGCGCATGGCGACACTCCTTCGGTTTTGAAACGTTCAGTCGCAAAGATCATAACAGACGCTCTGTAACAAGCTATGGCGAGAGTTTGACAGTGTGTTTCATTCGGGTATTATGGCGCCCGCTGAGACAGGATGGCCTACTATAATCCTGTGACGCAAAAGGGAAATTGGCAGAGTGGTTGAATGCACCGGTCTTGAAAACCGGCGAACGTTAATAGCGTTCCCAGGGTTCGAATCCCTGGTTTCCCGCCAAGATTCAAACGAAAGCCCCGCAATGCGGGGCTTTTGTGTTTCTGGCATTCTTCTACGCTTGTCGTTGAGCGCCAGGTAGTCTGCGCTTCATTTCCGGCGGTTTGCGCAACTCTTAATCAGGGCTCAAATGCCCCGAATTGCCGGGCTGGCCACCAGAAAACCAGAGAGGCGCACTTGGACTACCTAGCAGCACTGACCGCTTTCGTAGAGGCTGCCAATGAGAACAGCTTCTCCAAAGCCGCAGGGCGTTTGGGAATCAGAGCTTCTACGGTCTCGCGTTACATCAAAGACCTGGAGCAAGATCGCGTGGTCAACCCGCCTGTATGGTGATGGTTCACGGTATGAGCTAGCCATACCGGGCGTCCATTTAGCTGAACCGAATATCCAGTGATCGCAGATATGTCTGTAGACCTGCATCCTGAATCGGGATCAGAAATGCCTCGCGATCCGACTCGTTGAAGTGGGCATGCCAATAGCCAGGTGGTGTGACGAACGCCAGCCCTGGTGTCCAATCTACGCGTTCTGGATGACGAATATGGCCATTTTCGTCCAGTTCAGTCCCGACAAGCGAATAGCACCCGGTTGGGCAGTCAATGATGAAGTCCAGTGCGATGGATTGGTGCCGGTGGGGTTTTTGGATCGAGCCGGCGGGGAGGATGCCGTACATAGCCCACAGCACATGGGTCACTGTGCGTGTCTGGGGGAAGTTGCTGTTACCCAGCAGAATGCTGATGCGGCTGCGATCCTGTGCACGTGGGTCATCAGCGGCTTCACGAAGCTTTGCCGATGCGACATCCGCAGGGTACAGCGTCGGAGCGAAGCGGTCTTCACTTCTGCTCACGCCTAAGTAGCGAAGAAGAGGCTCATCATGTACCCAGTAGAATCGTGCGTCCGCCGACGCCTTCAGGGTTGTGCTGTTCATCCCTGGCAGGGCGATAAAACAACCTTTGGTCCATTCAAACGCCTCTTCACCGTACGAAAGGCTGCCGCTACCATCGATTACATACAGAACCTGTGAGGTCGCGTTGGGCGCTAATGTGACGTCATCGCCGGCGTTCAGTCGAATAAAACTAGAGCAAAGACCTGGGCCGGTTGCTGGGCCTTCGCACTGTAGTTTTTCGCTCAAGTCGAGAGCAACTGTTCGAGACGGGCCTGAATCATAGAGCGAAGCGGGGAAGCTCTGGTACGGAATGCGGGTGATCAAGTTCGCGCTGATCGGGTTTGCCGCTTTGCTGTACTCGAAGTATTCGGCATCGATCTCATGTGCAGCTACGTTCAGGTTTGAATGCGGTTGAATTGTACTGTTCATAATGACGTCTCGTTTTGGGGTCTCATCATCAGCACGCTGCGTGAGCCAGCATGCCACGGTGGATTCAATATACGAGTCTGGTAGGGCGCTATGAAGAACCGCACCGGCACATCACTTATGTGTAAAGGGGTATTGATCCCCTCCCGTTTTTGGCTTTTAAAGGTTGGGGTCAGTGTGATGCGCAAGACCCTATGTAAGATCTTATGGCAGCTCGGCGGTCGTTGGTTTGGGGACGCTTTTAAAGTGCGAGGTACGCGAGAGTGTCAGTTTTTTTGTGTGCGGGCCGATAACGGCCTGCCGTCAGGCAGGCCATGCTTTTACCAGGTCGGCCTG